>JAAYSH010000045.1 GCA_012518415.1 Erysipelotrichaceae bacterium | reverse complement strand
ATCAATTTCTTCTAATTTATCCTTTGTATCATCAACTAAATTACTTAATCCAAGCGCGATTTCACCGCATAGTTGCGACCTTGAAGAACTATCTTGCGCTAAAGAAATACCAAAATAAGAAAATATTCCCCGGACATCATTTTTTAAACTCGCATCGATCAAATAACTTGCAAGGAGTAAGTCAAAACTAACACCTGCTAAGTTAATCCCGTAGCGATAAAGTAAAACTTCTCCAGCTTTAGAATCAAACAAAACTTTCCTTGCCCTTTCGTTTTCGAGCCAATCGATTAGTTTTTTATCATTAAGAACATCACTAACATTTAAATAATAAGCTTTATCTTTTGATGCAAGTGCAATTCCAAGTAAGTCAGCCTTATGATAATCCTCATTACTTGAATAAATATACACGCCACTCATTTGCTCTAATTCAATTGAAGAGCAAGAAGTTACTTCATTGACAATAATATCTTTATGCATCTTCAGGTTTAATTTCATAATCTCCACTTAAACGTGACATAAACTGCCGAAGTTCATAGCGCTTAGCAAAGGCAGACAGTTCATCATAGTAGTAACCTTCATAATTTAACTCATCATAAGAGATCGGAATATCAATATCGGTAATAATTGTTGCTAGTTTTTTTGAAAGTCTTGCATCTTCAGCATGGTTAACAATATTTTCATATACTTTGCCTTTTTTACTTGGTGCCGCTTCAATGACTTTTTCAATATCACCGTATTCTTTAATTAAGCGTGTACCAATAACTTTACCAACCCCAGGCACACCAGGGATATTATCACTAGGATCACCGCGTAATCCTTTATAATCAATAATTTGTTTAGGAGTCATTTCATAAATAGCAATAACTTGTGCCTCATTCATAAGCTCATATTCTGAGCCTTTTTTAATGAGTTTAACAATTATATCATTACCTTCGACTAATTGGAGAAAGTCACGGTCAGATGTAATAAGTTCAACTTTATAGCCGTCTTTAACACCACGCTTAGCTAATGATCCCGCGATATCATCAGCCTCATATCCTGCTAATTCATAGTTTTTAATCCCAACCGCATTTAAAAACTCCCGAGCAAGGGCAAACTGCGGAACTAAATCTTCAGGCGCTTCAGGCCGATTTGCCTTATATGTATCATCAAGTTCATGACGGAGAGTTTTTTCACCAGTATCCCAGGCAACTAAAACATGCTCGCCACCTTTAAATTCACTGACAATTTTTGCAATCATATTCGCAAAAGCAAACAAAGCATTCGTTGGGACCCCATCAGTTGTCCGCATTATCGAACCTGAATATGCGGTCGCATAATAAGCGCGGAATAATAAAGAATTTCCGTCAATAATAATTAGTCTTTTCATCTTTCATCCTCTAGTAATCTTATAGTTTCGGCAATATAATTATTCGGTCGGCGATTATCTCTTCTTGCCCGTACCGCAATAATATTATTTACCGTCAATATTTGTAATACATCTTGATAAAGTTGAGGAAACACGGTCAAATCGAGCTCCTTTTCCCCATCAGTTACACTAACAAACGCCATTTGGTCACCTTTTCTTGTCCGAATTACTTTTACCGCACGGATGATTCCAACGACATTATGATAGTAGTAGTCATTATCTAAAACGCGTAATGGTCGAAGTTTTTGTTGAACAATAATATCTTTTTTCAAAGAAAGCATATTACCACTTAACATCATACCTAAAGCATCGTATTCTTTCGTTAAGTCTTTTACTAAATCAGTCTTGATTTCACTAAGTCTTGGTGGCGGAGTATTATCAAGTTGGAGCTGAAGGGCATTATCACTTGGTGCTACAATTGAAGCGTAGCGAAGTAGTCTTGCTAAGTTTACCCGAGCACTTTCGCGGTTAGAGACTAGTTCATCAAGTGCACCTGAATCAATAAGCCGTTCATATTGAAGGAGAGTAAAATTATATTCATACATCCGCATAATAAAGTCAGTTAAATCGCTAAACTTACCTCCGCTTTGACGTTCTTTAATAATTGCCTCAACTTGTAGCTGCGGCAACCCCTTAATTGAAGAAAGCGGGAAGATAAGTGCCTTTTCATGAACTTGGAAATACTTACTTGAAATATTAACATTAGGTCCTAAAAGTGTTATTTTTCTTTGCCTAATTTCACGCAAATATTTATGAAACTTCGGTGAAGAAACTGAAGTAGAACCTAAAATCGCTGCATAAAATTCTGCTGGATAATGAAGTTTTAAATACCCCATTTGGCAAGTAAGCCGAGCATACCCTGCCGCGTGCGCCTTATTAAAACCGTAATCAGCGAATTCAAAAATTGCATCAAACACCTTATTAGCAATTTTTTCGTCGTGATTTAATTTAATTGCACCACTAATAAAGTCTTCTTTTAATTCTCTCAGCAAATTAGCATCCTTTTTAGAAATCGCTCGTCTAAATAAGTCAGCTTCTGCAAGATTCATACCGGCAAAAACTTGACATATTTGCATAATTTGTTCTTGATAAACAATAATGCCATACGTAGATTCTAGGATTGGTTCTAAATCAGGAGAAATATAACTAATCGGTTCAAGCCCGTTTTTTCTTTTTGCATAAGTTGCAATATTTTTCATAGGTCCTGGTCTAAATAAAGCAATAATTGCCACAATATCATCATAATTAGTTGGCTTTACTTGCTTAATTGCTTGATTCATTCCGCTACTTTCTAATTGGAATAATCCCATCGTTTGACCCTTAGCAATTAATTCATAAATTTTTGGCTCTTCATAAGGCAAAGTATCTAAATCGAGGGTTATCCCATAATTTTTCTTAACATCATTAAAAATTTGCTCGATTACAGTTAAATTAGTTAGACCTAGTATATCCATTTTTAAATACCCTTGGTCTTCTAAATAATGCATCTCATATTGGGTAACTAAATTTTTATTATCATCGAGTTTAACAGGTAATCCTTCTTTAATTGGGGTTTCATTTAAAATAACGCCTGCAGCATGTAACCCGCTTTGCCGCGGTAAGCCTTCGATTTTTGACGCAAGTGTAACAAGCCGTAAATAAAAGGGATCATCATCAACTAGTTTTCTAAATGATGGTAAATACCTGTAGGCATCATGGAGTGAATAATTTGAGTTACCAAGCGTATTCGAAATGCGGTCAATATCAGCCGTGGCATAATTATAAACTCTACCAATATCGCGCAAAGATTGCTTCGCTCCAATTGTTTGAAAAGTTGTAATATGTGCGACACGGTTTTCCCCGTATTTTTCTTTTAAATAATTAACAACCTCATCACGGCGGTAATCAGCAAAGTCGATATCAATATCAGGCATAGTTTGTCGCTCTGGATTTAAAAACCTCTCAAACAATAATCCTTCAACAAGCGGATCAATTTCAGTAATTTGTAAGCAGTAACAAACAAGCGACCCTGCCGCTGAACCGCGACCTGGGCCAACTAATATACCTGAATTTTTAGCAAATAAAACGTAATCTTGAACGATCAAGAAGTAATCATTAAATCCTAGCGCATTAATCATCTTTAACTCATATTCAAGTCGCTCAATATAATCTTTATTACTTAGATCAATACCGCGGTATTTTAAGCCTTCATAAGCTTGCTTTTTTAAATAAGAAGTAGAAGTCTCTCCTTCAGGAAGTGGGAATTTAAGTAAACTACCCCGCACCTGATTAAAATTAACATTACATAAGTCCGCTATTTCACCCGTCTTATTAATTTCAGTTTCACTATAAAAATTTTCTAATTCTTGATTAGTAAGCACATAATATTTTCCGTTTACTTTTTGATCAGTTCGCTCAAGCGTATATGAGTGCTTAATCGCATCAGTTATTTGAATAACAATCTCATCTTCAGGTAACTCATATTTTAAAAGCGGAAACGCAAGCGTCTCATATGCGTACTTACTCGCAAAGTCTCTTATTTGATTTGCAAAAAAAATATCACTAAAAGCATTAATTTCTAAACCAAGATAAAATGATGGTAACTTCGGGGTAAACTTTGCAAGAAATTTCGCTAATTTACTTTCACCTTCATTATATAAGTCAAGTAACTTTTCTTGATGCGACCCCAAAATAACGACTAAATGCTCACTTAGACTTATAAAATTATTTAAATCAATTTCACTAGTATTAACTAAATAACTTAAGTCGAGTAAAGCTAAATAACCTTGCTCATTTTTAGCAATTAAAGTAAAAGTAAGCTCCTCAAAACTTAAATCCATTCCAAATAGAGGTTTAACGCCGCGACTAGAGGCGAATTTAGCAAATTCTCCTAAGCCGTATAACGAGTTCGAATCAGTAATCGCTAGTGCTTTTACTTTAGTTTTATCAACAATCTTAAAGAGCCGCTCCATATTAAGAGCAGAAGATAAAAACGTATAACCAGTTTTAATATGTAAAGGCACAAAGTTCATAATTTCACCTAATAATAAGTATACCATAATGGCGCGTGTTAATTCTTGATTTCAAACAAAAACCGACGAGTAATTTAGGTCGGTTTTTTACATTACTATTTTTTTAGTTAGTTAAATTAATACTTCTAAATCTTGAACAAACTGTTCAAGTTCGCTAAGTTTATTAATTTGACATCCACTCGCCCGGTCATGGCCGCCCCCGCCGTATTTTGCAGCAACTCCGTTAATTGGAATATGTTTTGACCTAAGCGAAATACGCCAAATACCGTCTTCTTTATCCTCATTAACCGAAAACCAAATATGAACGTTTTCTAAGTCATTAAACATATTTACTTTTGACTTTGCATGGTTAGGATCAACACCGAGTTTAACTAACTCTTCATCATGAATAACATAATAGGCAACACCTTTAGGAGTAATGATAAAGTTATTTAATATATAACTAACTAACTTTAAATCTCCGATTGTTTGGACATACATTTTTTCGTATATATCTTTACTTAAATCAACACCAGTAGATAATAACTCCGCCGCGACTGCGAATGTATGGGCGGAAGTATTTGCATATTTAAACCGGCCAGAATCACCTGCAACACCACTAAATAAAAAGATCGCTGCATCTTTAGTGAACTGTTCAAACTTTTCGTAATTAATTAAAAGTGAAACGATAACTTCTGCACAAGAAATCATATTTTCAATAACTAAATTAACATCACCGTATTGCTCAACTGGGGGATGGTGATCAATTTTAATAACTTTATCACCTTTTAAGACACGCTTATCACCAAGCCGGTCACTATTAGCACAGTCAACCGCAATACCTAAAAATTTTTCGCTAAACCATTCATTATTTTTAGTTTCAATTTTTGGATATAATTTACCTGAATAAAAGTAGTGATCTTCTCCACCGACAACAATTTCCTTATTTGGAAAAATATCTTCAAGTGTTTTTGCTAAACCAAAAGCACTACCTAAAGCATCATAATCAGGCTTTGTGTGCGCCACAATAAAAATTCGCTCATAGTCCTCGATTAATGAATAAATTTCTTTATAAATAGGAAGCCAGGGTGCTCCCGTATCAATTAGAAGTGGATTTGTTTTCTTCATGTTACTTACCTCCTTAAAACATTAAAGGATATGCTAAAAAAGGTAGAAGTGCAAGTTTTAAACCTTAATAACCTTCGCCATTCCGCCCAAAGAAGTCTCGCGGTAATGGGGATTCATATCTTGGCCCGTCGCATACATCGTCGCAATAATATCATCAAGTGAAACGCGGCGATTACTTGTTAAATGTCGAGCAATTAAAACCGCATCAAACGCCCTAGTAGCGCATACCGCATTTCTTTCAATACAAGGTATTTGTACATAACCGCCAACTGGATCACAAGTTAGTCCTAAATGGTGTTCAAGTGCAACTTCAGCAGCGTATTCAATTTCATCAAGTGATAAATCATTTAAATATGCAAGTGCCGCTGCTGCCATCGCGCACGCCACACCGCATTCAGCCTGACAACCAGCTTCCGCGCCACTAATTGAGCCATTTTGCTTAACAGTCACGCCAATTAATCCAGCAACTTTCAACGCATCAACAATTTGTTCATCACTAAAATTATTCGAGAGTTGCTCATGGAGTAAAACTGCAGGCAAAATACCCGCACTCCCGCAAGTAGGAGCAGTAACAACTTCACCTCCACTTGCATTTTCTTCTGCGACCGCATATGCACAAGCAAAAATTAGGCGCCTTTTTGTTTCAAGTGAACTTTCTTTGCACTTCGGCGCATTATATAAAGTCGCAGCTTTTCTTTGCAATTGAAGCCGTCCAGGTAAATAACCACTTGTATTTAAGCCTCGCTCGATACTTTGTTTCATCGTTTGATAAATTAAACTTAAATATTCATTGATATATTCACCTTCAAACTTATTAACAACATCGACAAGACTAAGTTTACGGTCACGGCAATATTGTTTAATATGTTCAAAGTTTTCAAATGGATAAACATCATCCTCAAGCGGATTCAGTTCAATTCCGTCTTCAATAATATTGCCTCCGCCGATTGAAAAGTAAGTCGAAGAAGTAATCTCCATCTTATCTTCATCAAATGCGGTTATTTTTAATGTATTTGGATGCGTTAACCCAAATAAATCATAATTAAAAACAATGTCACCATTTAAATTATGTTCATTTAAAACATCTAAAAGAGCGACATTAGTTAAATGCCCCTCACCCGTTAAAGCAAGTGAGCCATATAAAGTAATTTCATAATAATTTGCATCAGGACATTTACTTATAAATGTTTCTAAAGCAGCGATTGGTCCCATTGTATGTGAACTAGAAGGCCCGCGGCCGATTTTATATAAATGAATGAGCGATTCCATATGTTTTTCCTCATTAATTTAAGTTTAAAATTCTTATACAATCACGGGCAATCATAATTTCTTCATCAGTAGGAATAATTGCTACCTTAACCTTTGAATCAGGTGTGGAAATAATCCCGCGTTCTCGGTTAGATGATTTATTTGCTTGCTCATCTAGTCGAAGATTAAGCGCACTAGCAATATTATCAACAACGAGCTTACGGAAATAAGGTGAGTTTTCACCAATACCAGCGGAGAAAACAATTAAATCCGCACCACCAAGTCGGATATAGTATTGACCAATATAATCAGCGATGCGCCGGGCAAATAACTTTGCCGCAGCAAGTGCGCGTTTATCACCATTTTTAATTGCCGCTTCAATATCACGCGTATCACTAGACACTCCGGAAACACCGATTAAACCAGACTTTTTATAAAGCGTATCATACACTTCATCAATGCTTTGGTTTGTATATTCAGCAATGAATTTATATACACTTGGATCAATATCACCGCATCTAGTTCCCATCATAATTCCCCCAAGAGGAGTAAGTCCCATTGAAGTTGCAACACATTTTGCGTCCTTAGAAGCAGTAATTGAGGCACCACTACCGATGTGGCAAGTTATAACACGCTGAGATTTACTGTCTTTTAATTCATGATTTTTTGCTTCAAGTGCTAAATAGTGATGTGAAGTACCATGTGCCCCGTAGCGACGAATATCATAATCTTCATAGTATTCATAAGGAATTGGGAATAAGTAGTCTTCCATCTCCATTGATTGATGATAAGCCGTATCAAATGTTGCCGTCATTTTAACATTAGGCAATACTTCTTTAAACGCTCTAATTCCAATTAAATGAGCCGGATTATGCAGCGGTGCAAGTGAGTTCATCATTTCAATTAAATTCTCACTTTTTTCATCAAGTAAAGCCGCATCGCTAAAGTATTTACCACCTTGGACAACCCGGTGGCCAACCCCAGTAATTTCATTTAAATCACTAACGATACCTTCCTCAACTAAGACTTTAACTAAATGGGTAACACAGACCGCATGATTAGGAAGTTGTAAATATTCCTTTTTATTTTCACCCGCGACTTCAATTTGAAAAATCCCTTCTTCTAGGCCAATTCGTTCAAAAATACCTTGGGTTAAAACTTTTTCTTCTGGCATTTCATACAATTTAAATTTAAGCGAAGAACTCCCCGCATTAACAACCATAATTTTATTACTCATCTTAACTAATCCTCCAATATCGATTTTAAGTTATCGTGCACGAATTTTCAATACTCCTAAGTCTTATTTAGCGATTAACTTCACCTTTAAGTGCAGAATATTTTTACTTAAATAAGTAAAAACATCATTTTTGCTAATTTAATAATCTCGCTAACAATCAAACATATTTACCTTACCTAAATAAAACACCTACTTAAAATCGTTCATTTTCAACTTCACTATTACTTAATCGCGCGTTCTTTACTTTAAACAAGAAAGAAAATTGGCTATAATATAGCCATCGAGAAAGGAGTTATTTTGCTATGGCTTACGGACTACTTTATGATTATTTGACTGGTCAAACAATTGATGCTTTTCAATACTTTGGCTGTCACTTTCATGATGAAAAATATATCGACCCTTCTACAAATGAAGAGAAGACAAGAAAGGTAGCGACCTTCCGCCTTTATGCACCGATGGCAAGCGATGTTAGTGTTATTGGTGAATTTAATGATTGGCAACCAGGCGCTCATAATATGAATAAGATTGATGATTCTGGTGTTTGGGAAGTAACAATCCCTAATGTTGAAGAATATCAATCTTACAAATATCACTTTTTAAATGCTCAAGGACAATACGTTGACAAGGCTGACCCATTCGCCTTTTTTAGTGAATTACGGCCGGAATCTTGTTCAAGAACATTTGATATCGAAGGCTTTATTTGGCACGACCAAGAATGGATGGAAACACGTGACCGCAACTTCGATAAACCGATGAGTATTTATGAATTACATATCGGCTCTTGGAAAGGAAAAGTTGATGGCTGGCGCTATCCGTCCTATGAAGAAGTCGCCGATTATTTAATTCCTTACGTTAAAGAAATGGGTTATACCCACGTTGAAATAATGCCAATTACCCAATATCCATTTGATGGTTCTTGGGGTTATCAAGCAACTGGCTTTTATAGTGTTGATAGCCGCTACGGCAATCCAAAACAATTAATGTCATTTGTTGACCGACTCCACCAAGCAGGTATTGGAGTTATTTTAGACTTTGTCGTCGTTCACTTTGCTAGTGATCACTACGGCTTAGTTAATTTTGATGGCACACATATGTATGAATATAGCGATCCACGCAACACTTACTCACAGTGGGGATCACCGCAATTTGACTTAGGTAAAGACCCAGTCCGTTCATTTTTAATGAGTGCGGTTAACTATTTCCTTACATACTTCCATTTCGATGGTATTCGCATTGATGCTGTTAGTAACTGTATTTTCTGGGAAGGCGACCGTAGCCGCGGAGAAAATAGTGGTGGAACTGAATTTTTAAAACGGTTAAACGGCAAAATTCACTTACGGCATCCACAAGTAATGATGATCGCTGAAGATAGTAGTGATTATAGTGGCGTCACCAAACCACTCGCTTGGGGCGGATTAGGTTTTGATTATAAATGGGACTTAGGTTGGATGAATGATACGTTAAAGTACTATGCACTTGATCCAATTTATAAGAGTTATGATCACCATAAACTAACATTCTCGATGCATTATTTTTATAGCGAAAATTTCCTTTTACCACTATCACACGATGAAGTCGTCCACGGTAAAGGAACTATTATAAATAAGATGTGGGGCGATTATGATACAAAGTTCGCCTTAGTAAGAAACTTATATACTTACCAAATGGCACATCCAGGGAAAAAACTCAATTTCATGGGTAATGAACTCGCTTCATTTGATGAATGGAATGAAAACCGCTCACTCCCATGGGAATTAAAAACATTCCCAAAACATGACAGTGTCTCAAGACTTATCCGCGATTTGAACTTAATTTATCAAGCTGAACCTGCACTTCATGTTGAAGAATATAACCCGGCCCACTTTAATTGGCTTATGGTTGATAATGCAAATCAATCCGTATTTGCCTTTGAACGAAGATACGGTGATTCTCACCTCGTCTTTGTCTTTAATATGACCTCAAATTACTATGACGAGTTTCAAATTGGTTTAAACCGAGCAGGTTACTACCGAGAAATCTTTAACTCCG
The DNA here is from genome assembly GCA_012518415.1 of Erysipelotrichaceae bacterium. GTDB lineage: Bacteria > Bacillota_I > Bacilli_A > RFN20 > CAG-826 > UBA5455. Next base: position 2,000 of record JAAYSH010000045.1, on the reverse strand, counting down.
ATAAAGATGTTTATGGTGGTTGGAACCAATATAATGGTTTAGAAATTAAAACAAACCCCTGGCATGGACCAGAAAATCGTTATTCATCAATGACGATTAAGCTCGCTTCTTACGGCGCGGCAATTTTTAAATACGACCGGATGGTTGAAGAGGACCTCGTCCCCGAATTACCGCCGATTGATGAATCGACTTTGTTTTTAATTACTGATGAAGCAATTGAAGAAGCACTCGCACTTCAAGAAAAAGAAAATGCGCTTAAGGAAGAAGCAAAAAAGGCGCAACCAAAAAAAACAAAACCTGTAAGAAAACGGAAAACAACAACAAAAGTTAGAAAAAGCGTCTCGTTAAATTTAAAATTAGACGATCCGCATAACTAAATAAAATATAAGGAGTAATTAGATGAAAAAAATAACTAGTAATATGTTTGATTCAAAAGAAACTTTTAAACAAGAGTTTTTACAGCGGCTTGTTGAAAAATACGGACGAACAGTTGAACAATCACACCCGACTGAACGTTATGATATTTTAGGAACAATGGTCCGCGATTATGCTAACTATGACTGGCGAAATACACGTGAAGCGACATATCGCCAAGGGAAGCGTCAATTAGTTTATTTCTCAATGGAATTTTTAATTGGTCGTTTATTCATTAATAATATTCAAAACCTCGGTATTTATGGTGTAATTAAAGAAGGTTTAGAGGACTTAGGTTTAGACATTCATGAATTTGAAGTCCAAGAACCAGACGCCGGATTAGGTAATGGTGGTTTAGGCCGACTTGCCGCTTGTTTTATTGACTCAATGGCATCACTTGGCCTCCCTGGCCACGGTAATACAATTCGCTATGAATACGGATTTTTTAAACAAAAAATTGAAAAAGGTGCCCAAGTTGAAGTACCAGACCAGTGGTTAGTCAACGGTAACGTTTGGGAAGTAAGAAAACCTAAACACGCGGTTGAAGTTCAATTTTATGGCCATGCTGAAACTTATCCAAAAGAAGATGGCACATATGGTATTCGCACCGTCGATGCGATTCATGTTAAAGCCGTACCTTATGATATGAGTGTTGTCGGTTATAAAAACGGAGTCGCAAATAACTTAAGACTTTGGAGTGCTGAACCAAGTGAAGAAAACTTACCAACAAATATAAGTTTTGAAGAATACTTACGGACACTCCAAGAATTATGTCACGGATTATATCCAGATGATACGACTGAACACGGAAAAATGCTCCGCTTACGCCAGCAATACTTCCTTGTTTCTGCTGGATTACAAAGTGCAATCCGTGGTCACTACCGCAAATACAAAACTTTGAGTAACTTTAAAGATAAATACGTCTTCCAACTAAATGATACGCATCCAATTTTAGCAATCCCTGAATTAATGCGGATTATGATGGATGACTATGAAATGAGTTGGGATGATGCTTGGGATCAAGTAACTTCAACAATGGCGTATACAAACCACACCGTCATGATCGAAGCACTTGAAAAATGGCCAATTCGCTTTGTCCAAACAATTACACCAAGATGCTACATGATTATTGAAGAAATTCACCGTCGTTCCAAACTTTATTTCAACGAAAAAGGTATAAGTGAACAAGCGCAAGCGAATATGGCAATTCTTCGTGATGGTATGATCCATATGACGAATTTAGCACTTTACACTGTCTTTAGTGTTAACGGTGTCGCCGCGCTTCACTCCGAAATTTTAAAAACCCAAACTTTCCCGGAATACTACGCCTTATTCCCTGAGAAGTTTAATAACAAAACAAATGGTGTTACCCACCGACGCTGGTTACTTTACGCAAATCCTGAATTATCCGCACTTATTAGTGAAAAAATCGGTGACGACTGGATTTATGATATGAGTAAAATCAGTGAATTTGAAAAGTTCGTTGATGATGAAGACGTCTTAAAGCGAATTCATGAAATTAAACATAATAATAAAGTTAAACTTGCTAATTATATTAAGAAGCACAACGGTATTGATGTCGATGT
>JAAYSH010000044.1 GCA_012518415.1 Erysipelotrichaceae bacterium | reverse complement strand
TAAAAATGAAGAAGCAGTGGTTTTCCAAGCTTCACTCGAACAAAGTCTCACGATGCCAAATATCGTGGCGATGGGCTCATACTGGGCTGAGATGAATGATGCGGTTACTGAAATTTGGAATTTAAGCAATAATGCCACAAATGAAAGTGTCGAAGCAATCTTAACAAGAGCAACACAATCAATTAAAAACAAAATCGCATAAGGAGTTATATGAAAAAGGGATCTGTCCAACTATATAAGCAACCACTAAACCCAACAAGATGGGACCGCTTTGTTGCGCCGTTTAAGCGTGTCCAATCTTTATGGAAGTTAAATGATCCAAAGGGCAGATCTGCAATTATTACTAATGCGATTATTCCTGGGGTAGGTTTGTTAATTTACAAACAAATATCTAAAGGCATTACTCATTTATTAGTTACATTACTATTTTGGGTATATTTCTCCCTTGCAGGTTACAAACACTTATTTGGGTTAGTTAAAGTCGATTATATTTCCCTCCCCCTACTAGCACTTATAATTATTGGGATTACAGTGGTCTTTTGGTATTTTTCTAACTCTTACTTAAGTAAAATAATCGTTGCTAGTAAGGAAGGACGACCTCTACCAAAAAGTTACTTTGCAAAAAAATACAAAGAGTTTAAAAATCGTGACCGCCGTTATTGGTATGACTTTGGTAATACATATACGCAATCAACCAAAAAGGGGCGGGTTTTGCTTTCATTTAATTTCGTTTTAATGGGATTTGAGCATTTATTCCGGAAGCAGTTTGTCCGGGGTATCTTTTATGCTGTCGGACAAATATTTTATTTGCTATACGTTATTTTCTTTGGCTGGAATAGTATGCAAAATTTAATTTTGCTCGGTTCATATGTTGGCGATCGCAGGCAAGTAGTAATATACGGTGTTTTAACGGTTGTTCTAACCTTATTTTTTGTTTTCTATTATATTTATTCGCAAAAAAGCGCGCTTAGAAATGAGATGCGCATTGTTGCAGGTAAAAAAATCTTATCGACTAAAGAAGAGGCGCAAGAATTAAATGAAGATAAGTTTTACCGCGTAAGTTTAATTGTTCCTGTTTTAGGGGCACTTGTCTTCACGGTTATTCCGCTTCTATTTATGATTTTACTTGCTTTTACTAACTTCAATATGGCCCAATCGGTTGGCCAAACGCGGTTTGAATGGACCGGCTTCCAAAGTTTTCGTGATTTATTTGGGACGACAACAAATCTTCGCGCTTTAATTAATGTAACGAAATGGACGTTTTTGTGGGCGATTCTTGCGACATTTACTACATATTTTGGAGGCTTATTACTCGCCTTACTTCTCCATAATAAATTTGTTAAATATAAAGGGTTATGGCGGTCCTTATTTGTAATTTCTCTCGCAGTTCCCCAGTTTATCTCACTACGAGTTATGTATTCGATGTTTGATAAGTGGGGACCAATAAATACATTACTATTGAATTGGAATATTATCGGTGAACGCTTTGATTTTTGGGGTAATACGACGAGTGCGAAAATATTAATTGTATTAATTAATATGTGGGTTGGAATACCTTCTAATATGTTGCTTATGAGCGGGCTATTAATGAATATCCCCAAAGATTACTATGAAGCAGCAGCATTAGATGGAGCCTCAAGAAGACAGCAATTTAGCAAAATTACTTTCCCCTACATTTGGTATATGACAACACCAGTTATTATTACTGGAATTGTTCACAATATGAATAACTTCAATGTTATTTGGTTGCTTAATCAAGGCGGACCAAGTGGAGTTGGTATGGGCGGAAGTGCAGGGGGCACCGATATTTTAATTACATGGTTATATAAACTAACAATGTATCAAACAAACGTCTCGCAATACAATATTGCCTCAGCGATTGGAATTATTATGTTTATTATTTCAGCTTCGATTTCCTTAGTTGTTTATCGAAGATCAACAGCATATAAAGAGGAGGATGCATTTAGATAATGGCACAAAACAAACCATATACTAAAAGCGCACGAAGAAGAAAGTTTTTCTCAAGCGCAGCCTCACATACATTAATCGTGATTCTTGTTTTTATCTGGCTGATTCCGATTGTGTGGGTGACTTTAACTGCGTTTAAAAAATCACCAGGTCTTTCAAGTGCGACTTTCTTCCCAACCGAATATACGACTGAGCATTTCATACAATTATTTAAGGTAACATCCAATCGCAACTATGTCCGCTGGGTCTTAAATACACTTGAAATAGCGCTTTTGAATATGGTTTTGACAACGTTTTTTACAATTTTAACCGCATATACACTTTCTAGACTTCGCTTTAAAATGCGAAAACCATTAATGAATATTTCGCTAATTTTAGGAATGTTCCCTGGGTTTATGGCGATGGTTGCAATTTATTTTATTCTTGATTTGTTTGGTCTTATTAATAATAAATTCTCATTGCTACTTGTTTATGTCGCTGGTGCGGGACTAGGGTTTTTCACATCAAAAGGATATTTTGACACGATTTCTTCTGAAATTGATGATGCAGCCAAAATTGATGGTGCAGGTCAAACACGTGTCTTTTTCCAAATCTTTTTACCACTAGCAAAGCCAATTTTAGTTTATACAGCCTTAACGGCCTTTATGTCTCCGTGGAATGACTACATTTTAGCTGGTCTAATCTTACAAGATACAAATGAAATGACTGTCGCAGTTGGTTTGTATAATATGGTTTCAACCGATTACGGTGTTGTGCAAAACTTCACTATGTTTGCGGCAGGTTGTGTATTAATTGCGATTCCAATCGTTATTTTATACATTGCTCTACAAAGATTTATGGTACAAGGAATTACCGCTGGAGCGGTAAAGGGATAATAAATATTAAGGAGGTTATTAAAGATGAAATTATCCAAGAGATTATTAAGTTTAAGTTTGCTTTTAGCTCTACCACTAGCATCATGCGGTGGTGACCCAAGTGAACAACCTTCCGAGGGTCAAAGCGAACAACTAGAGGCAAAAATAACAATTCAAGATATTACATTAATTGAAGGTGAGTTTGTTGACTTGTATTCATTAGTTACATTCGAACCGGTTACAAGTGTCGATACCTTAACATTTACAATTGTCGAGGGAGGTGAATTTGTACAAATTAATGCAAATGATGTCTTATTAGCGCTCGCAGAAGGAGCCGCAAAAGTTGAAGCACGGGGAGATAACATCGATGCTTCAACCACATTTAATGTCACAGTTACTGCCGCACCGAAGCCAGAACAAACACCGTTTGAATTATTTAACATTGACGGAACATTTGAAGGTAATTTAGATCGCTGGGTCTTTAGTGGACCAACGGCAAGCTTACACCAAGAACCAGAAGCTGATGCCGACCGTGGTGAAGAAGACTTACAAATTAAACTTTGGACCGGAGATTATGTTGAAGGATTAACATCAAGTTTAATTGATTTTGAATTAAGTTATACATTCGAAGACAAAGATTTAATTGATGGTACTTATACACTACAATTTGATATCGTTGGAGCACTTACTGAAGTTAAAGCAACTATTAACGGAACCGAGTATTCCTCATTAAACGGTGATATTATCGTTAACGGTGGTGGTTACACAACTAACTACATCGTTTATGAACAAGTAGGTACAACATTTACATTAAAACTCTCATTTTACGGTGCGGATGGCAATGTGAACTGGGGTTATTTAGATGACATTAAGTTAACTGCAGGCGACGTAAAACCTGTTGAAGTTGCAGAAAACTTAATCGTTGATGGTGGTTTTGAACAACTAGGTGCTGTAGGTGGAGATTTCGCTAATCAAAGCGCCTGGGTATTTGCAGGTGTCGCGAATGCTAACGAATGGGGTGAGAACTTAAAATTCAATAGTGATGGTGCAAGAACTGGTTCATACGGACTAAACTATTGGCACGGAAGTAGCGAAGCAGATGACTTTACAATCACACAAACTGTCACAATCGAACAAGCTGGAAATTATTTACTATCTTATGATATTACTGGCGGTGATTACAGCATCGCTAACTCAGAATTTACCTCAATCCGCGTCATTCAAAACGATGTTGAATTAGCGAATGAATTTTTAGCGCCAAGTGCAAATTATGTAACAGTAGAACTTGAACCACTTGCGCTAGAAGCAGGAGTAATTGACATCGTATTTAGAATTCAAACAACAGC
>JAAYSH010000043.1 GCA_012518415.1 Erysipelotrichaceae bacterium | reverse complement strand
ATGGAGCGGGTGACGGGAATCGAACCCGCATATCTACCTTGGCAAGGTAGTGTTCTACCATTGAACTACACCCGCATTATTTGATGCACGATATATATTATATGGAATCATAACAATTAATGCAAGAGTAAAACATTAAATAATGGTTGAAGTTGTTAAACAAGCGTAAATTATTTAACTTCATATATTAATAGACTAAAAAGGTTAAGTTTATTAAGAGTCAGTTAATAGTAAAGTAACGCCACTTTTGCAAATACAGATTAATTTTAAAAAAGGTAAACAAACGAATAAAGGACATCAATCAAAATTAACTTGTTTGATTTTCAGGGGACTTTTGCGAAATTAAGCCGCTATTTGCAAGTGCTTAAATCGTGTCTTTTTTATCGATTAGGCGAGACTAACACGTCTTCAAATGTAAATTTATCAATTTAATGTAAAATATATGTGCAAAAGCCGCTCATTTTTGAAAATAAATGTAGTAAATCAAAATAAATTGTTTATAATATAGATGTATAAAGAAAAGGAAGGAAAATTTTCATGAAAAAAGCTCAAAAGACTTTTATTCTCAGCGCAATTGGAACGTTTATCGCGTTTTTAACACATTTAGTTGTTATCATTGCGACAAGACACGAAGTACAGCCAGAATATGCATTTAGGCTACGTACGAACTTGCGCTACGCTTTCACCATTAGAGAGACAGGAATTACATTGGAACAAATTATTATGTATGCCACAGTGGCAGCCGCCCTTTTATATTTACTTGTCTGGTTTTTCTATGCTATTAGAAAAGAAAGGTCGTTGATTAGCGTAGTCGGAATGTTAGTATTCGCACTAACAGTATTTACCGGAATTTGTGTATGGGTAGAAAAGGCAGTATTTACATTCAACTTTAGACAATCAGGTCCAGGATTTGAAGGAGCATTCTTTACTCTAATTTGGCTTGTGTTTCACTTGTTTTTTGGTCTACTTACTGGATTCAACGGACTTGCAATTGATGCAAGAAAAACAAAACTTCAAAAAGAAGCGGAAAAACTTGCTGAAGCTGAAGAAGTTGCAGAACCAAAAGAATTAGACGAAGAAATGTTTACAGCAATTCGCGAAGCTGTTCGCTTAGAATTAGGTGAATACGCAGTCTTCAAAAAAGATGGTTCAGTTTCATTAACGTTTAACCTCGATGATTCTTATGTTACTGAAGAAGTCGTTGATGAAGAAGTCGAGGAAGATGTAGTTGAAGAACCAGTCGAGGAAGTTGAAGAAGTCGTTGAAGAAGAACCAGTTGTTGAAGAAGAACCAGTTGTTGAAGAGGAACCGGTCGTCGAAGAGGAACCAGTTGAAGAAGAGCCGGTTGTCGAACTAGTCGAAGAACCTGCTGAAGAGGTCGTTGAGGAGGTTGTTGAAGAAGTTGTCGAAGAAGAACCCGTTAAAGAAGTCGTCGAACAACCAAAACCAGCACCAAAACCAAAACGGGAGAAAAAATCAACAGTAAGACGGATTCCTTTCCAAGAAAGATTTACAACACTTGATGATGAAATTCACGCAAAGTTTAATGAAATTAAATCATACGCACTTGCCTACGGATTAAGGTCAAGAATTTCCAACTCAGGTGACACATTCCGCTTACGCAGAAAAACATACTTAAAGATTATGATTGCTGGTAAAGGCTTGAAGATTCATTACGCCCTTGACCCAGCCGATTATGAAGAAAGCACAATCCCAGTCAAGGATTACTCACACGTAAAACTTTACGAGGAAATTCCTGCTCAATTAAAAGTTAGATCTGACTTATCAGTTAAGCGGGCAAAGATGCTTATTGATGACATTTGTTTAGCCGAAGGCTTAGAATTAAAAGAGCATATCATTGAAGATCATGCAAAAGAAATTTGTGACGCATTCGAAGCTGAACAAGCTGCAGAAGAATAAATTTACTTGAGACAAATTTTTAGAAAATATAGCCACCCATTCGGGTGGCTTTTTTCTTAAGGTTTTATATAATAAAAGGAGTAAATTTCGAAACAAGAATTAAAGGAATAAAATTACTTAGACACACATCATTTTCTTGTGCACGGTGAACAAAGGAAAAAATGTAAACATTTACATTTTACAACTACTAATTAACTACTAAGCACTTATTATCCGCTCTATAAGCGGATTTATTTTCTTACAAAAATCGCGATAAAAATTATTATTGAAAAATCATTTTTCTTCCTTGCGGCATGATTTTTAAAAACCTATAATTTAGATACATGCGGATTTCTTAGGCGAAATCCGTTAAGAAAATGACTCATAATAATTTAAGTAAAAACAAGTAAAACAAGGGGGATATTATGCGCAAAATTATTAAACGCGACGGCCGCAAAGTCGCATTCGATGAACGCAAAATCTATGTCGCCATCGATAAAGCATTTGATGCATGCGGACTTCAAAATGATGAATTAATCGAAACTATCTTTGATAGCGTCTTAGCTAAAATAGATACAATATATAAAGCGAAAAAATTTCCAAAGGTCGAGGAAATTCAAGACTTAATCGAAGTTACTTTAATTGAAAATAATGCCGCTGATGTTGCAAAAGCATTTATTTTATATCGGGCCGAAAGAACAAGAATTCGTAACGCGAATACTTCGCTAATGAAAACACTTCATGAATTAACGTATAGTGATGCATCGAGAAGTGATACAAAAAGAGAAAACGCCAATATCGATGGTGATACCGCAATGGGGACAATGCTTAAATATGGTAGCGAATCTGCGAAAGAGTTTTATGTTAACCAAGTAATCGATAAAAAATTCGCCGAACTTCACAGAAACGGCGATATCCATATTCATGACTTAGACTTTTATACATTAACGATGACTTGCTGCCAAATCGACTTAATTAAATTATTTAAAAACGGCTTTTCGACAGGTCACGGCTTTTTACGCGAACCAAATTCAATCCGCGCCTATGCTTCACTAGCAGCGATTGCGATTCAAGCAAATCAAAATGACCAACACGGCGGTCAATCAATTCCTAACTTTGATTATTCAATGGCCCTAGGAGTTAAGAAAAGCTACCGCAAACATATTGTTTTAAACTTATTAAAACTATATCAACTGCAAGGTGAAGAAGTTAGTAAAAACGAAATTAAATATATTGTTAATCAAGCTGAACAAAATGCCGGTGAATTCGGCCTTGAAGCTCCAAAATTTGAACAACAATTGCTCAAAAGTTTAAACGAAAACTTCCCCCAGCATAATAACGAGCATATTTTAGAGCTTACTTTAAAACACTCATATGCTGAAGTTGATGATGAGACATATCAAGCAATGGAAGCGTTTATTCATAACTTAAATACAATGCACTCACGTGCAGGCGCGCAAGTACCGTTTTCTTCACTAAACTACGGAACGGATACAAGCGCTGAAGGAAGAATGGTTATGGCCCGATTACTTGATGCAACTGAACGAGGCTTAGGTAACGGAGAAACACCAATTTTCCCAATTCAAATATTTAAAGTTAAAGAAGGTGTTAACTATAATGAAGGTGATCCAAACTATGACCTATTTAAACAAGCAATTAAAGTAAGTGGTAAACGCTTATTCCCTAACTTTTCATTTTTAGATGCACCATTTAATAAACAATATTATAAAGAAGATGATTGGGCGAGCGAAGTTACATATATGGGTTGTCGGACAAGAGTTATTGGTAACGTTGATAAAGAAAACGAAATCGTCAGTGGCCGTGGCAACTTGTCATTTACTTCGATTAACTTACCACGAATTGCAATTGAACACGGTTCAAATATGGAAGAATTTTATAAACGTTTAGACTATTTAATGGATGTTGTTAAAGACCAATTACTCGAACGCTATGAAATTCAAGGGAACAAACGTGTATACAATTTCCCCTTCTTAATGGGACAAGGCATTTGGTTAGATAGCGATAAATTAAATCCTAACGATAAGATTAAAGAAGTCCTTCGTCATGGAACATTAACAATCGGCTTTATTGGTTTAGCGGAAACACTCACTGCTATAATCGGTAAACACCACGGTGAAAGCGAAGAAGCCCAAAAGCTTGGCTTAGAAATTGTTAAGCATATGCGTGACCGTACTGATATGTATATGGAAGAATACGGATTAAACTTCTCGCTTATTGCAACACCTGCAGAAGGCTTAAGCGGCAGATTTGTCCGCATGGATAAAAAGAAACACGGTATTATTGCTGGGGTTACTGATCAAGATTTTTATACAAACTCCTTCCACATCCCAGTTTATTACCCAATTTCAATGCACAAGAAAATTAACCTAGAAGCCCCGTATCATGCACTTACAAATGCTGGTCATATCACATACGTTGAAGTTGATGGTGATGTAAGTAAAAACTTAGAAGCATTTGAATCAATTATTCGAACGATGCATGAAGCTGGTATTGGTTATGGTGCAGTTAACCACCCGGTTGACCGTGACTCAATCTGCGGTTATAACGGTATTATTGATAACATTTGTCCTTGCTGTGGCCGCAGTGAAGAAAACGTTCGCTTTGAAAGAATTAGACGAATTACTGGTTATTTAGTTGGCACGACTGACCGCTTTAATAATGCAAAACAAGCAGAAGAGCGCAAACGTGTCAAACATATGAATGGGGAAACGACAAGGAAGCAGTAATGGTTGATACAATTAAACTCGCTGGTGTTTTTGGCGAATCAATTGTTGATGGACCAGGAATTCGCTTTGCCATCTTTACGCAAGGATGTGCCCATCACTGTCCAGGATGTCATAATGAGGAAACATGGGATTTTGACGGGGGATATTTACAAGATATTGATGAATTAGTTGCACAAATTAAAGAAAATCCTTTTGTTAAAAATATCACTTTTAGTGGGGGAGACCCGCTTCATCAAGTTGAAGCAGT
>JAAYSH010000006.1 GCA_012518415.1 Erysipelotrichaceae bacterium | reverse complement strand
TAAACTCGTTGAAGAATGGATTGTTTTTTATAATTCTGACCGAATAAAAAACAGGAAGTCTTAGTGACATCCTGTCTTTCGTTAGGCTTTTTTTAATATGTGAACTAAATGGGGTTCACTTCATAATTATCCCTTTTCTTTTAATCGATTATATTTTTAATTTGTTTATCAAATAAATTTAGTTGTGAGTCAAGATGCAACTCCTTAAATTGATTCATATATAAGTTATAATATTGACCTTTTCGTTTCATTAACTCAGCATGTGAACCATCTTCAACAATCACACCATTATCCATAAATAAGATTCTATCACTATCAACAATCGTTGATAAACGGTGAGCAATGACGATAGAAGTGCGACCAGCAAGCACTTTTTTTAGCGCGCTTTGAATTAGAGCTTCAGTTTCCGTATCAATACTTGAAGTCGCTTCATCAAGAATCATAATTTTTGGATTACGAATAATTGCTCTAGCAAAACTAATAAGTTGTTTTTGTCCAACTGATAAATCTGCGCCTTGATCAGCAAGCTCACTATTATATTTATCTGGAAGTGAGTTAACGTATCCATCTAAACTAACGATTTCTGCAGCCCGCCGAATTTCTTCATCACTAGCATCTAATTTACCATAGCGAATATTATCAGCGATTGTTCCACTAAATATAAATGGATTTTGTTGGACATAGCCAATGTTTGAGCGCAGCCACCCAACACTTCGGTCGCGATATTCAACCCCATCGATATATATTCCCCCGCTCACAGGTTCATAAAAGCGGCTAAGTAAGTTAACTAAGGTTGTTTTACCTGAACCCGTCTCACCGACAATCGCAACTCTTTGACCTTGTTCGATTGTTAAAGTTAAATCTCTTATTACTTCCATATCAGCAACATATTCGAACGATACATTTTTAAACTCGATTTTACCATCCACTTCCTCATATGCAGCGACATTTGGTTCTAATAGTGTTCCGTATTTTTCAATTACTTCAGGAGTATCTTGAATAATTGGTTGCTCTTCAATTAGGCTTAATACTTTTTCAACGTTCGCCTGGGTTGCAACGATATCAGCAAATAACTCCGCACTTTCAATAATTGGGTCATAAATGCGTGAAGTAAAGCCAATGAATAAAATTAATATTCCCATATCAACAACAGATGACATACTTAAACCAAGTGGCTCAGCAACAACGATAAGCAAACCCGTTGTTATTGCAGCAATTAAGTTAATTGATGGCATAAAGAACGATTGTTTCTTTCTTCGTTCATATGTTTTTTGCCGAATATCTTCAGTAATATGATTGGCTTCATCATAAATTGTTTCTTCAATCGAGAGTGTTTTAATTGTTTTCGCCCCATTAATACTTTCCGCAAGCCAGGCCACAAAGCGTGAATATGCATTACGGGCGACTCGGCTTAGTCTTAAAATCATCCTTTCAAATAAAGGTGCAATAATCATAACTAATGGCACAGTCGATAAAATAACTAGTGATAATTTCCAACTACGGACAAACATTGTAATTAGCGTTATTGTTAAATCAAATGAAATCCATAAAATACGGAGTACTCCCCAAGATAGCATTCCACTAATTTTTTGTGTATCACCTTGAAGTCTAGCGATTAACCAACCAGAATTAGTCCGGTCAAAATAAGCAAAGCTTAACTTTTGTACTTGGGCAAATGCGTCGCGGCGAAGCCCACTAGTAATTTGAATTTCTAAATAATCAGTTAAATAAAATGATGCAAAAATCATTAAACTCCTAACTACTAAAGCAATGAGTAAAACAATAACATAAGTGCGAAAACTCATCGAAAAGGCCAAAGAAGAACTAAGTCTTACCGTCAGCGACATACTCCAAATGGAAGTAGTTGTTGATAGACCAGATGCATATTCACTCGCACTTACAAGTGCGGCCTCATTCATAAGTGGGGTAAATGAGGAATCATAAACTGAGATTAAAAATAAGCTAATAAAAAGTGGAATAAGTAAATACCAATACTTAAATGCATACTTTAAAACTTTTAACCATGGTGTTATCGATAGTTTCGTTGACAATTCTTCTTCTTCAAATGCTGCTTGATATGCCATTACTAATTCCTCCTTTCCTATGCAATTCTCGATTGAATTTCATAAATTCGCTTATATAGTCCGTCTTGTTCAATTAACTGTTCATGTGTACCAGATTGAGAAATTTGTCCGTCTTCAAAAACGATAATAAGATGCGCATCTTTTGCAGTTGCAATCCGGTGTGTAACAATAAATGTCGTTGTATCCGCAGCCCGGTTTTGCAAAGCAGTACGAATATTTAAATCGGTTTGTGTATCAACCGCAGAAAGTGAATCATCAAATATAAGAACAGGTGCCTCATTAATTAAGGTTCTTGCGATTGTAAGCCGCTGTTTTTGTCCGCCAGAAAGCGTAATACCGTGTTCACCAACGGGGGTATCATAGCCTTTATTAAAGCCAATAATTGTATTATGAATATCAGCGATTTGTGTCGCTCGTTTAATATCATCATCACTTGCTTCTTTATTGGCGATTAATAAGTTATTAATAATTGTTTTTGAAAACAAAAATGGTTCTTGCAATACACTAGCTACATTTTTACGTAAGTGAGCTTTTTGAATTGTTTTTAATTCAACGCCGTCTAAGTAAATATGGCCTGAATCATAATCGTATAACCTTGTAAGTAAGTTAACAAACGTCGATTTACCAGAACCGGTTTTTCCTAATATTGCCACTGTTTGACCTGCTTTTACATGGAGATTAATATTTTTTAATACAGCAATATCACCATCATCATATGTAAAACTAACATCTTCAAAAACAATTTCCCCTTTAATTTCTGGTGTTAATCCAGAATCAATATCTTCTAAAGGTTCAGCTAAAATTAAATTAATTCGATCAATTGAGGCGAGCGCCTGGGCTAAGTTTGATAAAATATTTGCTACTCGTCTAACTGGCCAAACAATTCTTCCTGATAAAGTAACTGATAAAAATAAAGTACCGACGGATATTTCGCCGCTAAAAGCTAGATAAATACTAAAAATTAAAGCAAGTGCGATTTGACCAAATATAAAGATATCAGTACTTGCTGAATAAAATGATGACATCCTCCGCCATCTTAAAAAGTAATGTTCATGATTTTCAATATACTTTTCAAAATCATTAATTTCATAAACTTCATTATTGTATGCTTTTACGAGTCGAATTGCCGATAAGTTTTCTTCAATCTTTGAAGTAAGCCTGGCTTCTGAATCATCCGTCGCCCGGTAGCGAACCCGGACTTCTTTAATTAAGAAAAATGAATATACACCAAGAATTGGTAGAAGTGCGACTGTTACTAAAGCGATTTTCCAATTCAAAAGTACTAAAATTATAAATGAAAGGGTCACAATGAAAAATGTGTAAACCATCATATTAATTTGATAAATAAGAAAATGACGCAAAACTTCCTCATCCCGACTTGCTGTTTGTAAAAGTTCCCCACTAGGAATTGATTTTAACTTCGCATATGGTAAGCGAATAATATGATTAAACATTCTTAATTGCATCGTCTTCATAATCGAAGTATCAACTGCGGCACGCATAATATTTCTAGAAATAAGTACAGTTCCACGCGCTAAAGCGAAAAATACGATGATTAAACTAAATATGTATAAATTGTTAAGTAAAAACTCCCGGCCACCGAAAAAGTTTAAAACACTGAAATCAAACTCACTTAAGGTTGAAGGATCAGAAAGGGTATCAATTAACACTTTCGTCATTAAACTTGAGGAAAGCATTAAGACGACACTTAAAAAAGTAAGGGCGAATGACCCAAAATATTTTAGGCGGTGGCCCTTTGTCATTTTAAACATTGTTTTAATATAACTCATCGACTAACCTCTTTTGCTAAACACATTTACTATTATACAACATACTAGAAAAAGTAAAAAGAGTAAAATACTAGTTTTTTGCACGTATTTACTGCACTTTTGTCATGGAAAAATCGTTTTCTTTTTTTAGAAATCATAAATATGTTATTAAGGACAATTTATTTTTTGTATATGCTCTTATGGTATAATTTAAACATGGCGAATGTAGAAAGAAACGCTTCAATCCAAGCAAAAACCAAAAAGAAAAAACGGCAGTATATTTTTAATATATTTATTGTCTTTATTGCAGCGATTCTTGTTGGATATTTCGCCCTAAAAGATGATTATCAAGCTGTGCTTTCTTCAATCGCACAAGCGGATTGGAAGTTTGCAGTCATTACGGTTTTTGTCTTATTTTTATTTTATGCGATCGATGGGCTGATTATATTTGTGTTTGCCCGCCTTTATACAACAAGATATGCTTGGCACCGCGGACTTACTGTTAGTTTTATTGGGAAGTTTTATGAATCGATCTCACCAACGAGAAATGGAAAGTTCGCTCAAGTGTCGACACTAAGAAAGCAACAAATCAAGGTATCAAGTGCAGCCTCAATGATTATTATGTATATGATTCTTTCGCAAATTGTTAAATTAGGAATCGGACTATTTGCGATGATCTTTCACTTTGAATCGTTAGTAAGAAATGCTTCCCCGATTGTAATTGGCTCACTTAAGATTCCTGTTTCAATCTTTGCATTAATGGGTTTTATTTTAAATGCGCTTATTATTACAACACTATTTTTAATGGCCCATTCAAAAAAACTTCATGATTTTATTATTAACACAATCATAACGATTGGAACTAAACTAAAAATTATTAAGTATCCCGAAGAAAGTAGGGCCAAACTAAAAGTAGGGACCGATAATTTTCGCGTTGAGTTAAAAAGGCTCCAATCAAACATTCGCGTTACAGTATTAATTGTTATTTTATTTATTTTAAAATACATATGTTTGTACTCAATTCCATATTTAATTGGCTCTTCACTAGTAAACGCCCCTCTTGTAGATGCGGCCAATAATTCGTTTTATTTTAATTCATTATCGATGAATGCGTTCTTAGAAATGATAACAAAGCTAATCCCCCTTCCAGGTGGGGCTGGTATTTCTGAATATACGTTTGTTCGGGTATATCAAGATATGTTTACTACCGCAGGTATTGTCGCGGATAGTGCAAATCCTGAGCGGTTAGTTTATTCAGGCCAAATACTCTGGCGGTTTTTCACCTTTTATTTTGGTTTAATTGTTGGGGCGTTTGTCAGTGCCTTTTATCGATCGAGACTCGAAGATGAAAGTGATGCTGAATTCGCCGCGAAGTCATTCCATGAAATTCAAAGCGAAACATTAAGCGAACGAGAACAAACATCAATGATTAATGAACTAAGTAAAAAAGAAATTAAACAGCGCTTAAAACAAAGAAGAAGAAATAAACGCAACCAAAACAAGAATATAAATCAAGATGATGACTAATTACTATTAGGGAGTTTATTTTAACTATGAGTAATAATATTGAAATTACAAATATCGAAATTAAAAGAAAAACAATTTCATTAACTTTTAGTAATGGTGAAACGCTAAAGATTACTCCGTCTGTATATAGTGAATATTATTTATACACTGGGAAAAAGATTGAACCAGAAGAAATTAAAGCAATTAAAAAAGCAAGTGAGCAAGCTAAACTACGCGATTATGCATTTAATTTATTTGCCCGCGCTAGTTATACAACTGAAGAAATAAGAAAAAAACTTCGAACGAGAAAAGCTAGCAAAAGTACAATTGACACAATAATTAAGCAATTAGAAAACGCCCAACTACTCGACGACCGCCAATATGCGATGGAAAAATGCGCCTATTTGCAAGCTAGTCACCGCGGCCCACGTTATATTGAAAACGACTTAAAAAGGCGAGGAATTGCCGGGGATATTATTGAAGAAGTATTAAGTAAGCCGTTTGATTATGAAGAAACAGCGAAACAATATGCACTTAAAGCAAGTAAAAATATTAATGCTCGTAATAATAAGGATCTAAAAAACAAGTTAACAAATCAATTACTTAATCGCGGGTTTTATAATGCGCATATTAACGTCGCACTTGAAATTATTCCCCCACTTGAGGAGGGAAAAATTTTAAAGAAGTTAAAATTAGATTACGAAAAGGCGAAAAGGCGGTATGAAAAAAAATATGAGGGCTACGAACTTAATAATCGTTTATTTAAATATTTAAGCCAAAGAGGTTATAATTATAATGAGATAAATGAAATTATTACTAAGGAGGAAAATTAATGCAATTTATAAAAGATTTTGAAGATGGCCAACGAATAAATGGCAAATATTTAGTTAGCAATATGACAAAAGGCATAACAAATAATGGATCCCCTTACTTATCAATTACACTCCAAGATCAAAGCGGAACGATTGAAGCAAGAGTATGGGATGCATCGACTTTAGATGAACAATTATTCGCGGCTGGCAATATTGTTGAAGTAACAGGTGATGTTAATAAATACCGCCAGGCGCTGCAATTAAAAATTCAAAGTGGAGTAAAAGTTGAAGTCGAACCTGAAGAACTCGCAAACTTTGTCCAAGCTTCACCGCATTCAATCGAAAGTTTAAAAACTCGACTTGATGAATATTTAGATTCATTTCAACCAGGTGATTTAAAAGACTTGATTAATGCTTTATTTAAAAAATACTATGATGACTTTCTTACTTTTCCCGCTGCGGTAAGAAATCACCACGAATTTGCAAGTGGTTTAGCCCATCATACTCTTGATATGGCAGATCTTGCCGAAGCAATTGTAAAGTTATATCCAAAGTTAGACCGTGACATGTTAATTGCTGGTGTATTAGCACATGATTTAGGTAAAGTTATCGAACTAAGTGGACCTGTACTACCGAAATACACACCAAAAGGTAAATTAATCGGGCATATCTCGTTATGCTCAGCGGAAATACTTAACACCGCAGAACAACTAGGTACTGACCCAGAAGTTGCGACTTTGCTCGCTCATATGGTTTTATCACATCACGGTAAGCTTGAATATGGCTCACCAGTTTTACCACTTACGGCTGAAGCGATGGCCTTATCAATGATTGATGATTTTGATGCAAAGATGATGATGATTGATAAAGCCTACGATGATATCGAAGAAGGCGAATTTACTAATCGCTTATGGGCGCTAAATAATAGCACCTTTTATAAGCCTACCCGTGATGAATAAGCTAGATTTAGTTAAACTTTAACAAAGAAAAAGCCTTTATAAGAAATTTATAAAGGCTTTTTTGTTAGTTTTCTTTAAGTAAATTTACTCATCAATTTTAAGTTTTGAAGCAATACTTGGTAAATTAAGCTCGACTTTTTGGTCTTTTTCTAACATGGTAATTCTAAAACCATCACCGACATCATAGCGCGGTATAACATGAATATGAAAATGCATGACACTTTGGCCAGCGATTTCACCAGCATTAGAAATAATGTTTACACCACGAGCAAGTAGTCTTCTTACTTGGATTTGCCCAATCTTTTGCACGACATCCATGACATTATGGAGTCGAACTTGAGGAACGGACATAAAGTTATCGTAGTGGTCTTTAGGTATAACGAGCGTGTGTCCTGCTGTTATTTGTTTGGCATCCAAGAATGCTAAAACATGAGTATCTTCATATACTTTGTAAGCGGGGATTTCTCCTTTTACAATTTTGCAAAAAACACAATTTGGATCATGCATAAACTTACCTCCTGATTAAAAATAAAAAAAGGGGACATGTTGTCCCCTTAATTATATCATAATTACATTCGAGTTATATATTACCCAAATATATCAGGATATTGTTTTTGGTAGTACTCGTAGATTTGCTCATCGTGGAAGTCGATTTCAACGGACTCAAGATAGTGTTCAATCGCCCGTGTTTTAATCGTATCTTTTTTCGCAATAATGCTTGCGATTTCACGTGAGACATCTGCAAGTTTTTCATCGCCATAATATTGATCTGAGTTTTCATCAAATTTATTTCGTGAGACTGCTTCGTTAATTTGGACGATGTAGTAAGTTGATGTAGCACGGTCGAAGTGAAGGATGTTACGGTCGTTTGCTTCATCATATGATTCAGGCATTAAGTAGTAAATACCGTTAATGTTCCGAATATAAGAATTGCGCTCTTCTTTATTGGCGTCAAGGTAGCCACCATCAATTGCAACACCTTTATCATCAAGAACGTGGTCAACACCTTTTTCTGTATTCCGGTCAAAGAGGCGGGTTCTAATTGAATTTGGTAAGTCAGTTAAACCACCATCACGGATATACCAGCCATCAACTGTATAGTCGATTTTCTTTGTTCGGTTAATTTCTTTTTCTAAACCTAACTCTTTTAAGTGCGCGCCGTTACCAGTAAATTCACTTTCGGCAGCACTGTCGGTTAAGTTAATGTTGTCGCTAATAAGGTTATAGCGAGCATTTAAATCACCAAGAATTGTGTGGTCGAAGTCATCACCTGTAACATTTGCTGCAGCAAGTAATTCTGCTTCATTAGCGATAAATTGATCACTAACCCCACGCCAGGCGTTACCTAAGATTTCTAAGTTTGCACTTTCTTTAGTTGCACTAGCGCCAGTAATATTTGTTGTAATAAATGTATCGATTAAGTACTTTGCCGCTTCAGGGTGGTTGTCATTTGTTTTAATTTTAATGTAATTAACTTCACGCGCCTTTGATAAATATAAGGAACGCGGTTCGTTTTCAATGACATAGTCTTCGATTAATAATTGTTGCAATACTTCAGGAACTAAGACTTCATCAATATATTCTCTATAGTAGTCAAGGTGAAGGGCTTTTTCACCGACATTATATTTAGTAATGTCTGGTGTAAAGATAACATCTTCATACCACTCAGTAATTGTTGAGATATCGTAAGTTCCATTAACTTTATACATCTCTTTAACTAAACTGATGGCAAATTTTTCCTCTGAGAACTTACCATCTTTTGCATAGGAAGAGTTTTTAGCCTCAGCGAGTAACTTTTCGTTAACGCGTAAATCAATTAATGCTTTGAAACTTGGATCATTTAGTGAACTGGCATATTTTGCATCAGCGATTGCTTCCATTAATTTGTTATGGACATCACCATTATATGTGCCTTGTTCTCTTATTCGGTCCACGACAACTTTAAGTTCATTGTTATAAATTTCAACCTCACCAGTATCAACGATTGGATTATCAATGTCGGTAGGTAAAGCTTTCGCTGGACCACCGGAGCAGCCAGCAAGTAGTAAGACACTCGCTGCTACGAGTACTAGAGATTTTTTCTTATTTAACATAGCAAGCACCTCCAGTTGCGAATGCGGCTTTTGCTTCATCACTACTTGCGTAGTTTAAGAAGTGTTCCGCACAGACGACATCGACTAAACGTGTGTCTCTTTGATGTTGTTGGTAATCAAGGAGTTGAATCCATTTTTCCCAAGTTGTTTTAAATTGTTCATCCGCATCCCATTTTTCGGTAATAAACTTAATTGAAATATATTCATCTAAGTATTCTGCTAAGACTGCATCATGAATTTCAATCGCGTTTTTCTCGACTAATTGGTTGAAAATGCGGTAGTCGATTAATTTGTCATGGTTTTTGATTTTATCACTAACTTCGTTAGCGCGTGTTTGGAACGTTGTCCGTTCAGTTGCCATGAAGTTAATATATGTTTCTAGTGGTTCACCAGCTTCATTAACTGGGTAAGCTTCGTCACCAGGAGTAGAAGTTGTGTAGTAATCACTTAGTGATACTCCATTTTCAACTTCACTTAAGGCGGAGCGTTCAACAACGATGAAGTGGACGCCTTCATAAGAACCACCTTGGGAAGTTCCGCCAGCCTTGACAACTAAAATAACATTGCCTTTTTCATCGGTTAAAACATTTTTGCCACCTAATTCTTCAACAGTATTGAAACCTGCTAGAGCAGTATAGTCTGCAGATTCGACACCAGTTAAAGTTGTCGGTGTAATAACTCCGACGTTATGATGGTTGAAATATTCGTTAAAATATACGTTACGTGGGTAGTAGGCGGCGTTACCATCATTAATTGATGTTCCATCACTAGCAGCAATAAGTGAAGCGTGACGGCCAATAACGAGTGCGGCCTCATAAGGAATTTCAACAAGTCCTAATTCGCTTACTTTCGTTGCGGCATCTTCAGTAATAAGAAGCGACTTAGTTTCTGCATCTAACCCAGCATTGTTTTGGTTAAATACTGCGTCATAAGCATAAATACCAAGTTTGAACTCATTAACAAATGATGTGTCGCGGTCCATAATACCTAAATTTCCAGATCTTTCTGCTGATCCATCATCATCACTTTGTTCACGAGCGATGTCCCCGAATGTTTCATTGTTCATTTGGGTCGCTAGTCGGCGAACAACACCACTGAGCTTTGTAGCTTCCGCGGCGGTTAGTCGTGAAGATTCAATTGTGGAAGAAGTTCCAGATAATTTCACGAGAATGTGTTTTACGTGATATGGGAGTTTTTTACTTAAATAGTTATTTTTTAAATCTAACCATGTATTTGACTCTCCAGTTGTTTTTGTCCAGGCGGCTTCAGCATCGAAGTACATCTCCCGAACTTTTTCTTTCATAAGTTGATAAGTGAAATGTTCACGTAATTGATTTTTATCTTCAACATTGTAGCTATCAAAGATTGCTCTCATTTCCTTATCGAACGTTGTGCCATTAGTTTCTTTGTTACTTTTGGCGTTTTCTTCTTCGGCACTAACCTTGACATTAGCGTCACGGTTGATTTGCTCCAGCGTTACCTCATAAGCTGGATCTTGGAATAAATATCGAACATAAACTTCATATATTGCATCATAGTAAGTTTTTGTTTTGTTTGGGTCTAACTTGTATTCCGTAAATAAATCATCCGCTTTAATTTGCTTAACGTCTTGACCATCGTTGAGTGTTAGCGAAAGAATAACATCATCATCACGATTAGTTACAGCTTCACTACAACTAGCAAGGGTGCCAATCGCAGTAAGTGCGGTCAATGCGAGTGCAAAGCGACTCTTTTTCATAGTAAATTTCTCCTCCTATACAAATGTAGCCTATATATTCTATCTAATATAGCTTTTGATTTCAACAAGTTTTAATTGTTATCCAAAATCAAAAAATCGGCATTTATAATACCTCTCTAATATTACCACAAACATATAAAAAATGATTAAATAAGCGTGATTTTTACAATAACCCTTGTTGCGATAGTCGTATTCTTTGAAACAACCCCTAAAGTTGTATAAAATATTATCGCCTAAAAAGGAGAAAACAATGGGAAAATTAGTTATTAAAGACTTACACGTCGCAATCGACGGTAGTGAAATATTAAAGGGAGTTAATCTCGAGGTAAACAAAGGTGAAACGATCGCTTTAGTCGGTCCTAACGGACACGGTAAATCAACGCTATTACAAAGCATTATGGGTCATCCGCGCATTAAAGTGTTAAGTGGCTCAATTACTTTAGATGGTGAAGATGTTTTAGCGATGAGTGTCGATGAAAGAGCAAGAGCAGGATTATTTTTAGGGATGCAGTATCCAAGTGAAATTCCTGGTGTCGTTAATGCTGAATTTATCAAAGCCGCGCTAAATGCGAAAAGAAAAGAACGCGGTGAAAAACCTGTCAGCGTTATCGAACTTTATTCGATTTTAGACAAAGCGTTTAACGAAATGAATATGAATATCGAATTAGCCAATCGTTCCTTAAATGAAGGTTTTAGTGGCGGCGAGAAAAAACGCAATGAAATACTTCAAATGCATTTACTTGAAGCTGACATTAACATGCTTGATGAAATTGATTCGGGTCTTGATGTTGATGCACTTCATGATGTCGCTGATCAAATTAAAAAACTTCAGGCAAAAGGGAAGTCTTTTATCGTTATTTCCCACTATGCAAGGTTATATGACATGATTGAACCGGACCGCGTAGTTGTTATTCTTAATGGCATTAGTGCACTTGAAGGTGACAAAGAAATAATTGAAAAAATTAACCGTGATGGTTATGAAGCACTTGCGTTTGAACATGGTTTAACGATTGAAAAAACTAATGAACCGATGAGTGCAACAGCAATTGAAACATGCGGAGCAAACAACTAAGATGGAGCGCGTTAATATATTAACTATGCCTAGTTTTGTAAACGCGGGAGGAAGAAGTGTTTACATTATTAAAGATGCATCGAAAAAATATGAGTTAGATTGGTCTAAAACTGATGAGGATCTAAATGTTTTGTTTGGCTTTTTTAGCGAGGATCAGCCATTTGATTTACTCGAGTTTAATTCTAGTAGCAGCGCAAAGGTTACATATGTTATCGGTGCAAATACTAAATTAAATTACGCACTTGCTGAAATTAACAAAAGTGTAAGTGCATCAAGAACTTTTGTCGTTGATATAAATGCCGAATTTAGTGGAGGCCTCGCCCATTTTGCTAAAGGTGATTCTAAGCTAGATATGACATTTAATTTAGTTGGTACTGGTGCAAAAGCGCTTTGGCGCCTGGCGACAATTACAAAGGATAATGAAAAAAAATCGTTTAATGTTTCATTTAATCATGAATCAAAAAACACATACTCGAAAATGGAAAATTATGGTGTTGCCTTAAATAATAGTTCACTTGTATTTGCTGGTGTTTCCCATATTAAAAAAGGCGCAAGCAGCAGCAGCGCCCATCAAGTTGCAAAAATTACTTTGTTTAATGAAAAAAGTATCGGTAAAGCAAATCCGATTTTAAGAATCGATGAAAACGAAGTAAGTGCATCACATGGTGCTACAGTCGGTCGAGTTAATGAAGAACACTTATTTTATTTAACAAGCCGCGGTATTTCAAAAGAAGGGGCAATTAAGATTTTAACGCTCGGATATTTAAATCCAATTTTAAAAGTGTTTGAAACGAGTGAAGTTGGTAAACATATTGAGCAATTAATTGGAGCGGTATAAGTAAATGGACGTAAATAAAATTAGACAAGATTTTCCGATGCTCCAACAAACAATGCAAGGTAAGCCATTAATTTATTTAGATAACGCAGCAACAACTTTAAAACCACAAAGCGTAATTGAAAGTACAAAAAGCTACTACGAACAATTTTCAGTTAATACTGGCCGAAGTGATTATGATCTTGCTCATTATGTTGATGAAGAAATAATCGCTGCGAGAGAGATAGTTGCTAAATTAATTAACGCAGAAGCCGAAGAAGTCGTTTTTACAAGTGGAACTTCGATGTCGATTAATATGGTCGCATATGGATATGGGATGAAATATTTAAAAAAGGGTGATGAAATACTAATAACCCAGGCAGAACACGCTTCAAATGTATTGCCTTGGTTTAAAGTCGCTGAAACAACTGGCGCAGTTATTAAATATATTCCCCTTGAGGAAGACGGAAGATTAACTGTAGAACAGGTAGAAAAGACAATTACGAATAAAACAAAAGTAGTCGCTCTTGCCCAAGTAACTAATGTGCTTGGCTTTTTGATCGATATTAAAGCAATTGCTAAAATTGCTCATAAACATGGTGCGATTTTAGTATGTGACGGCGCACAAAGCGTCCCACATATGCCAACTGACGTAAAAGATCTTGATGTCGACTTTCTTGCTTTTAGTGGCCATAAAATGCTTGGCCCAACTGGTATTGGTGTTTTATATGGCAAATATGATTTATTAAAGCAGACCGACCCATTTATGACTGGAGGAGGTCAAACGGCGAAGTTTGATTTATGTGGAGATGTTAACTTTTTAGCCCCACCGATGAAATTTGAAGCTGGAACACAAAATATATCAGGGATATTTGGTCTTAAAACAGCAGCAGAATATTTACTTGAAGTTGGAATGGATAAAATTCAAGCTTACGAAGAAAAACTAAAACGATATGCAATTAGCAAATTAAAAAAATATGACAATATTAAAATTTATAACGAAAATAGCGAAAGCGGGATTATTACTTTTAATATTAAAGGTGTCCCCTCTCAAGATGCTGCAAGTTTCTTTAATTCACACGGTATTGCGATAAGAAGTGGGCAACACTGTGCGCAAGTATTAATCGATTTCCTTGGTGAAGTCGCAACTTGTCGAGCATCAGTATATTTTTATAACACAAAAGAAGAAATTGATAAATTTGTCGAAATAGCGAGTAAAGCGGAGGACTTCCTTGATGTCTACTTTTAAATTAACCCCGCAACTTATGCGGGCAATTATTATGGATCACTATGAAAATCCGCGGTGCCGGAAAACACCTGAGGATTTAGAAAACTACCGCAAAATCAACATGAATTCATCCGGATGTGTTGATGATATTTGGGTGTATTTAAAAGTTGAAAATGAAATAGTCGAAGAAGTTTACTGGGAAGGCGAAGCATGTGCAATCTCAACTGCATCAACTTCAATCATGTGTGAAATGATGCAAGGGAAAAATATTGATGATGCCTTATATATTATCGATGAATATAAAAAGATGATTGATGAGCAAGACTATAATGAAAGTGTTCTTGGTGAAGCACTTGTATTTATGAATACGTCGAAGCAACCAGCCCGGATTAAATGTGCAACTTTAGGTTGGGATGGCTTACTTGATTTATTAAAGGAGTTGGAAGAAGATGAGTAAAAAACGAAATCTTGGATATAAATATGATTTTAAAAACGAAGATGTATCGATTGTTGATACGGGCAAGGGAATTAGCGAACAAGTAATTCGACAAATTTCTGCCTTAAAAGAAGAACCAGAATGGATGCTCGATTTTCGACTAAAAAGTTATAATCAATTTAAAAAAATGCCGATGCCAAACTTTGGACCCGATATTTCGATCGTTGATTTTGATTCATATACTTATTTTATTCGTCCAAGTGAAAGAGAAGAAACAAGTTGGGATGAAGTGCCCGAAACAATTAAACGGACATTTGAACAACTTGGTATTCCGGAAGCCGAACAAAAATGGTTAAGCGGAGTTGCAACGCAATATGAGTCAGAAATGGTTTACCACAATATGTTAGAAGAAGCATCCAAAAAAGGAGTTGTTTTCCTTTCAACCGATGCGGCTTTAAAAAAGTATCCAGAATTATTTAAACAATACTTTAACACCGTTGTTCCCTATGCCGATAATAAATTTAGTGCACTCAATAGTGCGGTTTGGAGTGGCGGAACATTTATTTATGTCCCTCCAGGGGTAAAACTTGATAAACCACTTCAGTCATATTTCCGCATTAACTCAGAAAAAAGCGGACAGTTTGAGCGAACATTAATTATTGTCGATGAAGGCGCGGATGTCCACTATGTTGAAGGCTGTACCGCACCGATTTATATGCGGGAATCACTCCACGCTGCTGTCGTTGAAATTATTGTTAAAAAAGGCGCAAAGTGCCGCTATACGACGGTGCAAAATTGGTCAACCAACATTGTTAATCTCGTTACTAAACGAGCATACGTTGAAGAAAATGGCCAAATGGAGTGGATTGATGGCAATATTGGCAGTCAAATTAATATGAAATATCCTGGCATTATTTTAGCGGGTGAAGGTGCTAAAGGGACAACGATATCAGTCGCTTCTGCTGGTAAAGGCCAAGTCCAAGATGCCGGAGCAAGAATGATCCATCTTGCCCCAAATACGAGTTCGAATATTATTTCGAAGTCGGTCGTCCATAGTGGCGGCGAAGCAAATTACCGTGGTACGGTAAGAGTGATGCCAAATGCAAAAAATGCTAAAGCTCATATTGAATGTGACACGCTTATTTTAGATGATAAATCGCGCTCAGATACAATTCCAACAAATGATGTAAGAAATAATGAATCATTTATTGAACATGAAGCAACCGTTTCACGAATTAGCGAAGACCAATTATTTTATTTGATGAGTCGAGGAATTAGTGAAGAAGATGCTACAAGTATGATCATCTTAGGCTTTATTGAGCCATTTAGCAGAGAATTACCGATGGAATATGCAGTTGAACTAAATCGGTTACTTGCTTTAGATATGGAAGGTAGTGTTGGGTAGTGAAACAAACATATGATGTAATTGTTGTTGGCGGCGGTCATGCTGGATTAGAAGCGGCGATTGCTAGTGCAAAACTAGGCAAACAAACGCTACTTCTTACCTTGAACATTAAAAAAATGGGTGATATGCCTTGCAATCCCTCTATTGGAGGTTCGGCAAAAGGTATTGTCGTCAGGGAAATTGACGCACTTGGAGGCGTCATGGCTAAAGCCGCAGACCATGAGTATTTACAAATAAAATTGCTAAATACAAGAAAAGGTCCAGGGGTCCAATGTTTAAGAACACAAGAAGATAAAATTACATACCCTGCCTATATTCAATCGATCGCTTTAAGTACGGAAAATCTTCGCGTTATTGAAGATGAAGTTACTTCGCTCCTCCATGATGATAAAAAGGTTTATGGAGTAGTAACAAGAAGTGGCAAAGAGTATGAAGCAAAAGCGGTTATTTTAACAACGGGTACTTTTATGGAGGCTGAAGTTCTTGTTGGCCATAGTAAAACATCAAGTGGACCAGACGGGGAAAAACCTTCAATTGGTCTTTCACCCTATTTACAATCAATGGGTTTTGAGATGCTTAGACTTAAAACTGGAACTCCGCCACGGATTCATAAAGATACAATCGATTATTCGCTTACAACCCCTCAACCAGGCATGGAGGGCAATCTTGCTTTCTCTTACGAAACAACAAAATTCATGCCGTTAGCGGAGCAAATCTTATGTCATTTAACATACACAACAAGAAAAACACATGAAATTATTCAAGAGAATTTAGAAGAGTCTTCAATGTATAGCGGTCTTGTTAAAGGTGTTGGACCAATTTATTGTCCATCTATCGAAGATAAAATCGTTCGCTTTGCAGATAAACCAAGACACCAACTATTTTTAGAACCAGAAAGTAAAGAAAGTGATTCAATTTATTTACAAGGCTTATCAACATCAATGCCCCATCATATCCAAGAGCAACTCGTATATTCAATCCCCGCTTTGCGAAATGCAAAAATATTAAAATACGCATATGCGATTGAATATGATTCGTTTAATCCGCTTGATTTAAAACCAACTTTGGAAACAAAAAAGTGGCCTGGTTTATATGTTGCAGGACAAATATGTGGGACCTCAGGTTATGAAGAAGCTGCAGGACTTGGATTAATGGCAGGAATTAATGCGGTTCATAAAATTGATGGCAAAGAACCGCTTATTTTAAGAAGAGACCAGGCATATATCGGAGTTATGATTGATGATTTAGTGACAAAAGGTGTCAGTGATCCGTATCGCTTACTTTCAAGCCGCGCGGAATACCGTCTATTACTTCGTCATGATAATGCTGATCTTCGCTTAAGCGATATCGGTTATGAAGTTGGTCTTATAAGTGAAGAACGATATGAAAAATTTACAAAAAAGCGCAGCAACATTAACAAAGCACTGGACATCTTACAAACGACATATCCTAGCACTAATAGCGGAATTGTCGAGTATTTAGATAGTATCGATTACCCAAACTTTGTTGGCGGCTTAAGCGGAGAAGAATTACTCCGCCGGCCTCACGTAACATATAATAAACTTCAACCATATGTTGATGGACTTGAGGAAGTTGATTTGGATGAAACCGGTATTGAACAATTAGAAATTATTGTTAAATACGAAGGATATATTGAAAAACAAAAGCAAGCTGCAAGAAGATTCCAAAAAAATGAACGGGTCGTAATTCCAAGTAATACTAATTATTTGGATATGGATGGGTTACGCTTAGAAGCACGCGAAAAACTAACCAAAGTTCAACCGC
Organism: Erysipelotrichaceae bacterium; assembly: GCA_012518415.1. Taxonomy (GTDB): domain Bacteria; phylum Bacillota_I; class Bacilli_A; order RFN20; family CAG-826; genus UBA5455. The sequence goes on along the minus strand of JAAYSH010000006.1, from coordinate 7,233 downwards.
ACACTTTAGGGCAAGCTTCAAGAATTAGCGGCGTAACTCCAGCAGATATTACGGTTTTACTCATGCATATTAAAAAGGGGACTAGTAAATGACATTAGAACAGTTTAAACAAAGCAGTGCGAAAATAGGTTATAAACTTAGCGAAGCCCAAGTTAATGCATTTGTTAAATACATGCGGCTTTTGAAAGAGGAAAATAAAAAAGTTAATTTAACTGCAATTAATGAAGATAACGAGATTTTAAAAAAGCATTTTTATGATTCAATTTTACTTGCCCCGTATTTAGATATAAACAAAAGCTTACTCGATATAGGTAGTGGTGCTGGCTTTCCAGGAATTCCACTAGCAATTATTCGGCCAGATTTAAAAATTACTTTACTTGAACCAACAAAAAAGCGGGTCCGTTTTCTTTTATTAGTTAAAGAGCGATTAAACTTAGATAATATTGAAGTAGTTAATGACCGTGCTGAAGATTACGCCAAAGTTGCACGTGAAATGTTTTATTATACGACCGCCAGAGCAGTCGCCAACATGCAAATCTTAGCAGAACTCGCCCTCCCACTTACAAGTGTTAACGGAACTTTTTTAGCCATGAAAGGTAGCGATATTTATGAAGAAGTTAACGCTGCAAAAAAAGCGATAACGCTTCTAGGCGGCGTTCTTAGTAAGGTTGATGAATATAGCCTACATAACGGGGATATGCGTAGTATTGTTAAAGTAAATAAAATAAAACAAACACCAATAAATTATCCGCGACTCTACTCACAAATTAAAAAACGTCCACTTTAAAGTCGGCTAAATTATTTACCTCATACCAAAATAGTAATGTTATTGTTATACTTATTATTAGGAATAGGGGCAAAATATGAATAAAGTAATTGCGATAGCTAATCAAAAAGGCGGTGTTGCCAAAACAACAACCGCGATAAATTTATCAGCCTCCCTAGCACGTTTAGGGAGAAGTGTTTTGTTAATTGACATGGATCCACAAGGCAATGCTGCCCGGGGATTTGGCATTGATATTGCTTTATTAAAAAATACAATTCACCAAGTTTTAGTTGGTGATATAAATATTAACCGCGCGCTTCATAAAACGATGATTAATAATTTAGAAATAATACCAGCGAATTTAAAATTATCGAGTATCGATGTTGAAATTGTTGGAAAAGAAATTAATCCTTTTTTCATGTTGAAAAATGCTTTAACTAATTTAAAAAAGGATTATGACTATATTATTATTGATTGCCCCCCGTCACTTGGCTTACTAAATTTAAATGCCCTTGTAGCTGCAGACCGTGTTATTATCCCGGTCCAATGCGAATATTTTGCCATGGAAGCAGTCGCAGCAATTTTAGGTTCAATTAGTAATGTCCAACGCGACTATAATAATAACTTAGAAATCGGCGGTTTCCTTTTAACGATGTATGATGCAAAAACGCGTTTAAGTGAAGAAGTTGCTAATGAAATAAGAAGTGTATTTAAAGAAAAAACTTTTTTCACAGTTATCCCGCGCAACGTATCAATTCCCGAATCAAGTGCAAGAGGAATGCCAACAATCCTTTATCGACCAACAAGTGCAGGCGCACTCGCATATACGAACTTAGCTCGAGAGGTTATCGACAATGAGGAACGGTAGAAACAAACTAATTCAAGATAACTTATCATCTCTAGTAAAAAAGTATTCGCAAAGTGATGTTATTCAAACGATTGAACGAGAATATAAGGCGCAGTCTGCGCAAAATATTGCAACCGAATTAATTGATGATAACCGCTACCTTGCCAAAGTAAAATTATCGAAATCAAAAGTCAAATCTTTCGCCGAACAACTAGCAATTGATCCGCTCATTGAGCCAATTATCGTTCGCCCAAAACAAGAGCATTATGAAGTAATTATTGGAAGAAAAAGACTATTCGCCTCTAGACGAGCGGGTGTAGAAAAAGTACCAGCACTTGTAAGAAATTATACTGATGAAGAAATGCTTTTAATCTTACTAGCAGTTGCCCGTGATGAGCATAATGTAAATGTATTAGAAATTGCGTATATTTGTAATCACTTAGCTAATGATTTTGGCTACACGCAAGCATCACTAGCGGCACTTACTCACCAAAGCCGACCACAAATTACAAACATTATGCGTTTACTTAATTTACCTGACAACGTTTTACGTGACTTAAACGACCAAAAAATATCTTATGGTCATGCAAGAGCCTTATGCGCATTACCAGAAGCTTCAATTAAAAAAATTATTCAAGAAATTTATACAAATAATTTAACTGTGAGAGAAACAGAGCGACTTGTTGCAAAAACCAAAGGGAAAAAAGATGATCCGCGTCTTAAAAAACTAAACAGAAAATATAAAACAAAAACAACTGCAGCAACAAATAAAATTACATTTGAATTTAGTAGTGAAAAACAAAAGGATGCATTTTTAGACAAGTTACTTAAAAAATAGTGTTGTCATTTTAAAAATACGTGTTATGATTATTTTAGTCTTCAGGGCGGGGTGAAAGTCCCCACCGGCGGTATACCCCGCGAGCTTCGGCAGAACTGGTGCAATTCCAGTGGCGATAGTTAAAGTCTAGATGGAAGAAGGCAAGAATTAGTTTTTTAAACGATAAAATTATTTCTCGTGTGCCCTGTTTGACAGCGGCACATTTTATTTTGTAAGGAGAAATAATTATGAATGAAGAAAAAAATAACAATCAACAAGAAGTTGAAGAGCAACAAACTAATGATTTAGACACCGAAGCGTGCAAAAAAGGTGAAAAGAAAGATAAAAAAGGAAAATGTCGAAGAAGACCAAGAATTGACACTTCGATGATTGCACGTGTCGGGATATTTTCTGCAGCAGCATTCGTTATTTATGTCTTTTTTGCCCGAGTAGTCCCATTAAATATATTCGCATCACTTGGGGCCCCGTGGCTAGAATTACACTTTGATGAAATCCCGATGTTAATTGCTGGATTTGCTTATGGACCACTTGTCGGATTTCTTGTTGTTCTTATTAAGACCATTTTATCGCTCCCCTTAGGGGTATTACCAATTGGGGCACTTGCAGACTTTATTATGTCAAGTGCAATGGTTGTTAGTGCGGCATGGATATACCGCAATGACCGGACACTAAAAGGAGCAATTACTGCGCTTGTTATTTCAAGTGTCGTTCAAATGGCAGTCGCGCTCGCATGTAATATGTATTTTCTTGTCGATACATATATTGCAATCCTTGAGTTTGAAATATTTTCTGAGTCATTCCCGCGTCATACATACTACGAATTATTATTCCCATTTAACTTAATAAAAAATACGATTGTTGGCGTTCTTACCTTCTTAACTTACAAGTCAACACATCGAATGATGGAGCGGATCCAAATCGGAAGAAAAGCCGCTTAAAAGAAAAACTGGACTTCTGGTCCAGTTTTCTTTTTGTTCATTAATAAAAAAAAGCTAGATAGTTCTAGCTTTTAGTAGGTTATAAATTATTCAACAATAATTGCTCCAGTTGGGCAATCAGCTACACAACTTTCGATTAAGTCTTCGTCACCTTCTGCAATTTCTTCTTGAATAACTCCCATTAAACCATCGTCATCCCAATCAAAATAATCAGGAGCCATCGCATTGCATAAACCACATGCGGTGCAATGTTCTTTTTCAATTCTTACTTTTGCCATATAAACTTCCTCCTATAATTCCTTCTTTATTATAGCGATTACAACATCATTAAACAAGCGGAAACGAGAATTTGTATATTAATGATAAAACATACATATTTAATAAATATAAACTGTCTTACTATTATTTGCTCGCCCAATTTATTATAATAAAACCTAGAAAGGCGGGTTTTAATGAGGAAGTCAACACGTGTAAGAAAATATGCCCGCTACCGGGCCGATATAAAGAAAATGGCTAAAGCCGATCAAGCAAATAGCCGTCTGGAGAAACAAGAAAAAACGATTGCTAAACAAAAGGAAAATCACGTTGAAGAAGAAAAAGTAATTTCAAACAAACAACAAGTTCAACAACTAATCGCTGGTTATGATCAATATACTAATCCAGCCCCGCCCCCAACACCCGAGGTATCTAAAGGGGAAAAAACTGCTAGAATGATTGGGATAATTGTTTTAATTGCAATGGGAGTGTTACTTGGGGCTCTTGCGATTGCGTTTGTAATTAAGTATTATCAATGAGGAAAATAAATATGAAAGAAAAATACATTTCAATTGCCATAGATGGTCCTGCCGCAGCAGGCAAATCAACGATCGCTAAAGGCGTCGCAGATATTTTAGGCTTCACCTACGTCGATACAGGAGCAATGTATCGCGCTTATACTTATTATGTGTTACAAAGGCAAGTTAATCCTCAAGATGAAGTCGCAGTAAGTCGCCTCAAAGATGAAGTTAACATTGATTTAAATGCTGATGGAACAATTTTACTAAACGGAGAGGATGTCACAAAAGCAATCCGCTTAAGCGATATTAATCAAAATGTCTCATATATTGCCTCGTATAAAGAAGTAAGACTCCATCTAGTTGCTGAGCAACAAAAACTAGCAGAAAACAAATCAGTCGTTATGGATGGCCGCGATATTGGGACATATGTTTTACCCAATGCTGATGTTAAGATTTTTTTAGTTGCCGATGTTAAAACAAGAGCAATTAGACGTCATGAAGAAAACTTGCAAAAAGGGATAACTTCGAAACTTGAGCAAATCGAAAAAGAGTTAAAAAGACGTGATGAAATTGATTCGGGTAGAGCATTCGCGCCACTTAAAAAGGCTGATGACGCAGTTTATTTAGATTCATCATCTTTAAATATTGAGCAAGTTATTGCTGGAGTTTTAGAAATTATTAACGAAAAAATTGGACTAGAGGTTTAAAATGATTAGTGGTATTGTTGCAATTGTTGGATCACCTAACGTTGGGAAATCGACGCTTTTTAATCGTATTGTTGGTGAGCGACTTTCAATCGTCCATGATGAAGCAGGAGTAACAAGAGACCGACTTTATGCAAAAGCGGAGTGGTTAAACACAAAGTTTAGCTTAATTGATACCGGCGGCATTGAAATTGCTAATACCCCGTTTCAAGAGCAAATCCGCTTACAAGTTGAAATTGCTATCGCTGAGGCGGATGTGATTATTTTTATGGGTGATGCTCAACTAGGTTTAACTGATGAAGACTATATGATTAGTCGCTTACTTCATGAAACAAATAAACCAGTCGTTGTCGCTGTTAATAAGGCGGACAATATATCCTATCAATTAAGTGCTTCAGAATTTTACTCACTTGGATTTGAGGAGGTTATCGCTGTTTCGACCGCTCATGGTATCGGAGTTGGCGATGTATTAGACTTTGTCGTTAAACACTTACACGAGAAGCCAAAAGTAAAATACAATGAAGGTGCAATCGCTTTTTCAATTATCGGTCGCCCGAATGTTGGTAAATCATCGCTTGTTAATGCGATGTTAAATGAGGAACGTGTTATCGTCTCACCAATAAGTGGTACAACTCGTGATGCAATTGACACACCATTTACAAAAGATGAGCAAAACTATGTCGTAATTGATACCGCTGGCCTTTTAAAACGCGGAAGAATATACGAAGCAGTTGATAAATACGCCGCAATTCGAGCCTTATCTGCAATTGAAAGAAGCGATATATCACTTTTAGTAATCGATGCTGAAGAAGGCATCGTTGAACAAGATAAACATGTCGCAGGTTATGCAGTTGATGCAAATAAGCCAGTTATTTTTGTTGTAAATAAATGGGATTTAGTAACTAAAGATACGTATACAATGCATAAGTTTAGTGAAAAAATCCGTAAAGAATTTAAGTTCTTACCATATGCGCCAATCGTTTATGTTTCTGCTTTAGAAAATAAGCGGATTCATAAAATATTTGAGCAACTACTTGTCGTTTATGATGCGTTTAATTTACAAATTGGCACGTCATTATTAAACGAAATTATCCAAGACGCACAAATTGCAAATCCCGCACCTCATTTTAATAAAGGACGCTTAAAAATTTACTACGCTTCACAAGTTGGCGTTAAACCACCAACATTTGTTTTGTTTTGTAACAATCCAAAATATATGCATTTCTCATATGAACGATATTTAGAAAATCGGTTGCGTGAATCTTTTCTTTTAGATGGTACACCGATAAAATTTATATTACGGGAGCGAACTTAAGATGAAAATTACAATTTTAGGTAGCGGAAGCTGGGGCAGTGCTTTAGCCCAAGTATTAGCAGATAATAACCATGAAGTTATTTTATATGGTAATGATCAAAGTCAAATTGATGATATAAATAACTTTCATCAAAACAAAGTTTTTTTTGGTGATGATGTTTATTTAAATGAAACGATTAAAGCGACAACAAATTTAGCAAAAGCACTAGAAGGTAGCGAAGTAATTGTTATAAGTGTTCCTTCTAGCGCTGTTAGAAGCGTATTAAATGAAGTAAAACCACTTTTAAGTAAGAAAAAGTACTTTGTTAATACGGCCAAGGGGATAGAAAAAGGTAGCGACTTACGGATGAGTGAAGTAATTAATGAAGTAATTCCGCTTTCACTTAGATATCCTGTCGTTTCAATTATTGGTCCTTCGCACGCTGAAGAAGTAATCTTACGTCAAGTTACGGCGGTCACGGCAACATCTTCACATAATGAAAGTGCAGAAAAAATTCAACATTTATTTGCCAACGAATATTTCCGTGTTTATACAAATGATGATGAAATAGGTGCAGAACTAGCAGTCGCAATGAAAAACTCAATTGCAATTGCAAGTGGTACACTCGCAGGCTTAGGCTACGGTGATAACGCAAGAGCAGCACTCATAACACGCGGTCTCCATGAAATGTCAAAGTTTGGTGTTATCCTTGGAGCAAAACAATCAACCTTTTTAGGTTTAACTGGCTTAGGTGACTTAGTCGTTACATGTAATTCCAAACACTCAAGAAACTTTAGGGCAGGTTATGCAATTGGGAAAGCCGATGATGCGAGTGAATTTTTAAAGGCAAATAAAACAACAGTTGAAGGCATATATGCGACAGAAGTAATTAAAGAAATTGCCGATAAGTTAGACGTTGAACTTCCAATTATTGCGGCGGTTTATGAGGTCTTGTTTAATAATGCGAAACCAAGTGAACTTATTAACCAATTAATGACAAGACCCCTAAAAGATGAAAAGCAGCAGTAGCAATTTACCATCCTGAAAAAGCAATTAAATAATTGCAAAG
>JAAYSH010000042.1 GCA_012518415.1 Erysipelotrichaceae bacterium | reverse complement strand
CTAAAACTTAAATCTTCTTTGCTTAACGTTGCTGGAATTAAGTTAAGTAGTTGTTTTCTTAAGTCTTCTTCTTTAGAAAAGCGTACTTCTTTCTTACTTGGATGAACATTTACATCAACAAGTGCAGGATCAATTTTAAAGTTTAAAATAACAAAAGGATAGCGATTTGTAGGTAAAAAGTCCTTATACGCATCAATTATCGCCCGATTAACTTTCGGCATAAATACGTGCCTGCCGTTTAATAACGTAATCATTTGATAACGATTACTTTTAGCAATTTCCGCTTTGCCAATAAAGCCATAGATTGAGAAATCTGGGTTATCAAATTTAACTTCTACCATTTTACTTGCGTTAAACGAACCAAATAGATTGTAGATAACTTCAAGTAAATCGCCGCGTCCAGTTGTTTCAAATACTACGCGGTCTTCGTTAATATAAGTAAACGCTACACTTGGATTTGCTAGGGAAATCCGCTGCATTACTTCAAGATTATTCGCATTTTCAATATAGTCATTTTTTAAGTGTTTTAAGCGGGCAGGTGTGTTATAAAATAAATTCCGCACAGTAATTGTCGTTCCTTTTCTTAAAGGTGCATCTTCTACCTCATAAGATTCGCTACTTACATTAATTTTTGTCCCGACACCTTCGCCAGTTGAAGTAATTAATTCGACATCTGCAACTGCTGATATTGAAGGTAGCGCTTCACCGCGAAAGCCAAGTGTTTTAATTCTAAATAAATCGAATGTTGTCGATATTTTACTTGTAGCATGACGCTCAAAGGCGAGTTTGGCATCTTCTTGATTCATCCCAATGCCATCATCTTCGACCGCAATAAAACTACGTCCGGCATCCTTGATTCGAACGGTTATCTTTTTTGCCTGCGCATCGATCGCGTTTTCGACTAGTTCTTTAACAACCGAACTTGGCCGTTCGACTACTTCTCCAGCCGCGATTTGATTAGCAAGCGATATATCAAGTACTTTGATCTTACTCATCACGTTTTATCCTTTGTTGTAAATCATATAAATAATCTAACGCCTGTAATGGTGACATATGGTATGGTTCAATCTTCTCGAGTTCTTTAATTGCCCAATGTTGTTCGTCTTCTTTATTTTCCATAACATTATGTTCAAAGGGAATTTCTTTTTGTTCTAAGTGGGCAAGAATATCACGGGCACGATTAATTAAATCATTTGGCATGTTTGCAAGCCTGGCGACATTAATCCCGTAACTCTTATTCATTGCTCCTTCGCGGACTTTGTATAAGAAGGTAACTTCTTCATCTTCCTCTTTAACCGCGACATGAACATTTTTAACACTCGGTAAAACTTCATCAATTTTTGTTAGTTCATGATAGTGGGTTGAAAAGAGAGTTTTTGCTTTGATGTTCGTAACGATATATTCAATAATCGCTTGGGCAAGCGCCATCCCGTCAAACGTCGAAGTTCCGCGGCCAATTTCATCAAATATTAGCAGGGAATTCTCTGTTGCATTTGCAAGCGCATAATTAGTTTCTGCCATTTCAACCATAAATGTTGATTGTCCACTTGTTAAATCATCCGATGCACCAATCCGGGTAAAGATTTTATCAAAAATTGGAATATTACATTTTGAAGCAGGGACATATGCACCAATTTGCGCCATAATAACAATAAGAGCAAGTTCACGCATGTACGTAGATTTACCGCCCATATTCGGACCAGTAATTAATAAAACATCATCACTACTATCCATATATACATCGTTAGGAACAAAGTGAGTTTTCTTCATAACTTTTTCAACAACTGGATGCTTGCCATCTTTTATATCAATGATTTTTTCATTATTAAATGTTGGCCAGATATAACCTGATTTTGAACTAGTTATCGCTAAAGAAATGAGTACATCAAGTTCTGCAAGAGCATCAGCGGTTGTTTGAATTATACTTGTTACATTCGCAATTCGATTTCTTAAATCAATAAATAGCTCATATTCTAGTTGCTTTCTTTGTTCATCTGCATTTAATATAACTGCTTCTTTTTCTTTTAATTCACTTGTAATAAAGCGTTCACTGTTAACAAGCGTTTGCTTTCTTTCATAACCCATTTCTGGGGTAATTAGATGCTTATATGAATTAGTTACTTCAATGTAGTACCCAAAAACTTTATTAAAACCAATTCTTAAAGTTTTGATTCCAGTTTTCTTTCTCTCTTCAGCTTCTAAGTTCGCAATATATTGTTTTGAATCTTTCGTTAAAATTAATAACTCATCTAAATCATCATCGTAACCTTTTTTAAAAATGCCGCCATCTTTAATTGTGATTGGTAACTCGTCTTCAAGTGCGACTGATAATTCTAAAACTAAATCTTCTAGTGGATTGATTTTACTATTAAGTTCATTTAACTCTTCACTATCTAATTTGCTTAAGTGTTGTTTTAGTTGTTTTAATGGGGCGAGTGATTTTAAAAGTTGCAGCAAATCCCTCGCATTTGCGTTCCCATAAGCAATTCGCGCGATTAATCTTTCTAAGTCATATACTTCATTTAACCCTTCGATTAAATTATCTCTTGTTAAATAATTAACAATTAAACCATTTACAATATTTTGTCTTCTCGTTATTTCGTTTAAATCCGCGCTTGGAGCCTGGATCCATTTTTTAAGCAATCGTGCCCCCATTGCAGTTTTTGTTTTATCAAGTAACCACCATAGTGAGCCATATTTTTCTTCAGTGCGAATATTTCTAACTAACTCTAAGTTGTTTTGAGAGAAACTATCGATTTGTAGTGTTTTCCCTACCTCAACAATTTCGGCTTGTTTCATGTATGTTAGTTTCCGCTTTTGTGTTTTTGTTAAATAATTTATTAAGCGGACAATTGTTTTCATTTGAAATAAATCTTTAATATTTCCTAACATCGCTTCATGTTCGAGCGAAATATCATCGCTATCTTCAAAGGAAATCAAATATGAGCGATTACTATTAATTTTTGCTAAAAGATTTTCATCAAAATGTGTCGGGACGACAATTTCCCTTGGTGCGATATAATCAAGTGTACTTAAAAGGGAGCTTAAATCTTTTTTCGTATCGATAACGTTTATTTCACCTGTCGTTAAATCAGCATAGGCGACAACGAATTTAAATGTCGTATAATCAACTGCTGCGATGTAGTTGTTTTCATCATCACTTAAGTCCATGCTGGCGCCGGGGGTAATAATTTGGACGACTCCGCGTTTAACAATCCCTTCTGCTTCTGCGGCATCTTCTAGTTGTTCAACGATTGCGACTTTATAACCTTTATCAATAAGTTTTTGAATATATCCTTTAACAGAGTGATGCGGAACGCCTGCCATTGGAACTCTTTCTTTTGCACCAGCGTTACGCCCAGTTAAAACAAGTTGAAGTTCTTTTGCAGCGACTTTTGCATCATCAAAAAATAGTTCGTAAAAATCACCAAGCCGATATAAAACAAGCATATCTGGATATTGCGCTTTAATTTCCAAATATTGCATCATCATCGGTGTATATTTTGGTTTATTACTTTTACTCATTATTTAACCCTCAACGTTAATATTATCATACTTTGTTATTGCTCTAAAACATCGCTAATTTGTTTAAGCAAGTTATATACTTCATCTTCTAAAAACGAAAGATTAACGACACGCGGATCGCTATTATACGTTGCTTTTAATTCATTTCGTTCTTCATTTAATTGCTTTTTAAGTTCCGCATTCTTAATATTCGCTGCAATTTCTCTTTGTTTTTTATCGATTTTACTACGAAGCTCACTTAAATATGGGTCTTCCTTTACTTCTTCAAGTAGTTTGAAATACTCTTTCACAATTTCTTCACCAAAAAGTTGCTCGCGAAAGTTTTCAAGTTCAATCTTAAAGCGGCGATTCATCAATTTCTCCTCTTAGCGAGTATGTTTTTGATTCAATAATTTTTATTGGAATAATTTCCCCAATTAATGATTCATCACCAGGGAAGTGAACAAGTTTACTTCCTTCAGTATAACCAGAAAGCATATTATCATCGCGCTTTGAAATCGAATCAACGAGAACATCATATGTTTTTCCAACCATACTTTCTGAACTTTTTTCGATTGAAACTTCAAGTGTTTTTGTTAATTTATTAAAGCGGCGATGCTTTTCTTCTTTCGAAACATCATCGTCTAGTTTTGCCGCGGGGGTCCCGGCGCGGGCTGAATAAATAAATGTAAATGCACTGTCAAAACCGACTTGTTTTATTACTTCAAGCGTTTCTTCAAATTGTGCTTCAGTTTCATTTGGGAAACCAACAATAATATCCGTTGATAAACTAACATTAGGAAGATGTTTTCTTATTTTACTTACGAGGTTTAAATAAGCTTCAACGGTGTATCTTCGTCCCATTTTTCGTAGTATTTCATTACTTCCGCTTTGCAGCGGCAGATGAATATAATTCATAATATTTTTATGCTTAGCAATAACTTCAATCATTTCATCGCTAAAATCCCATGGGTGCGAGGTAACGAAACGAAGCCTGGGAATCCCAAGTTTTGCAACTTCATCTAAAAGATCTGCGAATGTATATTCGTTCCCTAAATCTTTGCCGTACGCATTAACGTTTTGACCAAGTAAAGTTATTTCTTGGTAGCCTTGATCTATTAAACTTTGACACTCTTCAATAATATGTTCTGGTAAGCGCGAACGTTCGCGACCTCTTGTATATGGGACGATACAGTAACTGCAAAACTTATCGCAGCCATAAATAATATTGACATAAGCTTTGTATTTATCCATTCTAACTGCCGGTAAGTTTTCAATAACTTCTCCCGTTATTGAGGCGACACTGACGAGACGCTCTCTTTTTTTGAGTATTTCATCAATATATTCTAAAAGAAATGATAAGTTATGTGTGCCAAAAACAAGGTCGACCTGCGGATACTTTTTAATAATTTCATCGACAACTACTTCTTGCTGACTCATACAGCCACCTAGAGCAATAATTGCATCTGGGTTATTTCGCTTAATTGCTTTTAGTGACCCAATTTCACCAAAAACTTTTGTTTCAGCATTTTCTCTAATTGCACAAGTATTTAAAATAATAACGTGTGCATCATTATAGTTATCACTTTGAACAAAGCCTGCTTCTTCGAGTAGACCCATTAAAGTTTCACTGTCACGAACATTCGCCTGACAGCCGTATGTTCTTAAATAATATTTCTTTCCTCGAGCAAACTCGCGAACAAGTGGAGAAACTTTTATATCCGCATAAATTAATGGGGCGATTCCGATACTACGCTTTCTTGCTTCATCTAATGAGGGTGTATTTAAAATATTAACTTTACGTTTTTTCATCTTACAAATCTTTTTCCTTTACTATTTGATAAATTGGGAAAATGTTTGTCGCTTTCCCGCTTTCGTCATCGATTTCGATAATAACCGCGTTAAATATCGCATCATCACTATTATCATAAGTGAAGGGACCCCGTTCTCCTTTCATTCTGGCGATAACTTTTTCTTTATCGACACCAAGAATGCCGTTATATGGTCCGCTCATACCAACATCAGTTATATAAGCCGTCCCATTTTCTAAAATTCGATAATCACGTGTTTGCACATGTGTATGGGTGCCGACAATCGCTGAAACCCTACCATCAAACTCGAAACCAAATGCAAGTTTTTCTGCAGTTGTTTCACCATGAATATCAACGATATGTATGTCACTTGCACTTTCTTCGTTAAGCAACTTTTCAAAGGCGAAGAAAGGATTAAAAACATCAATATTCATAAATGCTTCAAGGAGCAAACTTGTCACTCGGACACGAATTCCTTCTTCACTAACAAATAAGGCTGTTCCTACACCAGGATAGTCTTCTTTTAAATTATAAGGTCTTAGTATTTCAGGTGCGCCATCGATGTATTGTCTAATTTCATTTTTATCATCGTAGTGATTACCTAAAGTAATCGCATCAATCCCTGCATCAAGTAATAATTCATAGTGATTAAAAATTAAACCTTTACCGTGTGTTGCATTTTCAGCATTAGCAATAACGAAATCAAGGTCATATTTATCACGTAGTTTTGGTAAAAGCTTGCCGACTACTCGTCTTCCGATCTTGGCAGTTATGTCACCAATAAACATTATTTTCATCCTAATAAATCCTTCTAAGTGCTTTAAAAGGCTCCTAGGACCCTTTTTGCACATTATTTAGCAGTATCAGTTGCCCGATATTCACGGATTACCGAAACTTTAATTTGTCCTGGATACGTGACTTCGTTTTCAATTTGTTCACGAATATCACGGGCGAGTTTGAATGCTCCGATATCATCAATTTTTTCGGGAACAACCATAACTCTAATTTCCCGTCCACTTTGCATGGCGAATGAATGTGAGACGCCATCATAACTGTTACAAATCGCTTCTAATTGTTCGATTCGTTTAATATAGTTTTCTAAGTTTTCACTGCGTGCGCCTGGACGTGCGGCACTTAAAGTATCAGCAGCAATAACTAAGACGGTGTAAATGTGTTTAACATCCGCATCATTATGGTGTGAGGCGATCGCATCGATTACCTCATCAGGTTCACCGTATTTTTTTGCAAGTCTAATTCCAATTTCAACGTGTGAGCCTTCCATTTCGAAGTCACTTGCTTTACCAATATCATGGAGTAAGCCTGCTCGTTTGGCTAAGATTGGATCTAAACCTAATTCATCAGCCATAATTCCGCATAATGCCGCGACTTCCATACTATGTTTGTAGGCGTTTTGCCCATATGATGATCTAAATTTCAAACGACCGACTTGTCGGAGTAATTCGCGGTGAATTCTTGGTAAGCCTAATTCAAAGGCAGCTTGTTGGCCTGCTTTATGAATTTCTTCATCGATTTCATTGCGGACTTTTTCCACGACTTCTTCGATTCGTGCGGGTTGAATTCTGCCATCTTTAACTAAGTAATCAAGTGTCCGCTTTGCAATTTCTCGTCTAATTGGATTAAAACAACTAACGGTAATTACTTCAGGCGTATCATCAATAATTAAATCAACACCTAGTTCTTGTTCAAGTGAGCGAATATTTCTTCCTTCCCGGCCAATAATTCGCCCTTTCATTTCATCGTTAGGTAAGTCAACTGTTGCGACTGTTCTTTCGGTTGTAACTTCTTGCGAATACTTATTCATCGCAAGTACGAGTTTATCCCGAGCGATTTCATTAACATTTTCTTCTGCTTCTTCAAGTTTTAATTTTGTAAATGCTGCGATTTCTTGTGACAACTTAGATTCGACTTGCCGGAATATTTCTTCACGAGCTTCGCTTGTTGATAATTGCGCGACTTTTTCTAATTCGCTAAGTATTTCAGCGAACTTCTTATCATAGTCTTCTGCCATTTTATCAACTTCAGCTTGTTTGCGCCGTAAGTTTTCAGTTCTGTCTTCTAATGATTGTTCTTTACTTAATAGAATCGAATCACGACGATCCATATTTTGCTCACGTTGGGTTAGTGATTTTTGTGCGGTATATATTTCCGCTTTCTTTTCCTTAATTTGTCTGTCTGCTTCTTGATGTGCAGCAATCGTTGCTTCTTTAGCATCGAGTTCCGCATTTTTAATAATGTGGTCTGCTTTTATCTCAGCGTCATACTTGATTTTATCCGCTTTTTTTAAAGCCTCTTTCGCTTTAAATACTGGGACTAGATAAAAAACTAATAAGCCTAATAAAATTCCAACAAAGAAGGCGACGACAATGAGGACCCATGCTAGTGCTCCCATTTCGTATTCTCCTTTTCTATGTAGCTATCGTTATATTGTACTCATCAGATAGCTTTGATGAGATGGTTTTCCTCGTAAAAAAACGAGTTATAGTCACACTCGTCGCTCAACAAAGTAATATTTAAGTTTATATATATTAAACCCCTAAAGGTTATTTATCGAAGAGTAACGAGTCATATGCTAATAAGCACACATATATTATAACGGATTTCCCATAAAATTAAACATATTAACTTCGTTTTTTATTTGTTTTTTTTCTTTGTTTGAAAAAGGGCCGTTTTTGCCATGCATTTTTATAATTATGATGAAAGCAAATAAAAAACGAGACTATGACTAGTCTTGCTTTCTACTTTGTTTTTAAAAATAACCTACTTAACAAATACGTCAGCTGCAACTGCGCCGGCACCAAGAATGCCGAAGATGCCCGCTAAGATTGGTCCAACTTGAAGTGCGATTTTTACTCCATCACCTAAGCCGTTTGCGCCTTTAAAGAAAACGCCGCTTAAGAAAGCAAAGATGAAAAATAATGCGCCTAGACCTAATGCAATGTAACTTAATAATTCATTCTTTTTGAAGTAAGTAACAATTGCAACTGCGCCTGCACCTAAACCAAGTAAAAAGGTAATAAACATACCAACGTTAAACTTTAGATCTTGGATGCCTTCAACAGTTCTACCAAACATAGCGTGTCCTCCTGAGACTGGATCATCCCATACAGTTACTCCTAATACACTTACACCAACTTTAACCGCTGGCAAGAAGAGGAATAAAGCCGCAAGAACGAGCAAGCCTCCGCCGATAAGTGGGAGAAATTTTTTTAATTGTTTCATAATCATTTCCTTTCTTTAAATTATCTAAATTCATTATATTAGGACAACTTAAGGTTATCAAGGCTAAAAGTGTAAAAAACTAGCAAAACACACTGATTTTAATCAAGAGCAATTGCTAGTGTTCCTAAAAGTGCGGATATACATCCGCCAACTGCGGTTAAAATTCCGCCGGTTGCTAATGAGATTGTCCGCGTTATACTTCCAACTGACCCAAGTATGATCGTGTTTGCCCGAGCAAAGTACTCTGGGTAGAGGAAAATTCCAACTGTACCAACTACAATCGCAGCGTAAGCGATAGCTTTAATTAGTTTAATTCTACCGCCAACAAGCATTAATACACCACCGCCTAATAAGAGGGCATGGGTAATAATTGCAAAGTCTGTTCTTGTGTATCCGCCTTCTTCGCCAAAAATCGCGACAGTGCCTTTGATGAACGTTTCTTCAGCAGGAACGTTACCGATTTTTCCAATAATTTGCACACTATCAAGAAAAATAAATGCGACTGCAGCAATTGCGAAAATTCCGGCAAGTACTGGCAATATTCTTTTAGCTACTCTCATAAATTACCTCCTTTTACAAATAATGAATTCTTTAATATGTTACACCATTTCTGCCTTGCTTTTCAATAAAATGACTTTACAAACTTAGTGTTTTTGTGCGAATTAGCACTTTTGTCCTAATCAAAATAAAATAAGAGCTATAAACATAATGCTCTTACTTTATTTTTTCATATTTTTATAAATTATTCATCTTCATCGCTCGAAGCAATTGGCCGAAGTTCATCTCGAACTTTTGTTTTAACTTCTTCATATACATCTGGGTTATTTTCTAGAAACGATTTTGCTGCTTCGCGACCTTGACCCATCCGATCACCTTCATAGTCATACCAAGAACCAGCTTTGTTAATAATGTCTAAGTCGACTGCTAGATCAAGTAGTTCTCCTAATTTTGAAATGCCATAACCATAAATTAAATCGACTTTAACTTTTTTAAATGGTGGTGCAACTTTATTTTTCACAACTTTAATATTTACTTCATTACCGATTGCATTTGGACCTTCCTTAAGTTGAAGACCGCGGCGAATATCAATTCTAATTGTCGAGTAAAACTTAAGCGCTCTTCCGCCTGAAGTCGTTTCTGGGTTACCATAAATTACACCGACTTTCTCGCGAATTTGGTTAATAAAAATAATTGTTGTGTTTGATTTGGATAAGATTCCTGACATCTTTCTCATCGCTTTTGACATCAAACGTGCTTGCAGACCTACTTGTTGATCGCCCATTTCGCCGTCGAGTTCGGCTTGTGGTACTAGTGCAGCGACACTATCAACGACGATTAAATCAATCGCTCCACTTTTAGCTAACATTTCAGCAATTTCTAATGCTTGTTCGCCATTATCGGGTTGAGAAAGAATTAATTCATCGATATCTACACTTAAGCGTGCCGCATATTCTGGATCAACTGCATGTTCGGCATCGATAAAGGCTGCTTTCCCACCTTGAGCCTGCGCTTCTGCGACCGCGTGAAGTGCGAGTGTTGTTTTACCACTACTTTCAGGTCCGTATATTTCAATAATCCGGCCGCGAGGATAACCACCAACTCCTAATGCTTGGTCAAGTAAAAGTGAGCCACTTGGGATAACTTCAACATTAGTTGCTGGTTTATCACCAAGCCGCATAATCGAACCTTTACCATATGTTTTTTCGATTGTTTTTAGTGTCGCTTCAAGAGCATCGTTTCTTTGTTTATCTGTTGCTTTCTTTGACATATTTATTCTCCTTATTATTTAGATTGCATATTTTACTTACTATCGTTTGAAAGTTATTGTAAAAGATGAATTAAATAATTAATTCCTGCTTCAACACATTGTTTACGAATAACGTTTCTTGCGCCTTTTAAATGAAGTTCATATATTTTTACTTGTTCATCTTTAATTTTTATCCCGATATATACAAGCCCAACTGGTTTGTTTTCTAAACTTGTTGGGCCAGCATTGCCACTAAAAGCAACCGCAACATCAGCGTTAAATAATGCTTGAACATTGCTTGTCATCGCTTCAACACATTCAGGCGAAACTACTCCGTATGTATTAATTATATTCTCATCAACTTTGAGTAGATCAATTTTCATTTGCGGTGAATAGACGATGACTCCACCTTCATAAAACTTACTCGCTCCATTAACTTCACAAATACGTGCACCAAATAATCCAGCGGTTATACTTTCAGCACTAACTAATTTGTAATCAAGTTCATTAAGTAAATTCGCAAGTGTAATTATATCATCCTTCATGAGGCACCTCTTCTTTTAATATATGATAATTTTGGACTAAATAAACGATTCCGCTTATTAATGAGGCAAGCGCGGCTAAATAAACAAATAATGAGGCAAAATTAAATGTTTCACTAGCAATTATTAGACTAAATGGCCAGTTATTTAATAAAACTAACGGTATGGCAATCATTTGTAAGATTGTTTTAATTTTACCGCCGACATTCGCAGCTAAAACTTTATTTTTATTCGCGGCGACTAACCTTAGACCATCAACAATCAAATCACGGCCAATCATAATTACAACTGGTAAAATCGGCATTTTCATCTGATCGCTTACACCAGGTAATATAAGATCGGGGACGAGTAAAATAACTAACAGTATATTTACAAGTAATTTATCGGCAATTGGATCTAAAAATTTACCTAAGTCAGTAATCATATCGTATTTGCGGGCGATATGACCATCTATTGCGTCGCTAATCGCGGCGATTAAAAACAAAATAAGAGCAACAAAATAAACTACATTAACATTTCCGAATACATAAGGAATTGTTTCAACTCCAACAAATTTGTACGGAAAAAGCATGACGAGAATAATCACGCCGACCATCACAATCCGAAATGTTGTAATTTTATTTGCTAAGTTCATCTTGTCCTCAAGTTTAATAAGTGAGTAGTGGTCCTATAAGCCATGTTCTGTTATCGATAACTATTTATCTAGGTGTTTTCACCTACTAAGCGGGCTTCATTTCGCCGTTTTAGTTGCCCCTACCAAATTTGGGTTGCTCGCTTGCGGGGTTTACCCGTTCCACTTTAAGGTTTCCCTTAAACTCGTCTCTTTGGCACTTTTCAGGAGTTCACCATGTCTTACGATTTAGGTGTTCTACCGCCGTGAGGGACTCCTCCCTCCCTAGCGTTATTGTTTCCGCTAGCACAATCACTCTTAGCATCGCAGCTAAGGCGAGCATGGACTTTCCTCTAGCTTTCGCCAGCAGTTATCCGGACCACTTTATATTATACAATTTTATTTGGATTTACGCCTTCTTTATATAACGCTCGTTCGAGTTTATCAATTCTTACTAATAAATCAACTCGTTCAAGGGCAATATATTTGTTTTTATTTAAAACTTTTAATTTATCTTCGATAAGTTTATTTTTTGCATCAACTTCTCCTAATCGTTTAATTTCATCTTCTAAACTTTTAATTGCACGTTCATATGATTTAATTAACTGGGGAAGTATTTCTTCAAGTGTTTTATAATCTTTAATTATTTGATCAAGATATTTATCGACCTCTTTTGGATCATAGCCCGCGACATTAGGAGTGAACTTTTTTTCAAGAATTTTTTTAGCATTTAGTTTTAATTTTACTTCCATAATTTCACCTTTGTTTCCGTATATATTATAAATAAAACTACCCCTGCTTGCAATAAAGGCGGCAAGGTCAATTACTTAAAATATTATTTGCATATGTTATAATTATCTCGAGGTTTCTATGCAAAAATTAATGAAACGAATTGAAGATGCGAAGTACTTAGTTTTCCTTGATTTAGAAGGAACACAAGAAAGTCATGAAATGATTGCTATTGGTGCAGTTATTTATTCGCTAAAAAAAGATAAAACACTTGGTAAAAGAGCAAAGCCATTTAAATATTATGTTAAGTCAAAAAAACGTGTTGGTTTTTATGTAACAAAACTAACGGGGATTACTGATGAATTGCTCGAGAAGCAAGGTTTACCCTTTGATGAAGTATTGGAAAAATTTAAACGCTTTGTCGGTCGAAGGTGGAAACATGCGAAATTTGTGACTTTTGGTCAACATGATATGCGTATATTTAATCAAAGTTTGTACTATACGCCTGAGGCGAATAAAAATATTGTTCGTTCGATTGGTAAAAACCATATCGACTTAAGCGATATCTTGTCAGAATTTATTAAAGATGATAAAAACAACCCACTTTCACTAGTAAATTATTGTAAAGTGTTTGATATCGAATTTAGCGGTGTTCAACATGACCCGCTCGCGGATGCTTATAATTTAGCCAAACTTTATGATGCATTCATAAAAAACCCTGACATTGTAGATGAGCATTATTTAAAGGTATTAAAGCAAACAAACAATTTACCACTGCCAATTAAACAAGTTATTTCGCAGTTAGTTGATGGTGAAGATGTAAGTTATACGCAGTTTCTCACATTCGTCAAGCAATACGTACGTAAAGGAAGACGAGATGGAAATTAAATATCCAACCGGTAAAAAAGCCAAAAAGACTCCGACGCGCAAGAAAATAAAGTCGCGGATAATTTTAAATGCTGCGAACCGCGGAATGGCGCTCGAAGTTGACTTAAATTTAGCCAATGCTTACTACCAAGAAAAAAATATCGCAACGATTACGAAGCGACCCACCCCGATTAGAGTCGTGAAAGTTGATTATTCAAAAGGTGCTAAAATAACTGAAGCGTTTTTTGAAAAACAATCAACAACTGACTATAACGGGATATATAAAGGCAAATATATCGATTTTGAGGCTAAAAGTGTTTCTTTAAAAACTAGGTTCCCGTTAGCAAATATTACTCCCCATCAATTCAGCCACTTACAAAGTGTAATAAATCACGGTGGGATTGCCTTTTTTATTATTGAGTTTTCTACATTTGATGAAGTTTATTTACTCGATGCATCACTATTAATCTCGGCACATAACGAAGGTAAGAAATCAATTCCTTATAATAAAATCAAAGAAAAAGGCCACCTTATTACACGTAAGCTAGCCCCAAGATTAGATTATTTAAAGGTCGTCGATGCGGTTTACTTTAAGGAGTAAGCCGCTTATTTTTTTCTTTACATATATTAACAAGTTCACACTCATAACATCTTGGTGTTCTTGCTTGGCAAAAATATCGGCCAAAATGGATTGCTTGGTGATGAAAACTTATATAAGATTCCACCGGAATTATTTTTCTTAGCTTCGCCTCGACTTGATCAGGTGAATCTTTTTCATTTGCAAGACCAAGCCGCTTTGAAATTCGGCTTACATGTGTGTCGACAGCGATTTCGGGTATTTTAAATAACTCAGCTCTAACGACATTCGCGGTTTTATTACCAACGCCTGGTAAAGTAAGTAAGTCTTTCTTCTCAATTGGTACTTTACTCGCAAAATTATTTATAAGCATCTGAGCAATTGCAATAACATTTTTGGCTTTTGTTTTATATAAGCCGATACTTTTAATACATTCCTCTACTTCTTTAATGTCCGCATTTGCAAGTTCATCAAGTGTTTTAAATTTAGTAAATAAAACGTCCGTTACTTTATTAACGGCGACATCAGTCGTTTGGGCACTTAACATAACAGCGATTAAAAGTTCATAATCAGTCTTGTATGTTAACTCTGTTCCGACATTAGGAAATAATTTGTCAAAATATGAAGTTATTTGATTAATATTTTTACTCATCATCAAAATCAAACCATTTCTTTTTTGCTATTTCAATTGTTTTATCAATATCTTCATCCCAGTTTTCTTGCTTTATTGAAAAACCTTCTTTTTCGATATCTTCACTTGTCGCCCATTGGAGTAAAATCTTATCAATTGATCTAATCGAGCGACGGTTTTTACTTAGTGCTTCAAATAGGGCATCAATTATCATTTGTTCACTATAACCATAGGCAAACCATTCACGAATCCGCTGGGTTTCTGCTGGTGAAAGTGAGCGGCCTAACTCTTTTTGGTAGACGCCAAAAATATTTTCTAATTGCGATGTAATATCAACTTTATTTGCTTTTTCTTTATCTGCTAAATCAAGTTGGAACTCACGGTATAATCTACGTTTAAGTGGTTGTAATGAAGTGGAAAGTGCTCCAGTTTTGGCACTTGCGTACGTATAATCAACTAACCCTTTATTCATCAGGCGAACGATTGTTTGATCAATAAGTGCTGGTGATAAATTCATTTTAAGCGATAGTAAATCCGGAGTTATTAATTCATTACCTTGCTGGATAAAATGGTCGATCATCGTAATAACGACGAATTCGACTTCTTCAATGCCAATTCGTTTATAGTATTCTGCTAATAAATAGCGAAAATCAAGTGCTTCAGGAATCATGCCTTCCTCCTTTTAAAATGCATATTAACTGTAGCACATTTAAACTAATTAATGTATTCCGTATTTGTTTAGTATTTGGTTTGCTTTTTCTTCATCAATTTCGCGCATTTTTGCAATTTCGCTATTTACTTTTTGCGGATTAAGTGATTTCACTAACGGGGCGAGTTTAATAATCGCTTGTTCAAGTTGTTCTTCAAGTTTAAACCCTAAAGTTAACTTAAAGCGAAGCGCACGTAATATTCTTAATGGATCTTCTTTTAAGCGCTCGAAGGGATCGCCAATCATTCGAATTAATTCGATATTTAAATCGTGGTGACCACCATAAAAATCAATTAATCTCCCTGCTGGTGTTAAATACATTGCATTAATCGTGAAGTCGCGTCGTTTTGCGTCTAATTTCACTTCTTTAACAAACGTTATTTTACTTGGGTGCCTTGTTTCCCCGTATTCTTCTTCGCGAAGGGTTGTAATTTCTAAATGTTTACCGTCAAGTTCGATTGAAACATTTCCATACTTCGCAAAAGCAAAATTACCTTCAGGAAATAACTTTTTCATTATTTCTGGTGTCGCTGAAGTTGCAAAGTCGAAGTCATACAGCGGCCGACCAAGCAAATAATCACGAACCGCGCCTCCGACTGCATAAACACTTTCGCCTTCACTTTGGAAGATTGTATCGAGTTTTAATAATAAGTTTTGTAGTTCCATAATTTAATTATACCAAATTCCTTTCATGAAAAAAGAGAGTGCTTGCACTCTCTTTCTAGCATTTTCAACAAATTAGTTGAGTTTTTCTTTTAAAGCTTTTGATGCTCTAAAGACAATCGCTTTACTTGCCGGGATTGTAATTGGTGCACCAGTTTGTGGATTAACACCTTGGCGTTCTTTACGTTCACGAACGTTGAAAGAACCAAAACCAGAAAGTTTAACAGATTCGCCTTCTGCGAGGGCGTCCATTGTGCCTTCGATTAAAGCATTAAGTGCTGCTTCTGCTTCTCTTTGTGTAAGACCAGTTTCTTCAGCAATTAATTTTACTAAATCTACTTTATTCATAGTTTTTCCTCCATTATGAATTTCATCTTTGATATAACTAAATTATCACACAAAATTGCAAATTGCAAGGTCCTAGGCGATTTTTTTGGCTTTTTCTTTGCTAAAGTCTTGTTTTCTTTACAATTTGAAGTAAATGTAAGAAAAAAGGCGGTACAATCGCGCCTTTTT
>JAAYSH010000041.1 GCA_012518415.1 Erysipelotrichaceae bacterium | reverse complement strand
TTAGTCTTTGAGTTTTTAGGCGTCTTCAAGTATACTTTAAGTAGATACATTCATGCTTTTGGAGGTATTAATGATGAATATATTGGTTATTGTCGGAAGTGCGAGAAGTGATGGAGCAACGATGATGTTAGCGAAGTCGTTTATTCGTGGTGCAAGAAAAGCCGGACATGCGGTTCGGCGTGTTGACGCTGCTGACCAAGATATTTATCCGTGCCGTGATTGCGGTCGCTGTTGGAGCAAGGGGAAACCTTGTCTTATTAATGATGATTTTAATCCGCTCGCACCTTATCTAAATGTCTCCGATTTAATCGTTATTGCCACACCTTTATATTATTCAGGCATTTCCGCCTCGATTAAGTTAATTTTGGAGAAGTTTTATGCTTATACGCTTCCACATAGCCGTCAAAAACTTAAAATGACGGAAGCTATATTAATTGCAACAGCGGAGGATGATAACGCGGAGACTTTTAACTCAATTATTTCTGATTATGAAAAGTATTGCCAAACGTTTGGTTGGCGGGACCTTTCCAAAATACTAGTTGGCGGAGTTAGAGAAATTGGCGATATTAACGAAAAAAGCGAACTCCGTGTGGCGTATGAGCTTGGCAAGTCGCTAGAATCACCAGTTTTAGAAAGTAACTAATATTTTCTTGCTTAAAGTTAACTAGGTATGATGCTTTTATGAAAAAAACAAAGATATTATTTATTAGCTATTATTTTCAACCAGATAACGTTATTGGGGCCTTAAGAGCAACAAAATTAGTTAAATTCTTAACTAGAGATTTTAATTGTGTTTGTGATGTTATTACCGTTGAAAACGAGACAAAAAAATTAAAAGAAAGAGAAGAAGTTTTTGCGGCATCAATACTTACAATAAAAGAAGATAAACATAAGTTACAAAACAATGGATCTAGCCAAGCAAATAAAATAACAACTACTATGGAAAAAAAACAGAAACCTTCTAAATTCCGATATGTCGGCTTTAGTATTAAGCATGTTATAAAACAACACCAGTTATTGAAGCGAGCTAAAAAACAAATAAAACATATTGATTTTACTAAGTATGACGCCGTTTTTTCAACATTCGGACCAGAATTTAACCATTTACTAGCAAATTTTATTAAGAAGAAAAATAATAACCTAACTTGGATAGCCGACTTTCGTGACCCGGTTTATAATTTGTTATACACTCCAAAACTTTTAAGTCGCTACAAAAAAAGTTTTGTAAGGAAATATTGTAAAGATGCGAACTATATCACCGATGTTTCAACGGGGTATTCAAAAGCTCTGTATTATAAAGATAGCCAAAAAATTAGAGTTATAACAAATGGTTATGATGATGATGACTTTAAACAAGGGGAAGTCACTAAATTTTCTAAATTTACTTTTTTTGTCTCTGGTAATTTATATGATGGACGGCGCTCGATTTCACCAGTAATAAGAGCCGTTTCTGAACTTATTGAATCAAGAACAATTGCTAAAAATAATCTCCAATTTCTTTATAGCGGCGTGATTCGGCGGTGTTAAAAGAAGAACTCGGTAAATATAATTTGTCCGAGTTGCTACTAGACAAAGGTTATAATGATCGGAACGAGGTTTTAAATATGCAGCAAAAGTCGCATGTTTTGCTTTTATCGACGTGGAATTATGAAAGTTATGAGGGCGTTATTCCAGGTAAATTTTATGAATACCTTAGTTCTGGCACGCATATATTCGCAATCGTTACCGGCAATAAAGGAAATAGCGAAATTAGAGAATACATTCAAAAGACAAATTCGGGGATTTGTTATGAATTCGCCAACAAGGAGCATGACTATGAAGTGCTTAAAAATAATATAATTGAGTTATATATAAGATATATTGATGGTAACTTTTCCGCACCTGAGCTTAATGAAAAAGAACTTGAAAAATTTAATTATGCTAATATATCGGGGCAGTTATATCGTTTAATAAAATCGGAAAATTAGTATTATATTAGGTTAAAGAAAAAGCGCATGAAAAAGAAACAAATAGGTTACGACACAATAAAACTAACTGCTTCCAAGGTGTTTGCAGTGCTCGTTTCGCTAGTAGCAACGATGCTACTTTCAAGATTTAGAACATTAGAAGAATATGGAACATATTCGCAAATGTTAACGGCGATTAATTTAATTACCGCTTTTTTTATGCTCGGCCTGCCTAATAGTATTAATTATTTTTTAGGCAAAGCAAAGAGCGAAGATGATAAACAAAAGTTTATAAATTTATATTATACTTTGTCGACTATTTTAGGAATCCTATCCGGCTTGGTATTACTATTGAGCACGCCTTTAATAGCTAAATATTATGATAACAATTTGATTAAAAACTTTTGGTATTTCCTAGTATTTTATCCGTGGGCAAAAGTAATTATGGCTAGTATTGAGTATGTATTGATTTCATATGAACGGACTAATTTAATTATGGGATACCGCATCTTTAATGGTATAGCGCTTGTTGGGACAATTTTAGGGGTTCAACTTGCAGGCCTCGGCTTTACTTCATATATGATTGCCTTTGTCGTTGTCGAAGCAATCTTTGCTATTAGTGTGTATGTGATTGTCAAAAATACCGCTGGAAAACTTTCCTTTTCACTTAATAAAAACTTATTAAAAACCGTTTTGGCTTTTGCCATACCAATAGGACTAGCTTCAATTGTTGGTAC
The DNA here is from genome assembly GCA_012518415.1 of Erysipelotrichaceae bacterium. Classification (GTDB taxonomy): domain Bacteria; phylum Bacillota_I; class Bacilli_A; order RFN20; family CAG-826; genus UBA5455. The sequence continues at coordinate 5,102 of JAAYSH010000041.1, read as the reverse complement.
AATAAATATTGAATTAGATAAACTCTTAATTGGCCGCCTATTTTCCACCGAGCAATTAGCAATTTATACAAACGCATCCAAAGAACTACCACTAACAATTATTGCCGCATCATTTACTGCCATTCTTATGCCGCATATTGTGAAATTACTAGATAATAAGGAGAATGAAGCGGCAGTTAAACTTTGGGGTAATGCAATAACCCTCTCATTTGCGTTAATCTCGTTTTTAGTAGCGGGAATTTTTGTTTTCGCACCAGATGTAGTTGAGTTTTTATACGGAGAAAAATACTTGCCCGGAATTAATGTGTTTCGAATTTATGCTATTTTAGCACTATTTAAGTTTACTTATTTTGGGCTTGTTTTAAACGCGGTTGGTAAGACAAAAATTATTTTTTATAGTTCTTTAATAACGATGTTGTTAAATATAATTTTGAATTATGTTCTCTATCTTATTTTTGATTTCGAGGGCCCAGCGGTAGCAACGGTACTTTCTCAAGTAACAATGCAGGCGGTTCAATTAATTTTTACATCGAAAATTATTGGTGTTTCACTTAAGCGAATTTTTCCGTGGAAGAGCCTTGGAATCATTACTTTAACTAACGCTATAATGGCTTTGGGATTTTATTTTTTAAAGAAAGTAATTCCTTTAGATAACTATATGAGCAGCCTACTAGAATCAATCATTCTTGCTGTAGTTTGGGGCGGATTGTACATTTTGGTTATGTATAAACCATTAAAGAAAAATTGGCTAGAATTAAATATGTCCGATGAAAAATAAATGAAATGATATTTTCAATCGACATCATTTTTTAATATAACACGTTTAAAATTAGTTAAAATAAGATATAATTTGCTAGTATATAGAGGATGTACATACGGCTGGCTATTTGGCCACTAGTTAAATTAAGATTAGGTGAAAAGCAGTGCTAGAGCAAAAAAAGAACAAAACAAACATTTCTAAAGAGACGGTGATGAAAAATCTGCCGTTTATCTTTAGTTTTTTAATTTTAATCGCCTTTCTTTTCGTCTACGCTTACGGCTTTAATTCTCACTACGTGAACTTGACCGCAAAATTTGATAATTTGGCCTATATTATGCAAGATGAAGCTTATGATAAAGCTTTCCATGCCGTCGTCGATATTAAAGATAATGTTGAACACAGCGTCTACCGTGATCTTCAATTTAGAACAAGCCAAACTAAGCGTGTTGAACGAATTGAGTCGTATATTTTAGCCGGAGATGCGCAAGAAGATAGGACATTCGCCTTAGATATTGTGGGATTTGATAACCTTTCATTTGATGCAAGAGGAATCACATCACATTATTATGGTGATGGAAAATATAAATTTGGATACATGAATTTGGAAATACATCGCGAAACAAGTGATAGAAATAAAAATCCGACTTTTTTTCTTCCTTCCTCGATTGCCGATGAAATTATTAGGCAAGATCAAAGTGGCGTTTATAACTCGTATGACGACATTATTGATTATTTACGGGTCAATATTTCAACAAGCGGCGTTATTAAGACCCCGCTTGCTAAAGATGTTCAAATTAGAAACGTGTTTTTTGATGAGTATACAAGTGAGGAGTATCAAGGTAAGGATGGTTGGTTTGGGGAAAGTCTTAAAAAATTCATTGGGCCTTATTTTTTAACTTCGATACAGGAGATTTATAATTACGCGGACATTCACTTTGGTTTTACAACACGAAGTTCGTTTTACTCCTTGAAAAACTATTTGAAGGAATATTTTTATGAGAACAATAATTTTAATGATGCGGCGATTAAGATTTATGGAAATAAAGGAGGAGAGACTCAAATTGTTTTTGAAGAGGAAAGCATTAATGCTTTATTTTCTCCCAAACCTTTTTCGACTTTAAGCAATTTTATGCTACTTATGGGGATTCTCATTATTGTTTTTGTACTAATTGCTGCTGCTTATGGATTTAGATTAACCTTGCAAAAAGATGCTGATTTATTTAGAAACAAACATAATAGAAAGACCTTTCTAAAGTACGCAGTTGGTGTGTTGGCACCTTTTTTACTAATTCATTCCTTATATGCAGTGTTCTTGAACCGCTCGCACTCAATTTCAGTCCTAAAAACCTACAACATCGTGGGTAATACTTTTACTTTAATTACACTTGTTTTGTATTTCGGAATTATTGGTGTAGTTCTTTATATTGAGAAGAAGAGGTTAAATAACCGTGAGTAGTATTATTAAACAAATTAAATATCAATTCGAACAGCTCGTCCGCAGTATTAAAAATAAAAATTATCGAGAAGTTTTTCGGGTTGGTATTTTCGTATTCTTAACTCTTACAATTTTTACGACTTTTTCTTTTTCAAGGCGTGCGGGGTTTAATCAAATTACAAATATCGTTTACGCCTTGCTGTTGCTAACTACCTTAGCATATATTACAATTTATGGAAAGTTTATCTTTGATTACTTTTTTGTCTTACTTGCCATATTTAATGCAGCGGTTATCTTATCTTCTTTAATGAATTGGACATTTAACTCGCAAAATTTCACGATTGTGTTTTTGAGTGCTACTATTTTTACTTTATATCAATATTTAGTTCATGACCGTGAAAATACAAAGCAATTCCTCATCGCTTTTGCGCTAGGAAGTATAGGGTATTTGCTGTATTTTGTTATAATTTATGCCCGTCCATTAATTACATTTGATTTTTCAAGGCGTTTAGGAACATATTTTGCACCGATTAACTCTAATGCGATGGCTTTAGCGTTTATCGCTGTCTTTTTTCTTTATTTCGCTACTTCCAAAAAGATATATTCCTTGTATATTGTTTATTTTATCGCGGTGTGGCTCCTACTCTCAACTGGTTCAATGACTTACCTTGGCATCGTTATTATTGCTACATTAATTACGATTTATTTAAAAATTCCTAAAGGTCAAAAATATATTTTCGTAATTATGATTTTGGCCTTAATTGTAATTGGATTGGGGATTTTACAAATCCCCCAATTAATCTATTTTAAAAGAAGAGTGTATGGGATTATTGGTAACATGTTTAGTGTGGATACTGGCAGCGAAGATATTTCGGGACAAATTAGAACAGCGCTTAGAGAAGAGATGGTTTTACTGTTTTTGCGCAAACCGCTACTAGGGTTTGGTCCTGGTCAAGTAATTAAATATAATTCTTTTTTACTTATTGGTCATTCTGATATTTTAGAATTACTGGCAAACTTTGGGTTAGTTGGCTTTTTAGCATTTGAAATGTTCTTAATAACACCAATTATTAAGAGTTTCCGCCACAAACCTGAATATTATATGCTTGGACTATTATGGGCATTAACGATTGTGATTAGTCGCCTCTTTTTCCATCTTTATTTATTTAAAACAACATATTTAGTTATTATGTATTTATACGCAATTACATATAATCCTGAAAATAAAAAAGTGTTTTCTTTAAACATTCCTCTTAATAAGTTAAGAAGGAAACCCAAAACAGCTTTATAATAATTTAAGTTTAAATTTATTTTATGATTGTTTTATAAAATAAAGAATAGTTTTTTAGTGCATTAAAACTATTATCCCAATTTGCAAATGCATTAAGACGCATTTGCCTTATTTCTGTCTCGCTTTTGTCCATAAAATCTAATATCGCTTTAGCGACGGCCTCATACCCTGCGTCTTTAGGTAGGAGAATACCATTATTGCCATCTTCAATTATTTCGCTCATTCCGCCGACATCTCTTCCTAAAGCTGGTATCCCATAGCTATTAGCCTCCATAATTGAATACGGGATTCCTTCATTATCACTAGTATTAATAAAAAGATTAATCGGAGTAGTTTCATAGTAATTCATTATTTTCTCGTTCGACAATTGACCTTCAAACGAAAAGTTTATATTTGTGTTTTCAAATGTAGCTTTGGCGTGATCCAACAACGAATTGAGTAAAGGCCCGCTGCCGAAATGTCGCCAGTATATTGGCAGATGTTTTAACTCTCCCAATGCATCAATTATCATGTCAATTCTTTTGATGTCGACAATATTCGAGCATGAAACAATCGTGAAAGAAGTGCTGTCGTTTGAATCAGGATTAATCTTGTTTGAAGTGTTTACAAGGCCTAAATGTGAAGTATAAAGTGTTGCATTTGGCTTGGGAACATAATTTGCGAGCTTTTCTTCAAACTGTACCTTTGCGTTATTTGAAATAAAGTGGATTTCATCAAGGTGTTTATATATTTCTTTTCTAAACGGTTGATAGCCTCTATCTAAAAAGGCATCATATCCATGAGCGCGTGATATTGCCTTAAATTTATATCCGCTTTTCTTAAATTTGGCAAGACCATACGCGGTTGGGCCTAACCAATAAGAGTACAAAATTATTTGATTATTATTTTTTTCAATATTCTTTTTAATCCAAGCAACTTGCCGGCCAGAATATAAATAATAACTAAAAATGCGTGACCATCTTTTGAAAAAACTACTCCATCCGAGCTCTTTTTTAGCAAAACGCATTTCTTTAAAAGTTGTTGGAGAAAACATTTTTGCAATTGCTTTTAAAACCGATCTAAACAAAAACTTTTTTCGGTCCAAACCAACCACTCTACAGTTTTTGGGTGGTGTAACTCGAGTTTTTTTTAAGTTGCTTTCCATTGAAACGATTGATATATCATCAAAGTTCTCCGCTAAATAATTAATTTCATCGTGAAAAAATTGCTCGCCAGGCGTATACGGATAATTGACTGTAAACACACAAAGCGTTTTATATTTGGAAGGCGTTTGGTGCTGATTTTGCATAATAAAATTATATATGATTTGATAACTTATTTCTAGCAAGACCCACTGCTTTAATTGTTTCATTAGGATAAAAACCAAGGATGTTTTGGTATGAATCTTCTGTAATTGTCTGAATTGTATATTTCCTTAGGTAATATAGGCTATAATTATAGATGATTTAGGAGAAGGTAACTTATGTTTGTTCACGTAGAAGATGTCTTCGATCCAGAAGCAGGGTATCAAGTAAATGAACTATTAAAATTTAGTAACCTTTTAAATATGGAAGTAACTTTAATAACATCGAATTATATGGGTCCGTTAGAAAAAAAGCCTGATCCCGAAAAAGACA
>JAAYSH010000040.1 GCA_012518415.1 Erysipelotrichaceae bacterium | reverse complement strand
TTTTTCAATCATGTTTACACACTCCATCCTTTTATTTTCTATTACTAATTATACCAAATAGTTGAGTTTTATTCCAGAATAACCAATATTTTTAGGTTTTTTAAGAAGTTTTGGTTATATTCCAGTAATTATGTATTAACTTGTTTATTTGATAAAAAATTTTTACAATTCTATTAACAAACTCATAAAATTTAATTCTTTTAATACTATGTTTAGCTATAGTATCTCTTACAGGTATTTTATTGTAAAAATAATCTATAGAAAACCTTGGAATTAAAAGTTTGAAACAATAATTATTAATAAAAATTATATTATTTGTACACCATTGGCTGTCTACAAACGAAATAAAATAATGTATAATTTAAACATAAATTAAATGAAATTATAATCAGTGGGATAAATATAAAAAAAATGCCGCCCTTTTAGGCAGCATTAATAAATATCAAAATGGCGGAGCAGGAGAGACTCGAACTCTCGCGCCAGTTACCCGACCTACTTCCTTAGCAGGGAAGCCCCTTCACCAACTTGGGTACTGCTCCATTTGCTAGTAAATAATAACATAGGCAAAAAATATGTGCAATAAATAAAATGTGCCTACTCTTTACATAGTTTAAATAAAAACGACCACATTATGTTTAAAGTGTGGTCGTTTATAATTTAATAAGCTTTCGCCACTAAGACAACTTTACTAGCTTTTTGCTCGCATACTGGACATGTATCTGCAAATGGTTGTTCATCAAACGGCATGACGCGAGCAGTTGCGGCGTGTTCATCTTTAATTTTATCAATACACACTTGATCTTCACACCACATCATTTTTGCATAGCCAGTTTTTTCGTTAAGAGCGTAATCTAAGTCTTCGTATTTATAAATAGTCGTTGTATGTTCTTCAACAAAATTCGCTGCTTTTTCATACATTTCGCTTTGGATTTGCTTTAATAAAGCGGCGACTTCAACTTCGATGTTTTCATCTTCAATTTGAGCTTTAACGCCATCATTACGTTTTGCGCTTAACACGACACCATTTTTTAAATCTCTTGGGCCAATTTCAAGCCGAAGGGGGACACCTTTCATTTCCCATTCGCTAAACTTCCAGCCTGGTGAACGGTCACTCTCATCGAGTTTGCTACGAATCCCGATCGCCTCAAGTCTTGAAACTACTTCTCTTGCTTTTGCTAATACTCCAGCTTTAGTTTGTTGGATTGGAACGATTACTACTTGAATCGGGGCAACTTCTGGTGGTAAAACTAAGCCGTTATCATCACCATGAACCATAATAAGTGCACCGATGAGCCTTGTTGATACTCCCCAACTTGTTTGGTGGGGATGGGTAAGTTTATTATCTTCATCTTGATAAGCGATATCAAAAGCTTCAGCAAAACCAGTACCAAAATAATGGGTAGTTCCACTTTGCAAAGCTTTTCCATCATGCATAAGTGCTTCGATTCCATATGTTTCAAGGGCACCCGCGAATTTCTCCGCTTCGGTTTTTCTTCCACTTACAAATGGAATTGCAAGTAAATCGCGGCCCATTTCATTATAAATTTGGAGCATTTGTAGTGTTTCATGTCTTGCTTCGATTTCACTACTATGAAGTGTATGCCCTTCTTGCCATAAAAATTCAGCGCCACGTAAAAATGGTCGAGTTGTTTTTTCCCATCTTACAACTGAGCACCACTGGTTATATAAAATTGGTAAGTCGCGGTGCGATTTAACGATTTTTGAAAAATGTTCACAAAAAAGTACTTCTGATGTTGGTCGAATAATAAGTGGATCATTAATTTTTTCATCACCACCAAGTGTTGCCGTTAGCGTTTCTGGGGCAAAACCTTCAACATGGTCTTTTTCCTTTTGGAACAAACTCTCGGGGATAACAAGTGGCATATATACATTTTCATGCCCCGTTTCTTTAAACCTTCTGTCCAAGTATGCTTGAATTTGCTCCCAAATCGCATAGCCGTAGGGACGGTATATAATAAAGCCTTTAACGGATGAGTAATCCATTAGTTCAGCCTTGCGGCAAACATCGGTATACCATCTAGCATAATCTTCATCACGTGCGGTAATCGCATCAATTTTCACATTTACTTTACTCATAATTTATTATCCTTCTATTAATTGTAATCGATTAGTTTTCTTGTCCGTTCAAGTTTCTTTTTATCAACTGGTAAGACCATCTCACTACTTTGTGAGATTTCCTCACTCGATACATAAATCATACCTGTTTTTAAAATAAACTCAATCGCAGTCCATGAATTTAAGTCGCTTATAATAATATGTTTTTTATATTTAATTAATTTTTCTAAAGTTGAGGCAAGGCGTAATCGCATGCGGTCATCAGCATGGATATTCTTCGTTAACCGCTCATCAACGATAAACCAATCAATTTGTTCATATACACGTTTTTCGAGTGTTAAATCTTCATCAGAAATAACGAGACTTATATCAATGTTTGCATCGTTTAGTTCACTAACGATATTATAAATGTCATCGCTAGTAAATCTTAAGAAAGCCGGATCGCTTTCATCTAAGACAAGTATAGTTTTAACATCTTTAGCGTAAGGAATATTTGGCAGTGTTCTCAAGATTGCTGGTTGATCTGCAAGCCCAACTGGTAAAAATAAGAGTAAGTTTTCATCGTCACGTTGATTGTAAAACTTCGCTAAGCTTTCTTTAGCAATTAGCGCGAATAGTTCGCGGATTTGATTAGATTTTGCTGCATAATCCTTCATTTCTCTAAAATTATTAAAGAGCGAATTTGTCGGTTGGATATCAGTTAGATAACCAATTGTTTTTGCTCTTTTTGCATTAACAATTGGCCTAAAGGTAATTTTAATGTTTCTATTTTTAATTAAATTAGTAAGTGATTCACTTTTTAATTGTTTTAAGACGCGGTCTTTATCAAGTTCAGGAGTTTTATCATATATCTTAAACCTTGCCCCACCTTCTTGGGCTAAGATTGCACTTTCTCTTGCACTCGTTAGCGTAATTTCATAAGAGGCGTTTATTTCTTTGTTTTCAATCATCCCAATTGAGAATGAGTATTTATTTACTAAGTCGTTTACAGCCAAAAACCGGTCAAGTTCAATTAAGATCGAATGAGCGAGCCGCTCGGATTCTTGCTTGGAATTATATTTATAATCAAAAATTGCAACTTCGTGATTACTTAATTGCATCGCATAGCGATTCGTCCCTAAGTACATCATTAATTTATCGAGTAAGAAAGACATAATAAGTCGTTCATGCTTTTCGTCCTTATCGCCTACTTTACCAACTTTAAATAAACGAATGACACTTGTAGTTCCGCGGTTTCTTGAGCGGTAGCGGTCAAACAGTTGCTGCGCTCTTATTTCACTTACTAAATGATGCCGACCTCTTCTTGGCAAGCGGAGTCGCGGTTTAAGTAGACGAAGTAAATACGATTCCAAATAAATTTTTCGCGTTTCTTTATTAACATGAATTAATTGAAAGAGGGAGAAAAATGATTTTGCTTCGCTTTTTACAATAACATCAGCCTCGATATAAGGTGCGACACCGCGTTCATTTGGATCAAGTAAATCAAGGACCCAATTACGGACACGTTCAATTTCATCAGGATGAATTTGTTCAAAAAACAAATCAAGTGTCCCCTTCTTCTTTTTTCCAATCGTATTCCGGTTAAAAAAGACAACTTCATTATTATTAAAATCAAGAATGAAGATTCTTACTGCATCGATTCGTTGCTTGATTTCCCGTTTTGATTTTGTTTCTTGATTTCTCACAACCGCATATAAAATAATAAACATGATTAAAGTAATCGTGCCGATAATAATGACTGGATAAAACGACTCGATTGTATATGCGTTAGAAATGGTTGAAAATACGTTATTCATACGATTAATATTATAGCCAAATTAATGCTTAAGGACAATAACCACAACTGTTTTTGTATGCATGAATAAATTGTTGTGTTAAAATGGAGCCCGATGGAGAAATACCCAAGCCTGGCTGAAGGGGTCAGTCTCGAAAACTGATAGGGGGCTCTCGTCCCGCGCGGGTTCAAATCCCGCTTTCTCCGCCATAAAAATTTAAGTTTAATATTTGTAACCTACTAAATACTATCTAATATTGGTATAATTGATAATGTATGCAATTTAATACTTGCAAATTATGTCATTTTCTTACACAATATATAGGCACTCCTTTTCGTAATCTAAGTTGAAAAACTTGTGCTTGAGTGATAGTATATATTAGTTATTTAGGACTTTGGAGGACAATCCATGAAAAATGAAGGACAATCAAGTAAAAATATCTTTGTAAGATTTTGGAATTGGTTAAAGGCGACCGCCTGGATTCAACCATTATTAATTGTTGGAATTATTTTTGCGATTATATTTTCAATTCCAGCAATCTCAGGAGCGATTCAAGATAATCAATCGCGAAGAAATAATCCGTTCACGTATTATTCCAATAACCAAATTACGCTTAATCAAAACAAGAAAAACAATGCTTATGACTTTGTTAGCAACTACTTCGATGAAGTAAATGAGAAAAACCCACTTATCGGTGAAAAGTTTTTCCTCGTTATTGTTGATGAAAATTGTCAAGCTTGTGAAAGTGCCCAACCTGGGTTTAAACATTTTCAAGATTTGTATAAAAGCGAACTTAAAGGTTATAAACAAACCGTAAGAACAATTTTCGCTGATGAGGAAACTGACGAAAACTTAATTACCTCACCATTTAAAACTTGGTTATCAAGTGATGCGACAATTTCTTTACTTGAAGAAGCTGTCGATACCACAAAAGACCGCCCATATTATCAACAAAATATGCTTGGCCAATCATCATATGAGGCCGCGGATTCCTTATTAAAAGATATTTCTGAACCAAGTGAAGATAGTGGCTTTTATACTCCGACTGTCTTCCTCTTCGACTTTACTGAAGAGGCATCGACAAAAGGTGTAATTGAAACATTCGTCTCAATTCCTGGTAATACAAATGCTGAGAGAGCGTACTTCTTATATCAAGCTTGGACTTCTACTGGCGTCTTTGCAGGATAAGAAAACTATACAAACTTGTTAAAATTGTTAGATTACTTCAAGTAATCTAACTTTTTTTTATTTGAGGTTGTATAATTACTTGGAAGGATGTGATTTTTTGAAGAAGTTTTTTTCAATCTTATGGCGAGTACTACTTGCTTTTTTAATTTATACGCTTGTTGGGATGCTAATCCCCTTTATCGGATCTAAGTCGGTAAGTGAAGAATTTAAAAATGATTTGGCTACGAAAAACTTTTACAGTGAAAGTCTTAGTGGCGAGCGAGTGAAAATCGTTGAAGATAATGACGATGCCTTTAAGGTAAGAGTTCAAATGATTGAGAGCGCGAATGAACGCATTATTGTTTCAACATATAAATACCGCCGTGATTGGTCGGGTTTAAATTTTGTTAGTGCGCTTTATGAAGCAAGTAAACGTGGGGTGAGTGTTGAATTTATTGTAGATGGATACACATCTGCGACTCTTACGCATGATTTAAAAGAATTAAAAGTTTTAAATACTTTGCCTAATTTTGAAGTGAAAGTTTATAACAAAATTAATTTACTTACACCGTGGAAACATAATGGCCGTCAACATGATAAATATGTAATTATTGATAATCAAAGTTATGTTGTTGGCGGAAGAAATATTACGAATAGTTCGCTTTCAAATGAATACGGTGATAATAAATATGACCGTGATGTGTTTGTTTATAATAGTGATTTAAGTAATGCTTCTTCAGTTGATGAGCTCGTTGCCTATCATGAAAATAAATGGAACTCGAAGGCGGCTTCACTAATAAGTAAAAGATCATCATACCGTGATAAGGAGAAAGTCCTGACTAATTTAAGTGAACGTTATGATGAATTTAAGGCGGAGTACCCTAGTTATTTTGAAAATACTGACTTTGAAGCGATTACTACACGAGTAAATAAAGTAAGTATTTTAACAAACCCCACTCACATATATAAAAAAGAGCCGCATATATTTTATGCGCTATCAGAGTTAATGAATAATGCGACTAGTTCAATTAAAGTCCATTCACCCTACTTTATTATGGATAAGCAAATGTATGAGGTATTTAACCAAATTGGCGAGCGAACATTAACTAGTGATTTAGAAGCGACTTTATTTACTAATTCCGCCGGTAACAGCGCGAATCCTTTTGGTAGTCTTGAATTAAGAATAAATAAAGATAAGTTATTAAATACTAACTTTACTTTGTATGAATTAGAAAGCGGTTATTCTTATCACTCAAAATCACTAACAATTGATGATGAACTAGCAATTATTGGTTCATTTAACTTTGATATGCGTAGTACTTATATTGCCGCGGAAGTAATGGTTGTCGTTCATAGTGAAGTTGTCGCTGCGGAGTTAAATGAATATATGGAGGATTATGAGCAAAATAATTCGGTAAAATATACAAATACTGGCGAACATGTTCCTGAAGGTGTAATTAAACAAACATTATCGTTTTGGGATCATCTGTTACATTTATTAATTTTAATTTTTGTCTGGTGGTGGGGACGTTCGCTATTTTAAGCTTGATTAATCAACTTCTATTTAGTTGAGTTTCTTGTATAATAAATGTAGGAAGGTAAATTAAATGAAATTTATATATTGGGATGAATTTCCGTCTTTAATTGCTGGTACTTCGACTAGATTAGGCGGGGTATCAAAAAATAATTATCGCTCACTTAACTTATCTTATGAGGTTGGTGATGATCCGCTTTTAGTTAAGAAAAACCGTGAACTATTTTTTAGTGCACTTGATATTGAAGTCGACCAAATCATTTTTACAAAACAGCATCATTCGACAATAATTGCTAAAGTTGATCTTAGAGATGGTGGTCGCGGTGCTAGCGAGTTTGCAGACGGGATTAATGGTGATGCTTTATATACATATGAAAAGAACCTTTATTTAGCAATATACCACGCAGATTGCGTTCCAATTTTATTTTATGCACCTAAGTACGGACTCATCGGCATTATTCATGCTGGGGATGAAGGGACACTTAATGGTGTGAGTGAAAAAGTAATTCGTGAAGTTATTGAAAAAGAAAAGATCGAACCAAGTGAACTCCACTTCTACTTTGGGCCGTCAGTAAGCTTTGGTCATAATGAAATAAGTAAAGAAAAAGCCGAAGCAATTGCAAGTTTAGATAAAGTATATGCCCGCGGGGTTAAAAGATCACTTGGAACATATTTTTTAGACACCCCCTTTATTAACTTCTTACAATTAAGAAAACTCGGAGTTCCAACACAAAACATTACTTTCTCTCACCTTTGTACGCATGAAAATGACCACATCTTCTATGCAGCAGGAAAAGAGCATCCAAGCGGACGGCTTGTTTCTTTTATTGCTCGGGTTTAGTCGTTTTATTTAAAGATATTAAAAAAAGAGAAAACTTAATCTCTCTTTTTTATTTTTTCATCAAATGCTTGTTTAACCGGCTTTGGTACAAGCGCACTTATATCAACACCGTGCGAATATAACTCTTTAATTAATGAACTAGACACAAATGAGTACTTAGCATCTGCCATAAAAAACACCATATCAATTTGCGTATCAACGTAGCGATTACCGGCCGCCATACGGAATTCATATTCAAAGTCGGTCGCGGCTCTTAGGCCGCGAATAATTGCTATCGCATCATTTTTAAGGGCATAATCAATTGTTAATCCAGAACTAAAATCAACTTTAACGCCTTCGATACCTTTAATTGATTGTTCAATCATTGCTACTTTTTCATCATTGTTAAATAATGACGCTTTATCTGGTTGAACAGCAACTAAAATAATTACTTCATCAAATACTTTTAAGGCTCGTTTTAAAATATCAAGATGACCATTTGTAAATGGATCAAATGAGCCTGGATATACTGCGCGTTTTTTCATATTACCTCCGCATAATATACACATATTTTTGGCGAAATTTATATCGCTTGATTTTACTAAAGTTTAACTCTTCAAAATCATGAACATTACTTGTTTCAAAAACGATAATTGCTTTATCTTTTATATTATCGCATAAATATTTAATGAGTTGGTCGATATACTTAAAATCATATGGTGGATCAACAAAAATGATATCAAACTTACGTAAGTTTACTTTATTTAAAAAAGCTTGGTAGTCACTTTTAATTACTTCTGCTTCTTCGTTAATTAGGTTTAAGTTATGTCTAATACAGTTAATTGCATCAAGGCGAATATCGACGAAGGTTGCCTTTTTTGCACCGCGGGAAAGTGCTTCAATCCCAACTGAACCACTACCTGCAAATAAGTCTAAAACATGTGCATCGATTAACTCGCTGCTAAGCGCACTAAAAATTGCTTCTTTAACCCTATCTTGAGTTGGCCGCGTTAATTCATCACTTAAAAAAGCAAGTTTTCTGCCTTTATGTTTACCCGCAATGACTCTAATCACTGAATTTACTACACTTTCCAAAATTTGTTTTAAAAGGATCAAATAAAGTTGCATTTATTTGCTCATACATTTTTCTAACCTTAATATATGCCTTGTTATAGTGGGCGACTTGTTCGTTTTCATCAAGTGCTTTTTTGCATTCATATAATTTTGCTTGTGCTTTTTTTACTTCTTCACTTTCTTCATGAAAATATGAGAGCATATCATTATAAGTCGTTTGTGCTTGGTGAAAAGCGATTGCCAGCTTAATAACTTGTTCATCTTCATTAAGTTTTGCCTCAATTTCATTTAAAGCAATCACGCGTTTGTCTTCATTAAGTGCCTTTTTTAGGCTAAGTAGTGTTTTAAGTAGTGTTTCGTTCATCTTTTTCTAACCTAGTGCTATTATATCATTATTATAAGCGTGAAATTATTATTTACATTTAATTATGTTACTATTACAAAAGGAAAGGCCTGGTGAAATGTTAACTATTTATGATGACTCACATCCAATCTTACGTGAAGTTGCTAAAGAGGTGGAATTACCACTTAGTGAAGAGGACCGGCAACTGCTTTTCGCCATGCTTGAACATTTAAAAATGTCCCAAGATCCTGAACTCGCTAAAAAGTATAATTTGCGTCCTGGTGTAGGACTTGCGGCCCCGCAGGTGGGGGTAAGTAAGCGGATGATTGCTTTGTACTTTTATTCAAAAAAACATGGTTATGTATCACGTTTACTTGTCAATCCAAAAATTGTCTCCGAAAGTGTTAAGCAAGTTTACTTAGAAGGCGGAGAAGGATGTTTAAGTGTTCCGCGCTTTTATGAGGGCGAAGTATTCCGCAATTATATCATTAGTGTTGAAGCTTATGATGCAATGAAAAATGAACATGTTACGCTTCGTGCGAGTGGATTTGAAGCAATTATTTTACAGCATGAAATTGATCACTTAAATGGAATCTTATTTTATGATCGAATCTTGCCGCCTGCACAAGCATTATTTAAAAAACAAGAAGCAATTGCAATTTAGTAATTATTAGTTGCGAATTGTGTTTATAACTCGTATAATCAAATTAGTATGAAGTTAATAAATATATGATGTTGCAAATATTATAAGATTATTTTTGGAGGTTTTTTTATGAATACGAAAATGCCATCTCCAGTGTCTGTTTATGCACTTGGAGGTTTAGGAGAGGTTGGTAAAAATACATATGTTGTTGAAGATGATTCAACAATTATTTTAATTGATGCAGGAGTTATGTTTCCTGAGGCTGAGTTTCCTGGAGTTGATTATGTAATCCCTGATTATACTCACTTAAGAAATAACCGGTCGAAATTTAAAGCATTATTTATTACTCACGGGCATGAAGACCATATCGGTGGGATTCCTTTTTTAATGCGTAATGTCCATATTCCAATTATTTACGCACCAAAACTTGCGGCAGCGTTAATTAGAAGAAAGCTCAAGGACATGCGAATTCGTGAACAAGTAAAAATTGTTGAATATGATGAAGATGATGTGTTTTTTGTCGATAATTTTAAAGTTTCTTTTGTCACAATGACCCACTCAATTCCTGATTCATATGGTGTTTTAGTTGAAACTTCGCACGGGAAAATCTTTCATACTGGTGATTTTAAAATTGATCTTACTCCAGTTGGCCGTGATATTAACTTAGGTAAAATTGCTGAAATCGGTAATGAGGGCGTTGAATTATTATTAAGTGACTCAACGAATGCGGAAGTACCTGGATATACGCCAAGTGAAACTGAAGTTATTGAAGGAATTTTAGAAATCTTTGCTAACGCACCAGCGCGGTTAATTGTTTCAACATTCTCAAGTAACATATCGCGAATTTCACAAATTGTTGAAGCCGCAGTTACTTATGATAAGAAAATTGCTATTATTGGCCGCTCGATGACTAATGTTGTAACGACTGCGAGGGAACTTGGGTATATTAAAATACCTGATGAGCAATTAGTCGATTTAAATGATTTAAAAAAATATAAATTAGAAGAGCAAGTCATTTTATGTACGGGTTCTCAAGGTGAACCAATGGCAGCTTTATCGCGCATTGCTAACGGAGATCATAAACATGTATCAATTGTCCCTGGGGATACGGTTGTCTTCTCTTCTTCTCCGATTCCTGGTAATGGGGCCTCAATTGACCGGGTCGTTAACCAATTATCAAAGTTAGGTGCGACAGTTTTAACGAACTCAATTTTAACTAACATTCATAGTTCTGGTCACCCTTCACAACAAGAATTAATGTTAATGCTTAAATTAGTTAGACCAACTTACTTTATGCCAATTCACGGTGAATATCGAATGTTACAAATTCATGGGGAAATCGCTGAGCGTTTAGGCATGCCAAAAGAAAACATCTTTATTATGGAAAATGGCGAAATGCTTATTTTAGAAAATAAGACAATCAAGCGTGGCCCAAAAGTTCCTGCGGATGCAATTTATATCGATGGTAATGATATTAACGGTATTTCTAATGCTGTTATTAAAGACCGGAAGATTTTAAGTGATGATGGTCTTGTCGCGGTTAATATTGTTATCGATTCGAAAACATCAAAATTACTTATGCCGGCGAAGGTATATTCGCGCGGCTTTGTTAAATGGGGCTTTTCTGATTTACTCCCAAAAACCGAAGAAAGGGTTAATGCGGCTTTAGAAGAATTATTTAAAAGCGGCCGTGTGACATTTGGAGAAATTAAAAATGTTGTCCGGGAGACGACCCAAAGATACTTATATGGTATTACTGGTCGCTCACCAATGATTATTCCAATTGTTATGAATAAAAACGATAATTATGATTATACTCGCTAGTAAATCACCAAGAAGAAAACAGTTACTAAAAAAACTTGTCCCTACATTTAAAATAATTCCTGCGGATGTCGATGAAAGTAAAGTTAGGGCCCCTGTAGCTAAACTTGCAGAGGAAACATCCAAACTTAAAGCCCGTGCGGTTGCGAAACTTTATCCAAATGACTTAGTTATTGGCTGCGATACCGTTGTTGTTTATAATAATCAAATCTTTGGTCAACCTGTCGATGCTAGTGATGCAAAAGCGATGTTAAAAACACTAAGCGGAGAAACTCACTACGTTATTAGCGGCTATACGCTTATAAGTAACGGAGAAGAAATTAGCCGCAGTGTTACTTCAAAAGTTACATTTAATCACCTAAGTGATGAATTAATTACTGCTTATGTTGCAAGTGGTAAACCACTTGATAAGGCCGGAAGTTATGGTATCCAAGATGAAGAATTCGCGCTTGTTAAAAAAGTTGAAGGTAGTTACGATAATGTTATGGGGCTACCAACTGAGGATTTAAGTAAATATCTTGATTTATTAAAAAGGAACCTCTAATTGAAATGAACCCCATTTAGTTCACATATTAAAAAAAGCCTAACGAAAGACAGGATGTCACTAAGACTTCCTGTTTTTTATTCGGTCAGAATTATAAAAAACAATCCATTCTTCAACGAGTTTAATGTAATGT
>JAAYSH010000039.1 GCA_012518415.1 Erysipelotrichaceae bacterium | reverse complement strand
TCGTTATATCCGTGGGGAATGTTTGCTTCTTCAAGCACTTTCAGTAGTTTTTCTGCTGGTGGGATCTGGTTGCGGTTAAGAATTTTTAGTAATGCCGCGATTTCGTTTTCAATATCATCACTTGGATCATAGTAAGCAGAAATAACTTGAGCCGCGAGGGCGATTTTATATTTACCAAGTTCGGTGTAATTTAGTGAAATTTGCCGGTATGCATCCGCGATTCGCGGTTTTTTATATGCATATTTAACCGCATTAAGCGCGGCTTCGATCGCGGAATTATAATCACCAAGTAAATTGTTTGCTTTACTTAAGTTTAAATACGCATCCGCGCTATAAGGGTTCCATTCGAGTGCTTTTAGCGCATATTTATATGCGTTTGAAGCATGGTTTGCCTTTAAGTATAAACTAACTAATACAGTATAAAAGCGTGAATAGTTTGTCTGGGCAACAATAAGTTGATTGTTTGCTTTATTGTCTGCATAATATAACACTTCTTCAATGCGACTATCAAAGTTACGGTAATCAGTCCCGCTAAGTGGGGGATATAGTTCGCGTTTTTCAATTAACGTTTCCATCTCACTTGCAGCATGCATGCCTAAATATATTGCTTTTTCACCTTCATTTAATTCGCTTAAATGTTTTAGAGCAATCGCAAGTGAATCCGCAGGCCGCTTATCAAGAGCGATAACTTCTTTAAACTGCTCGATATTATCAACATCGCTAAAAAAGTAATACATCGTCGTTAAAAAACTAAGGTAGTATTTTTCATCTTTACCTTGTTTACTAGTAGCAACAATATTTTCATATAAAAACGGGCGATCAACTTTAACATTGCCGGTAAGTTGGGCCGATATTTGTTCGATTTTATTACTAGTATCGTTATTCAATAAGAGTTACTCCTGCTTCTCTAATCTTAATTTTAAGTAAATTACCTTCACCAAAATAAACTTCACCTGCTTTAATAAAGCGCGCAGTTAGTGGCTTAGGAATAAATGCTAGCATCGTTCCTGCGAATCCTCCGCCATGAACACGGTAGGCTCCTTGACGAAAGTTCGTTTTCGCCCAATTATAGGCGAAAAATAACTGCTGGTCTTTATCAGCTGCGAATGTATAGTTTTGCAATAAGTTATAACTTGATGCGCCTGATTGGGCGATTAACTTAACAAAAGTACGTTCATCTTGTTTTTTCATACATTCAACGACTTTTAAAACGCGGTCATTTTCATTAAAGAAATGCATCGCCCGTAATAGCGGGCGACCACCGATACGGCGATATAAAGTCGGACGTGATTTAAGAAAACTCGAATAGTCGACTTCTCGTAAGTAATCAACTTTGAAAAACCGCGAAATCTCGCGCATATCGTCAGTTATTGCCTCATATTCATCGGTTAAGTTTCCGTGTGACCCACCAGTATTGATTAAAATAATATCATAATGGTCAAGTTCGTAAGAAATCGTTTCGACGGTTGGTTGTTCGATTCTTGCAAAATCGATATAACTAATCGCCCCATAACTAACGGCGATTTGATCAAGTAATCCGCATGGTTTACCAAAGTAGTTTACTTCTGCGTATTGGCCCGCTTCAGCGAGAGTGAACTTATCGATTGCATCATCGTTATAAAGGACACTTATTGCTTTAGCAAATAATAATTCATAAGCGGCACTGCTAGAAACGCCCGCGCCCCGAGGAATTCTTGTATCTAAGTATAAGTCCATACCGGCGATTTTATACCCTTTATTTGCTAGACGAAATAAGACACCGCGAACAAGGGCGATACTTTGCCCAACTTCTTCAGGCCGATATACTAAATCATTGACATCAATTTCAATGAGCATATTAACCCCTTCGCTTAAAGCGCGAACGATGCCTTCATCATTTTTTCTAATTGCCGCAACGATATCTAAATCAACTGCAGCTGCGATTGCAAGTCCGTGGTTATGGTCGGTATGATTTCCGATAATTTCCATTCTTCCTGGTGAAGAAATAAATAATTCAGGTTCTAGATTGTAAGTATTTTTAAAGCCTTCTCTTAGCTTTGTTTTTCTTTCTACTTCTAGTCTCATTTTTTATATTTTAACCTCATTGATAAATTGTAAGAAGGCTGCGCTCCCTTCTTCATCATCTTTAAATACAGCTGTGTTTTTTAAAATTTCTCGACATACATTATTTACATATGTGGTGATTAACTCCTCAACCGTTTCCTCATTAGCGTTTTCTTCTTCTAAAAAAGTAAAGAGTTCGCCAAATATTTCTAAATCGGGGTGATCTTGGAGTACTTCTCCAAGCACAAGTTCTTCTTTATAAATATTTGCAATTTCCCCAAGTTGGCGTTTTAAGCGGGCGGGTAAAATAAACATCCCCATCGCTTCAATTAGCCCAATACCTTCTTTTTTAATTGGATGATACTCGGGATGGGCGTGGAAAATTCCGTCAGGATAATTTTCATCAGTGCGGTTATTTCTTAAAATCATATACGCATGATATACACGTCCGTCACGTTTAACAATTGGTGTAATTGTGCTGTGGGGGATATCCGCGGTTGCAGGAATAATATTTAATTGTTTATTTTCATATATTTTCCAAGCATTAAGAATTTTTGCCATCGCATCGATAATTCTTTCTTTGTTTGTCCCACTTAAATGAATTGTTGAGTTGTACCAATCAAGGATGTGAACTTCTAATTCTTCATCATCGACGGGAATTTCAACTAAGTTTTCTGCCTTCATCATTGGGAACTCGTATTCACCACCTTGGAAGTGTTCGTGATTAAGAATTGAACCACCGACAATTGGTAAATCCGCATTGCTTCCAATAAAGAAATGGGGGAATATATCGACAAAATTAAATAATCTTGCCATTGTCCGCTTTGAAATAATCATTGGTTCATGGACATCTTCAAAAACAATACAATGTTTATTGTAGTAAACGTAGGGTGAGTATTGTAAGTGCCAGGCTTCAGTATCAAGTTTAAGCGGGATTGTTCTTAAATTACCCCGGGCTGGGTGATCACTTCTTCCCGCATAGCCGACGTTTTCTTTACATAAAACACAGGCGGGATACTTACTGTCCTTAAGATCTTCATGCTTTGCTCTGGCGATATCTTTATTATCTTTTTCTGGTTTTGATAAGTTAATTGTTATTTCTAAATTGTTTTTGTCAAAATCAGTTACCCAGTGCAAGTTGCGGTCAACCGCACTTTTTTGGATGTAGTTATTTTTAATTTGTAAATCATATAAATAATCAGTCGCTTTTGCCCGCTTCTCACGTTGGAGTACTTTAAATTTCGCCGTTACTTCAGATGGGCGCGGGGTCAATGTACCCATAATTTTTACAATAAACCGGTCAACATTAGACGGGTCACAAACATTTTCGAGGAGCAAATTGCTTCGAAGTTCTTGAATTAAAATATCAGGAACTTTTAATCCGCGGATTGCGGAAATATTCATTTCATCAAAAAATGGTTCGCTTACATTACATAAGTCCATTAAGATATTACGGGTATAAGTATTATCTTCCTCATCTAGTCCTAAATGAGCATTCGCATATACTAAAAGTTTTTCGATTGTTTCATTTAACATAATATCACCTCATATTCTTTTTGATTATACCATAATCATAGCCTAGTTTGTCTCTTCAAGGCATCAGTTATTTACGTGCTTTTATATGGATAAGTGTTGAGCCATAATCACCAAGAATGCGCATCTTCTCTGATACACCTGTCATTCTCCACTGAGGATTAAGTAAAAGGGCGCCGCGATTAAGCGCATAACCACTTACAACATACGTTTCATTCGTACCGATATTTAAGAATTCTTCAGCGGATTTTCTTTTTGCAATCGCCCTAAATATCTTACCGTCTATATCGATTCCTTTTGGAAGGGCGAGTGATACTAGTCCGCCGAACATCGTAATTTCATGGTCTTGGCGAATAACTTTTACATCATAAAGCAAATCATCATCTAAACCCGCGAGTTTAATTCGGTCTTGGCCCTTAATTAGCGAATTAAGTAATTGATAGTAGCCGACAATTGCCTCTTTTTTATCCTCACTAACAACACTCCATATATAATTCTCACTTGTTAATGGGGTTTCAAGTTGATAAAAAGTTCCGTGTTGGAGTAAACTTCGGTGCTCTTTATATAACTCGATATGCTGTTTTGTCCAATCTTTTTGTAAATGTCTAAATTTAGATAAATCTAGTTCATAACCAAGCACTCCAAAGGCCGCAACATTAAACCTTGTGTGTAGCGGCGTATTTCTTAACATCGAATGTGAAGGGCTATCACTTACGTGGTTAGAAATCGTTACAAGTGGGTAGGCGAGTGCTGTTCCGCTTTGAATTGCAAGTCGCGCAACCGCGTCAGTGTTATCACTTGTCCATGTTTGATCAAAATAAGAAAGCATTCCTAAATCAAAGCGACCGCCTCCACTCGCACAGTTTTCAAATAAGACATCCGGAAAAGTAGTCGTTAACACATCTAATACGCGGTATAACCCTAAATAATAATCATATGTAAGTCGATTAGATGGTGTTTTAATTGAACCTAAATCGCTTAAAACACGGTTAAAGTCCCATTTCACATAGGTTATGTCGGCGCTTTTTAAAATCTTTGTTACTGAATCAATGATATAGTCTTGAACTTCTTTTAAACTTAAATCAAGTACGTATTGATGTCTTCCACTTGATGGTTTAATATTTGCAACCTTAATCATCCATTCGGGATGGTCTTCATAAAGTTTTGAGTCGATGTTGACCATTTCTGGTTCAAACCAAAGTCCAAATTTTAAGCCTTTTTTATTTGCGTATTTAGCAAGTGACGCTAGTCCTTTTGGGAGTTTTTTTGGATTAACAACCCAATCACCTAAACCTTTTGTATCATCGCTTCTTCTGCCAAACCAGCCATCATCAAGGCAAAAAAGTTCCATCCCCATCTCACTTGCGCTATCAATAATAGCCTTGATTTTCTTTTCCGTGAAACTAAAATATGTCGCTTCCCAGTTATTTATAACAATTGGCCGGTCGGCGCGGGCGAATTTTGGCCGTAATACGTGATCAACGGTAAATTTATGTAAGTTTTGTGAAACGCCGTTTTGACCTTTATCGCTAAAAGTTAAAACGACAAATGGGGTAGTTAAAGCCTCATCTTTTTCAAGGGTAGGATGAAAATCTGCTGGATTAAGTCCAATTTGAATGCGGACATTATCAAATGTTGTTAATTCATAACTACTATAATGCGAGCCACTATAAAGGAAATTAAAACCTAGTCCGTTTCCAGATGTACTACCTAGTTCTCCGTCGATTAAAAGCGAAAACGGATTGTGTTTAGCGCTTGATGAGCCGGTTTTTGCTTCGTGGACATACACGCCTGGCGTAAGCGGTTTTCTTGCAATATTATTTTCACTAATCCAGGCACCATACGGAGTATAAAGAATGTAATTGTTATTAGGAATGTCTAAATTCATCGACATAAGTCGTCTGATTTTAAGTGGCTCTTCGTTTTTGTTAACAAGTTTAACATTTCTAACTAAGGCCGTTTCACTTAGACCGTACTGTAAATACAGTTCGACTTTATTTAATTTATCTTCGAGTTTAATAATTATAACATCGGTAATATTATGAGGAGTTGGCAAACTTACTTCCATACGTAAGGAATCAAGAACTTCATGACTTACATATTTAAAATCAAATAATTCTTGTCCACCTTGACTAAATGCGATTGAAGGTTCGCGGTAGTCACCTTTGCCATAAGTGGCTACTTCTAGCGGCCACTGGTCGTAGGAAAAATGTGGGTCAACTTCTTCATCGTAAACGAGAGAACTTCCAGGTGCGAATGCTTCTTTATATATAAAAGCATTAATATCTTCGCCTTCACGGAGTGGGTGTCCGATATATTTACTCGTTACATGAGCAAATTTATCAATTTCGATGACATAGGAAAATTGCTTGTTTGTTAAGACAAACGTTTTATTAGTTATTTTAATCATTGCTTTGTACCTCATAAATATTATAACTAATTTCACTATCAATATGCTAATATAAAAGTAGATATTGAGAGGTGAAGCATATG
The DNA here is from genome assembly GCA_012518415.1 of Erysipelotrichaceae bacterium. Classification (GTDB taxonomy): domain Bacteria; phylum Bacillota_I; class Bacilli_A; order RFN20; family CAG-826; genus UBA5455. The sequence goes on along the minus strand of JAAYSH010000039.1, from coordinate 13,635 downwards.
AATAAGCCATTAAATTTTTCGTGGAACTATATTCCAAATTTTGAAGAAGCATATTTAGAAAAACTACCCAATACTGCGAAGAAAGTTGATTTGCCGCATACTAACGTTGAACTTCCACTTAATTATTTTAGTGATGAGCGGTTTCAATTTACTTCAACGTATGAAAAAATCTTCGATTTAGAAGACTATGATGCTGACTTGCGTTACTTCTTCTATTTTGAAGGAATTATGGCTCAGGCTGATTTGTATTTAAACGGTCATCACCTAGGTCATTATGTATCAGGATATTTGCCAATTGAAGTTGAGTTTACCAAACATGCAAAGCGAAAAGATAATCGGCTCGTTGTTGTCGTTAAATCTCATGAAGATGAATTAGTCCCACCTTTTGGTGGTCCAATTGATTTTCTTACGTATGGAGGCATATATCGAGAAGCTAAAATCCTAATTCGCCCAAAAACTTATTTAAAAGAGTTGCTTGTTGATGCGGATATGAATGGGAAAATAAATATTCGCCCGATTATTTCTAATCCGGAAAAAATTGACTATACGATTGAATATGATTTGTATTTAAAAGGTGATAAACTCGAAACATTTTTCTCCAACAAGGCGGCTATTAGTCGTCCGCTCCTATGGAGTTTGGATAAACCAACTTTATATGAGCTGCACGGCAAACTAAAAACCGCTACTAGCGTTGATGTTCGGGTTGTCCGCTTTGGCTTTAGAAGTATTGAGTTTCGTAAAGATGGTTTCTTTATTAATGGTGATTTTATTAAACCAATTGGATTAAACCGTCATCAAAGTTTCCCCTTTATTGCAAATGCAGCGTCGAAGTCTCTCCAATATTACGATGCGGATAAATTAAAGTACTTCCTCGGTGTTAATATCGTAAGAAGCTCACACTATCCACCTTCGAAACATTTTTTAAATCGCTGTGATGAAATCGGGTTACTTGTTATTAACGAAGTACCGGGTTGGCAATTTATTTCATCACATCAACTTTGGCGCGACCGGTTTTTAGATAATGTTGAACGTATGGTTATTACCCATTATAATCATCCGTCGATTATTTTAAATTCGATTCGTGTAAATGAGTCCGCGGATGATTTCGATTTATATATCCGTGCGAACGCGATTGCCCGCGAAATCGATTCATCAAGACCGACAACTGGGGTAAGAAATTTCTTGGGCAGTGAACTTTTAGAAGATGTTTATGCTTTCAATGATTTTTCACATTCTGGTAAAGAAAACCAACCGGGGTTACTAAAACCTGAACAAGTAATGCGAAAAAAAGATAAACATATGCCTTATATCGTTACTGAAAATAACGGTCATATGTTTCCAACGAAATCATTTGATAATGAGGAAAGACGGACCGAGCATGCGAAGCGGCATTTAGCAGTCATTAATAGTGCACTTGGCAATCCCCGAATTGCTTCATTAACTTCTTGGGTATACGCGGATTATCAAACCCATGGTTCGTTTGGTAGTGGTGACCATGTTTGCTATCACGGTGTTTTAGATATATTTAGAGCTCCAAAATATGCAGCGAGTGGATATATTGCTAACTTTGCCGATTATCCGTATATAAAAGTATTATCATCAATGAATATTGGGGAGTATCCTGAGGCGAGCTTACCAAAAATATGGGTATTAAGTAATTGTGAATACTTAAAAGTGTATAAAAATAATGTCTTAATTAATACATTTTACCCCCGTCACGATTTATATCCCCACTTACCTCATCCCCCATTTGTAATTGATGAGTTTATTACTGAAGATTTTAATGAGGATGGCCTCTTTAGTACAAGTGATGCAAAGAAAATTAAAGATGCACTTAATTATGCCTCCATTAATGGTTTAAGTAATTTAAAACTTAAACATAAGCTCCTAATGGCAAAAGTATTTAAAAAATATAACTTAGAATTTAATGACTTAGTTAATATTTGGAATCGGTTTATTAGCGGCTGGGGTGCGAAGGCTGTCGAGTATAACTTCGTCGGCTTTATTAATGATGTTCCTCGCGTTTCTTCAAAACTTGGCGTACCAAGTAAATTCAAAATCGTTGGTCATCGTTATCAAGAAGTCTTAAAAGTAAAAGATGCCTACGATACAGCGATTGTTGACTTGCGGCTTTTAGATGAATTTGGCGAAGTCGCTCAATATAGTTTCTCGCCATTTGAAGTTGAAACATCACCGAATTTACAACTATTTGGTCCTGCTTCAACTAACTTCCACGCTGGAGCGTACTTATTAATGGCGAAAACTCTAACAGATAAGCCAGGTATTGCCTGGATCAGTGTCAAGTCAGAAAAATACGGGACTGTGACATTTAATTTTATGATTAATGAGGAGTTTGAATAGTTAGATGGAAAATTTTAATAATTCAGAAGTAAATGTAGCAATTTTAATTGATGCAGAAAATATTTCTCCTGAATATATCGGGATTATTATTGATGAAGGTAATAAACAAGGAAATATTGCCTTTCGAAATATTTACGGAGATTGGTCAGAAACAAGACTAAAAGCTTGGAAAGATGTCGCGATTGAATATTCGCTAACCCAAAAGCAACAATATTCAGTTGTTAAAGGTAAATCATCAAGTGACTTCGCACTTGTTATTGATGCGATGGATATTTTATATCGCTCTAATATCGATACTTTCATTGTTGTTAGTAGTGATAGCGATTTTTCTAGGCTCGTCACAAGACTTCGCGAAGGCGGAAAAAAGGTTATCGGTATGGGAGAATCAAAAACACCGCGTGCCTTAACTAACTCATGTCACGCTTTTGTTTACTTGGATAAAGTAAAGAAAGCTGCTGATAAAGTTCGGAGAAAACGTCGAGTTTCTAAAAGACAACCTTCATCAAAGAATGTTAATGATATTCCTGCGTTAGAAGAAATTATCGACGATTTACGTGTAATTATTAGCGAGAACGCGGATGATAAAGGCTGGGCCTATTGGTCACATGCAAATAATATGTTGCTTAAAAAACAACCAGGTTTTGACCCGCGTAACTACGGATATACCGGTAGATCAATTGACTTCTTTGAGAAAAATGATTTTGAGGTTTACCGCGAAGGTTTAGAAGTATTTATTCGCTATCCTAGTAGCGAAATCGAATAAGAGTTTTATTAAAATCGCAAACAAAAAGCGCCTATTTTTATAGGCGCTTTTACTTTTAAGTTGCTTTATTTTTATAGTTCGTTACCGTATTCAGGTCCAACTTTACCAGCTTCGATATCTTTAACCATTCTTTCATAAGCCGGCTTATTAATTTTAAACTTACGTTTTAATAAGACATAGGCACCAATATATAAAATAATTGGAATAACTGTCATCCCAATTAGCATTGCTAATTGTCCGCTATAAAGTGATGCTGATTCAAAAATAGCAGCATCAGCGCCTTCGATTACTTGCGCATCAGTTAATAGTCCTAGCCCAGCATCGCGTTCCATACTTGAAATCTTTTGGGTAACACCGTATACTCCACCACCAAGTAAGATTACATAAGTGACGAGTAGTTGAATGGAACTTGATAGCTTTGCCGCGAATGGACGGGCAGCGAAGACGACTGATTCACTTCTAACCCCGGTTTTCCATTCGTTATACTCGATCGTATTTGCAATAAAGATGAGTAGTGCAGAATAAAATAACCCTTGTGATGAGAAAATGAAAACTGCTGAAATTAAATATATAATTAAATAAACAACAGTAGCTCTATTTTGCTGGATAATTGGAATTAGGCCAACAACAAAGAAGACAACATACCCAGCAATCATAACTACAAAAGTTAAATTAATTAATTTTTCCCAAGACATCCTTCGTTCGATTAAAGGGAAAAGTGCTTGAGCAATAATGGTGCCAAGCGCATAAACGACGGTGAAAAAGAACATATACTGGTTGCCAACTTCATAACCAAAGGAAAATATAAAGAAGTTAAGGCCGACTGCATTTAATAAGGCTGATCCAGTGTAGTAGAGTAAAATAACGCCTAACATAACCATTAACTGTTTGTTTTTAAAGGCGATTTTAAACATTTCCTTTAACTTCATCTGCTCTTTTTCAACGACTTCTTTTGGTCGTTCTTTTTCTTGGGTAAAGAAAACGATAACTAATTGCATAAGTAAATAAATTGCTGATATTCCAATTGACATCCACATAAAGGCTGCTTTTGCCCTGCCTGGATATATTAGCGGAATAACCCCGCCCGCAATAAAAGCACCAACACTAGCAGCAACAGTAACTGCAGTTGAAAGTTTAACCCGCTCTACAGCATCACTAGTTAAAGAGGGTAGCATTGACCAATATGCGATATCGTTCATTGTAAATGTAAGTTCCCAAACTAAATAAACAACACCGAAAAAGACAATATACCACCAACCATCGAAACTAATTGAAAATAATAAAACAGTTGAAATCGCGCTACCAATCGCACCATATAAAATCCAGGGTTTATATTTCCCCATCTTCATATTCGTGTTTTCAATTAATGCTCCAATCATCGGGTCATTAATCCCGTCCCAAATTCGGTAGACAACAAGAATAATTGTAATTGCAAGCATCTTATGCTCGTAGCTCGAGGTCGCATCTCCTGTCATTGTATATGTAATATATACAAGTAGGAACAATGAAAACAACGTGTAAAGCATGTCCCGACCAACACCGCATAAGGGGTAGAGAATCTTTGTGGTACGCGGAACCTTGTTACCACTAAACGTAGTATTGATTTTCATAATTATTAAATATGTCCTTTCTTTAATTACGATTTTATTTTAGTATATACCATCGCAATTAACAACGTAATTTTCATTTTTAAAAAGATGCAGCATTTGTTAATGCTACATCTTTTTGTGGGTATTATTTAGAAAGCCCTAGCAAAACTAGTCTAGTTTATGAATTTTGTTCACTAAACTAGTTATCGAGAAATTCTCGATTTTATTGCGAACTGTTTGTAAGTGCGACTCCGTAATAATTCGGACTGATTCAAGGATGTTTGCTGCGCTATCTTGAACTTTACTTGCTTCTTTAGCGATATTATCGACATGAGTCTCAATATGTCGAAGTGAGTTATTTAATATCTCATTTTTAAACTTTTCGAAGTCATCTAAGATTTTTTGGCGGTCTTCGAATTCGAGCATTTCTTCTTGTCTTGAAGTTAAAATGTCTGCATATTTAAGCCCAATTGATTCAATAATACCAAGAAGCGTTAAAAAATATGGTGGTCGAACAACATACATTTTTTCATATCCTGGTGCAACAAATATTGGTGCATCACTTTCAAGTTCATATTCAAGTTCACTAACTAAAATCGCATACTCTAATCCTTTTTTCTCACGGTCCTTATGTAATTTTTTATAGTGATCGGAATTTTTTTGTTTGTTTTCACTTGTTAGTTCTTCGCTTTTCATTTCAATCATCGCTGAAGTAACTAGGATTTCTTTGGCATCAGTCGCATAAACTTTAAAAATATAATCTCCTTTTGTCGCTCTAGTATCATCACCTTTAACAGCGAGCGTATCCTTTTCCCAGGTTGAGGTTTTAAAACCATATGTCGTAGCAGCTTTAAATTGTTCATCGCACCATGATTCTAAATTTTGGCCGATTTTTGCTACGGTTTGACTCGCGCGTTCTCGTTTAATTGTGCTTAGTTCTGTTTCTAGCACATTAACTTTTTGGTTGTATTCATTTTCAATATTTTTAACTTGGAGGTCATAGTTTGATTGTAAATGCTTAAGGTCTCCTTGGAGTTTAATATTCGCCTCACTTAACTCCGCTTTTTCTTTAGTAATTCTTGATTCAATACTTGCTTCATTTAATTGGATTTTGTTTTTTAACTCACTAATTTCTTCTTTGAGTTTATTAATTTCTTCTACCTTCTTTGCTTCCGCCTCTTGAACTTTAATTTTTGCTAAGTTTTCTTGTTGTTCTTTAAGCCGTTCAAGTTTATTTTTAACTGCGGCGATTTCTTCATCTTTTTCTTTTTCGTATTTTACGCGTCTTGCTTCTTCATGCTCTTTTTGTTTTTCTTCATGAAGTTTTAATAACCTTTCATATTCGGCATCTTTTTTGTCTTTAATTGCTTGCAAAATAAAATACGTATCGACTTCGAGTGTTTCTTTTAAGTCGATAATATCGCCTTTACTTGCCGCTTCTTGCAGTTCAAGTATGTTTTCTGATTTAATGATAACTTTTACTTTTTTCATATTTTTCTCCTGCAATAATTATATCATATTCGTGTATTGCTTTATTGCTCAAGTTCACCTCTTAATATACGTTAATATACGCGTATGCGCATATATAATATAATCCCTCTCTTTTCTCATATTGAAAAATATATATAATCATGCAATACTAAAAGTGGTGAATGACCTCATTTACATCTTTTATTATTATGCGAAGAATTAAATTTTTCAAAATAGTTGCTAGTGGATTATTGGCGCTTGGTGTTTCACCCTTATTACTAGCGCCTAATAATTTAGATACGGCTTTAAATGTTGAAGCCGCAATTGATGTTCGCTCGATTGATACTACTAATTTAAGCGATACACAATTAACGACTTATTATTCAAGTGCTGCTAATCTTCGTGGTGAGCAACTTCAAAGCGCTTTACATGACATTATTAAAGGACATACGTCTTTTCGATATTCTGATACTAAAGATATAATGAAAATAACTGATCGGGATTGGGTTTTATCACCTCTAACCGAGGCAGAACTAGCTAATTATAATTTCAATAACCATACCGGGATAGGCGATCCTTATCTCAAACTTTTATATGGTGGTAATTATAATGGCACCGAACATGCAGTTAAATGGAGCGAAGACCATGTTTTAATTTGGAATAAAGAACATACATGGGCAAAGTCGCACGGTGATTTTGGCGAACTTCAGCCAGCAGGTACCGACTTACATCATTTAATTGGTGCGGATGCACAAATTAATCGCTATCATTCTAATCTTGATTACGGTATCCCAACGCTTGATATAACCCCTCGAGTTGATGTTCGCGGATTTGCGACAACTGCTGCAAACGGAAAAAACGAAGACTCTCCTAATGCAAACGTTTTCTTACCTCCAGTCGAAGACCGCGGTGATATTGCTCGGGCGCTATTTTATATGGAAACAAGATATTACAACTATGTATCTTTAGCTGATCCAAAATTAGTAATCGTTGATGATGTTACTTCTTCAACTCATGTTGCGACTTCAAATGAAAATCCAGGTAAAATGGGTTGGCGAAAAGTTTTGCTCGATTGGCATAAAAGTGATCCGGTTGATGAGTATGAAATTCATCGAAATAACTTAATTTATAATAACTTCCAAGGTAACCGTAATCCGTTTATCGACCATCCTGAATATGCAGACTTAATTTATGATCCGATTTTTAGTGGTCCATCTTCTTCTGCTTCAGGAGCGTGTACGATGGATTATTGCGCTTATTACGAACCTTCTACTGCTGAGTTACAAAGCATAAGTGTATCTAGTGCTTCGAATAATACCCATATATTAAATACTGTCTATCACGGCCAAGGTTTACAACTTGATGTTGTCCTTGAAGATGGAACGCGTTATTCAGTCGCAGGTAGTGACCCTGATGTTACAACATCTTTAGATGGCGTCTTACTTGATACAATCGGATTTATTAACGTTGTTGTCTCATATACAAGATATGAGCGAACATTAAGTGATACATTTACAATTATTGTTGAAGAAGCCCCGCCTGTATCTGATGTTAATCATGTACTTATTAATGAAATATATGGTGGCGGTGGTAATAGTGGGGCGAAATATACGCATGACTTTGTTGAACTTTATAATCCAACATATGCCCCGATTGATTTAAGCGGATATAAAATTGAAAGATACACTGCAAGTGCGACAAATAATAGTTCACCTACAAGTGTTAGTGAAATTAGAAGCGGAGTTATTCCTGCACTTGGATATTTCTTAGTCCAAGAAGCAAGGGGATCAGGTGGCACAGACGCTTTACCTTCACCTGATTTTATTGGTAATAATGCCTTTGCTGCTAGTAGTGCTGCGGCACGCTTAGTCGATGCCGATGGCAATGAAGTTGATTTAGTTGGGTTTGGTAGTGCGCAATTATTTGAAGGGGCTGCTGCTCCTGCAGCATCGAATACTATTTCAGTCCAAAGAATTAATCCAAACGTTGATACAAATGATAATAGTGCTGACTTTACTACTGGTGTCCCAACCCCGCTAAATTCACCAACAGCGTATATTGCTCAATTTGAAAGACAAGTTGCGCTTAATCCAAATCCATACTGTAACGGAACATGGGGTTATTTAGATGATAACTATGCTGCAGTTAATGCTAATAATCATCTTGATTGGTTTAAACCTAGTGCTGAAGCGAAGCAAAATTATATTTATTTAATCTCACAAAATAATAACTTGACGCATTTCCTTGAGTTTGAGTTCTCCCTTCCAGCTGCGAAAGTTCCGCTTAAAGGCTATGACCATGCTGCATTTTTAATAATTATTGTAACAGTTGCACTTATTGCTTTAAGTGTAATGACAATTTCAGTTTTCCGAATAAGGAAAAAAGACTAATAGATTTTATTTGATTTATAATAAGTATTGCAAAACCGCCTTAATTTACTTAAACAAGGGCGGTTTTTTGTTATACTATTTGTGTAAATTAATAGTGAGGTAATAAGATGAAACGAAAGAAATTTTTAATTGTCGCTAGTTTGTTTTTCTTAATAAGTAGTGCAGGCGCACCAATAAATGCTACACGTGTTCATGGCTTAAGCGGAATCACTCATCTTAACTTAGGTGATTTAACCGATGAAAGCGTTAATGAGTACTATAAAGGCGTTGAAGGTTTAAAAGGTGAAGCGCTTCAAAGTAAACTCCACGAAATTATTTGTGATCATACTTCTTTTACATATGCAAAAACAGTTGATATTATGAAAATTACTGACCGGGATTGGACCTTATCGCCACTAAGTAATGAGGAGTTAGTAAATTACCCATTCGAAGTCGATGAAGGGATTGGTGATCCATATTTAAGACTTCTATACGGCGAACAATATAATGGTACTGAGAATGCGGTTAAGTGGAGCGAAAACCATACAACAATATGGAATAAAGAACATACATGGGCGAAGTCTCATGGTGATTTTGGTGAATCACGGCCAGCTGGGACAGATTTACACCATTTAATTGCCGCGGATGCGCAAATTAATCGCTACCATTCGAATATTGACTTTGGTGAACCTACGAAAAATATCACCCAGCGTAGTGATGTGCGTGGTAATTTAACGACATCAAGCAACGGTGATAATGATGAGGGCTATAAAGTATTCGCTCCGCCTTTAGAAAGTCGCGGCGATGTCGCAAGAGCCTTATTTTACATGCCGACAAGATATTTTAATTTTGTCAGCACTGGTGAGCCTAAATTAATTATCGTTGATGAATTTAGCGGAGAAACTCATGCTGCATCAGCAAGCGAACCAGGACGAATGGCATGGTTATCTGTTTTACTTAAATGGCACAAAGATGATCCGGTTGATGCTTATGAAGTTCATCGAAATAATTTAATTTATAATAATTTCCAAGGTAATCGGAACCCATTTATCGATCATCCTGAATGGGTTGATATGATTTATGATCCAAACTACGAAGGCGAAGGTGCTTCGCTTGCAGCTGGTAGTGCATGTACGATTGATTATTGTGCTTTTAGCGGCGGGAAACTTGGTGTTCCTACTCCTCCGACTCAGCCGGAAGAGCCTTCCTTATTACCGTTTGATTTAGGTATAAGAGAAATAATTGTTATCGGCGCGGTTGCAGTTGTCTTACTTATTATTATCATTGTTATATTCTCAAGACTTTCGAAAAAACAACAAAAGAAAGTTACAAAAAAGGCGACACGCAAGGCAAAAAGTACTGCAAAACGTAATGTAAAAAGTTCGATTAGAAAATCAACGCGTAATCGAAAGAAATAAAAAGTAAAATTCCACTATCTTTTGCTACCGCATAATATATGTATAAAAATAAGGTGATATCGCTTACAAAGCAGGCAAAAAGCAAATTTATGTTGACTTGCGTATTTTATCCTCTAAAATATATTCATATACTTAAACGACTTTGATGAAGAGAAAGGTTTAACTGATATTCGTAGAAAGTTTGTGGGTGATGAAAACAAACAATATCGCAAACGTAATATACACTTCGGAGTTGGATTGTTGAAACTAAGTAAACTTTCCCGGCTTTCCACCGTTAAAAGGACAAAGGAGTAAATAAATACTCTTTAAGTGATGGAGCAATCCATAATTAGGGTGGTACCGCGGATTAAAGTTAATATTCGCCCCTAGCATTGAATAAGTGCTAGGGGTTTTTCTTACCTAGCAAAAAGGAAGGTTAAATTTATGGCAAACATAGCAAGATTTAAAAGCAAATCATTCCCGCTTGAAATGCATAAAACACGGGTCATTCAAAAACTTAATTTATTACCAATTGAAGAAAGACTGCAAGCGATTGAGGAAGCAGGCTACAATACTTTCTTACTTAAAAATAGTAAGGTGTTTTTAGATATGCTTACTGATAGTGGCACGAATGCGATGAGTGACAGGCAAATTGGTGCAATGTTAATCGCAGATGATGCTTACGCTGGTGGTGCGACTTTTTATCGGCTTGAACAAAGTGTACAAAACTTTTTCGGGATGCCCTACTTCTTACCTGCTCACCAAGGCCGAGCATGTGAGCATTTGCTTTCGAAAACTTTTGTTAAACCTGGTGGTGTTATACCGATGAACTATCACTTCACCACCTCAAAAACACATATTGTCCAATGTGGCGGAATCGTTGAAGAGTGTATTATTGATGAAGGATATAAAGTAAATAGTGATCACCGCTTTAAGGGTAATATGGATATTGATAAGTTAGAGGCATGTATTAACCGTGTCGGTAAAGATAATATCCCCTTTGTTCGCTTAGAAATGGGAACTAATCTTATTGGCGGACAGCCAGTATCTTTAAGTAATGTCGAATCAATTAGTAAGGTGTGTAAAAAATACGGTCTTTTGTTTGTTATCGATGCGAGTTTGTTAAATGATAATTTATACTTTATGAAAGTATATGATCCGACTTGTAAGCATTTAAGTATTAAAGAAATCTCGCATAAGATTTCAAGTTTTGCAGATATTATCTACTTCTCTGCTAGAAAACTATCGAGTGGTAGAGGCGGAGGGATTGTCCTTAAAGACAAGGCTTTATATGATCAAATCAAAGTTTTAGTTCCGCTTTATGAAGGTTTCTTAACTTATGGTGGTATGTCTTCAAGGGAGATGGAAGCTATCGCGGTCGGTTTAGATGAAACGCTTGATTTTGATATGATTTCTCAAGGTCCTGAGTTTATTGCTGCGTTTGGTGAAATGGCAAAAGAAAATAATATCCCCGTTGTCACTCCCTTTGGCGGTCTTGGTCTACACTTAGATGCGCGGAGTTTCTTAGATCACATTCCAAGTGAGCAATATCCTGCGGGTGCGCTTGCTGCAGCTGTTTATATTATTAGTGGAGCGCGGGGGATGGAAAGAGGAACGTTGTCAGAAGACCGCAATGAAGATGGTAGTGATAATCCTGCTGATATGGAATTAGTCCGGCTTGCCCTACCCAGGCGTGTATTTACCCTTTCGCATCTTACATATATGGTTGACCGACTCGCCTGGTTATATGAAAACCGCCGCCTAATTGGTGGACTACAATTTGTCGAAGAACCAAAAATCTTACGGTTCTTCTTAGGCAGGTTAAAACCGATTGGTAATTGGCAGCGGACACTTGTTGATAAGTTTATCGCCGACTTTGGTAAAGACGCCTTATAAAATAAATGAAAATGCCACCTTATGGTGGCGTTTATTTTTAATTTAAACATTTCTCCACTTAGCATAAATCTTATCTTGTTGTAGTTTAACTTCCCAAGACTGTTTTGGATGAAGTTGCATCTTAAAAGGAGTTCCATTAATTATTAAATTAAGGTGCACGCCACGATAATTTATGTTGGTCTTTTTTTAATCTATCTTTTGGATATAAGGTTTAAATTGGTCTAATACATTGGGGACATTGTAGACATTTGCTTCACTAATAATTGCTTTACTTCTTAACCAATCTTTAAGTAAGTAAGGGTCGCTTGATTTGCCATCTCTAATGTTTCGATAAATACGGTCTGCAATCGAACTAACTGGCTTTTGAAGAAACGCTTGCTCTTTTATAGCATATTTGTTAAACAAAAACCGCACATAGTGCGGTTTTTTTTTCAATGGTATCTATTTTTTATAATGCTCTAAGACGTAATCAACGTCTTTATCGCCACGGCCTGATAAGTTAACTAAGATCGAACCGGTTTTTCTTTGTTTTGCTAATTTTATTGCATAGGCAACAGCATGAGCACTTTCAAGTGCAGGTATAATTCCTTCGAGTTTAGCAAGGAGGTAAAACGCCTCAACTGCTTCTTCGTCCGTGATGTAATCATACTTTGTTCGACCTAGTTTCCGTAAAAATGCATGTTCTGGTCCAATGGAAGGATAATCAAGGCCGCTAGCAACCGAATGTGCAGGCGCAGGATTTCCTTGTTCATCTTTTAACATATATGAATTAAACCCGTGCATCACACCTGGCTCTCCAAATGACATACTCGCTGAGTGTTTGCCCGTTTCTTTACCCTCACCAATTGATTCAACACCAATGATTTCGACAGGATCTTCAATAAACGGAAGGAAAAAACCAATTGAATTACTACCGCCGCCGACACAAGCGACAATCGTATCAGGTAGTTCACCTGTCATATTATAAAATTGTTCTTTTGCTTCCGTGCCGATGACAGTTTGGAAATCACGGACCATTTTAGGGAATGGGTGTGGTCCAACAACAGAGCCGATACAATAAAGGGCGGTTTCATATTCATTTAAATAAGCAGCGAATGCGGCATCGACTGCATCTTTTAAGGTTGCTCGGCCCTGAGTAACTCGTTTAACTTTAGCGCCTAATAACTCCATTTTAGCGACGTTTGAGCTTTGTTTCTTCATATCAACTTCACCCATGTAAATATCGCATTCTAAATCAAAATAAGCAGCAGCGGTTGCTAGAGCAAGACCGTGTTGACCTGCACCTGTTTCACCGATTACTTTAGTTTTCCCCATATATTTAGCAAGGAGCACTTCACCCATACAGTGGTTAAGTTTATGGGCTCCAGTGTAGTTTAAATCTTCACGTTTTAAATATATTTGGACATTACCAAGTGACTTAGATAAGCGTTCAGCATGATATACAGGTGTTGGTCTGCCTTGATATTCTTCTCTTATTCTTCTTAGTTCAGCAATAAATTGCCGGCTTTTACAAATTGTATTATATGCGTCATCGACTTCGCGCATCGCTTTTTGTAAGTTTTCATCGACATGCATGCCGCCGAATTCACCAAACATTCCATTTTCATCTGGATATGTTTTTAAGTATGTATGTAAATTTATTGTCTTAATATTTTCCATTTGTTTATCCTCTAACCTTCTAAAAAACAATATATAAATTATAACTTAAAAAGACCTTAATTGGTTGATAATTTTTAAAAGGAGTAAAAACAAAAAGCCTTGAAGTTTATCAAGGCTTAAATATTTACTGG
>JAAYSH010000038.1 GCA_012518415.1 Erysipelotrichaceae bacterium | reverse complement strand
GGTACATCATATTTCTCACTAAGCATTTTATATGATGCTTCTCCTGAAAAATACTCCTTGATTATCTTTTCCTTAAAATCAGGTGAATATTTCTTGAATTTTTGACCTTTGCTCGCCATAAAAAAACTCCTTGGGTTTAATTATACCTCAGGAGGCTTTTTTTTAATATGTGAACTAAATGGGGTTCACTTCATTACTTATCCCTTTTTTTAGTAATGAATTTAAATGTTCCGCGTAGGAGCTTGCCGTTCATTATATCTAAAATTGCCTCTACTTGTCGCTCGTTAAGTGCCCCGCCGCTTAATGGTATAAGTGAGCGAAGCGGTGTTTCAATTGCGCCTGCTAAATACGTATCAATATCAGTTTTTTGCTCTTTAGCAAGCGCAGTTGCGACTTTGGTAACAATCTTAATTAAAAGACGTCCACTCCAATATTGCTTAGCGTCAATAATCGGTGAATTAAGTGTAAATGGCCGTTTAGTTTTTCTTGGCACAATAGGCAATTCTTCACCATAAATTACTTTAAACGTCGCTTCATCGATTTTTAGACCATCATCATATGGACGAATATTATGATAAATTTCTGCTTCGTTTGAATAATCAAGTGGTTCTGGTTCACTACCAATATTAACTGTCAACTGCCTTTTACAGTGAATATTCGCACTTGAAGTTCCGATATATATAGTATATTTTCCGTCTTCAATCGCCCATTCTTTTTGGAGTGTATGCCAATAACTAAATGATTCGCGGTCAAGAATAAACTTTACCGTTTGTGTTTGGCCGCCTTTTAGTTTGACTTTTTTAAAACCGCGTAGTTCTTTTAGCGGTTTAAAAGAAACTGGTTCTTGTTGTCCGACATATAATTGAACAACTACATGTCCTTCAATATCACTTGTATTTTCAACTTCAACACTTACATTAATGACATCACGTTTATCCTTATATGTATTTTTTGATAATTTCATTTTACTTAGTTTAAACGTTGAATAGGAAAGTCCGTGTCCAAATGGGAAAGCGACTCCAACATTTGCATTTTCATAGTAACGATAGCCAACAAAAATCGATTCGCGGTATTGAGCGTTTCTTTCTTCACTATCTACTAAATAGCGATAAGATGGAGTGTCTTCTAAGAAATAAGGGATTGTCTCCGCAAGATGGCCGCTTGGATTAACATCACCAAAAATGACATCTGTTAGCGCATCTCCTGATGCTGCTCCAGCTAAATATGCCATAATTGTCGCCCCTACTTTGCCAGTCCATGGCATTTCAACGACACTACCCGCACCAACAACGACAACGATGTTTGGATTAACTTCACGTAGTTTTGCAATTAATTTTAAATGACAGCGAGGGAGCCGCATGTGTTTGCGGTCAAGTCCTTCCACTTCAAACGATTCCGGCAGCCCAACCATCACAATTACTTGTTCGTGGCGCTTTGCAACTTCGACCGCTTCAATTAAAAGCGGAAGTTTATCACCTTTATCACAATTAATTACATCATAACCATCAGCGTATTCATATTTAATTTCCCCTAAGTCAAAAGCCGAAAGTAAACTCTCAACCCGTTTTGCATTGACCTGCGATGAACCACCGCCTTGATAACGGGGAAATTGAGCAAATGCTCCAATAACACCGACGCTCTTTTCTTTTGTAAAGGGCAAAACCCCATTATTTTCAAGTAAAACCATTCCTTGGGTAGCGATTTCCTTTGCAATCTCGTATTGCTTTTTATTATCGACTTCTTCTTTTGGCATTTTTCTCTCTTCGCCCAGTTCGATTGCAAGTGTAACTAAATGCTCGACAGCATTATCAATATCTGAAAGGGAAAGTTCGCCGCGTAAATAAGCATTGTGAACGTTGCGGTAAAGTAGTTTGTTTCCTGGCATTTCTAAGTCATGGCCAGCCTTAAGCGCTAAGACTGGATCATTCATTCCGCCCCAGTCACTTACAACAACACCATCATAACCCCACTCTTTTCTTAAGACATCGAGTAAATAAGTATTTTCAGAGCCATATACTCCGTTTACACGGTTATAACAAGTCATAACCATCGCTGGTTGACTTTCTTTTACAGCGATTTCAAAACCGCGTAAATAAATTTCCCTTAAGGCGCGTTCATCGACAATCGAGTTTGACATTAATCGTTCATTATCTTGTGAGTTCGCTGCATAATGTTTAATCGTCGCCCCGACACCAACATTTTGGACACCACGAACATACGCACTTGCCATCTTACCAGACAAGAGGGGATCTTCGGAAAAGTATTCAAAATTTCGCCCGCATAAGGGGGTTCGTTTAATATTTAATCCAGGTGCAAGTAAAATATCAACATCTTGGTCCTTTGCTTCAATCCCAATCGCCGCTCCCATCTTCGATGCAAGATTTACATCCCAAGTTGAAGCTAAAAGTGCTAAAGAGGGGAAGATTGTTGCAGGGTATGATTCGCCAAGTCCTGGTAAGTCACTAATTACTTTTCTTACTCCATGCGGACCATCGGCCATCACAATCGCGGGAATATTTTTCGATAAATATCCTCTTGTTTCCCACGCACTCGCTCCAGTTAAAAGTTGAATTTTTTCTTCAATTGAAGCGCTTTGGATAAATTCTCTTACTTGTTTCCTTATTTTTTCCATTTCTATTACATCCCTAATAAGTCTTTAATTACGGCTAAGACTGTTTCATCACTATTAGTAACCTCGCTCCAGTCAACGTTACTTATAAACTCGAGTTGTTTGTCACGGTCTTTTTTATAAGCGTGATACTCTTTCATCAAATTGTTTTGGGCCATTTCTGCATGTGTATCTAAGTATACCAAATGTCCCTTATTATCAAAAATAAGTGGTCGAATATGTTTGTGTTCGCTTGCGGTGTTTATATAAAGTCTACCGCTGCGGGGATATGTAACGACTTGATCTTCTCGCCCATGAATAACTAAAGTTTTTACTTTATTATTCGCAATACTTTTTACTGTTTTAATGTTAGCAAGCTTGCCAAATGATATATAAGCAAATAGCCATAAAAAGAGTTTCTTAATAACTGATGAGCCAGTAACGCCTAAAAACACATCGGGTAAAGAGTTCGGTGCCGCAAGGATTGTTATCGTTTCTACTTGGGTACTTTCATAAATGCTTAAGACATTCCCGCTTAAAAAGCCTCCCCATGAATGACCAATTAAATGAATTTTAACCCCCTTGTAGTTTTCTTCAACGTAGCGAATAATATCGGCGGCATCATACAAGGTCCGATAAAACCCGCGAGTACTTCGACCTTCGCTTTCATCGCAGCCTTGATAATCCATTCCTAAAACACGCAAATTATTTTCGCTAGCGAGGTCAACTATTTGCCGTGTATATGCTTTATGGCCCATCCCGACACCTGAAAAAAAGATAATCATTTCTTCTTGATTAACTTCTCCTTCTTTAGGTTCATATATATACCCACGAAGTTTCTTGTTTTTTGCGTTTACAAGTTCAACTCGTGTTACCGTCATATTTGGGAAGTCACTTGCTTCAAAATAATGAAAGTCAGGTTGTTTATCTTGCCTTCTTGAAAATATCCGAGTCGTAAGCAAAAAGGCGGCCCAGAGTAAAATTAGAGATAGCAAAAATAAACTTGCAACAATAATTAAGGCAATATATAGCCAGTGCATGTAATTCCTCCTTTATTAAACATCATGTGCTTTAATAATTTCTGCAGGTGATTTTTTCAAAATACCTAGTGTCGCTAAACGACCAATTACAAAACTAATTATACCTATTATAACCGCAACAATTAAGGCAATCCAGAACGGATAGTAAAATACAGATGATAAAAGAGCGGTCTTTGCTAGCGAAGCAACGATATAACTACCAATAACAAAGCCAAGAATTGCACCTGTTCCAGTAAGTAAAAGTGTTTCGACATCAAACATTTGCTTAATATTACGGTTACTAATACCTAAAGAGCGGTAAACCCCAAGCGTATAACGCTTTTCCGTCACTGATACACGAATTCCGAAGAAGAGGAAAATTAAAGCGGCAACAAAAATAATTGTTGCCGAAATTAGCATCGGTCCAAGTGATCCACTTAGTTGATGACTACGGAAGGCTCCTTTTTCAACGTTCGCCCCATTTTTAATTACGAATGGACCCGCTTCAATTAATTGCTTTAGCGAACTATTAATTTTACCGTTGAAAATAAAGTCATGGGCTTGTTGATTTGTTAAATTAATAATTGCATTTAAATAATCAGACTTTAATGTTTCATTACTACCAATAATATATAAATCATTAAATGATTCACTATCATAAAAACCTACAACATTTAACTCAAGATCTCTTGCAGTCGATTCAAGTTTGTCCGGTAGTAAGTATTCACCCTTTGCAAGTGGTTTGTCATTAATACTTACATAACTAGTTTCATCTTTTGGTCGCCACCGTAAGTTACCACCTAAACTCGCCGCTTCTTCATCACTTATAAAGAGGCGATTTTGATTAGTTAAAATCGACCGTAAATCTACCTCGTGCGGATTTAGGGCTAAGTAAAGATATTCGTTTCGAATTGTATTAGTCGGTAAGAAAACTAAGTTAGCACCGCGGTTAGATACGCCCACTACATCAAATGATTGATTCCTTTCCTGATAAACCCGCCCAAAACCGCTAAGTGCAAAACGAATTTGCAGCAAGTCTTCGACTTTCTTTAAGCCCGATGCTGAAGCATTGTAATTTTTCATAATAATATCGTAGATGTTTTTATCGATAATTATTTCGTTGTCTTTTAATTTAACCTCATCGCCAACAAATATTCCTTCTTTGCTAGCGATTAAATCTTCGCGACTAAGTCTTTCGCTTGGAACAACGCGGTACCCGGACATAAAAATGTTAATATATTTATTATTAAACTGCGATAAAAACGGGACATCAATACCGAAACTACTTCTTGTTAAATTGGGTAAAATAAGCATTTCACCAGCAGTTTCGTATTTTTCTAATTCGCTAAGCAAATGTAGCTGATAATTTGGGTTCTTTTTTAGTTCCCTTTCATCTTCAATCATAATGTAGCCCATATTTTTATCAAATGTTAAATAGTCAATCGTTTTTGGAAAGAAAAACTTTCCTGTTACTGCGGCTGTAAAAATAATTAAAACTGTTGCAAAAAAGTAAACTACATTTAGTAAGCGATTTCGATGTTTTCGCTTTTTAAATGAAGTTTTAGCGATGTTAACACTATCTTTAAATGGAATCGAATGCGCGACCTCACCACTTTTTTCTAAGGGAGGAAATTTTAAATTAATATTTATCTCACTTGGAGCAATATCATCTTCAACATCTTCTTCTTTTTCCATAAATGGGTGATTGTAGTTAGGAATTAAAATGACATTATTATTTTGCTCATCAACTGCTTCGATATAGTAGTTTTCATTATGATAGGCGAGTCGTAATTTAATTTTCGGGGCATCATCCCCATAAAAATATGATAAATCAATACTCTCATGCTCGACATTATGTTTGTTTTTTTCATAAAGCGGGATGGTATGCGACGAATGGCGGCGAAATTGATGTTCACCGATAATATTTACTTCATCACTTATAAGTTTGCCGTCTCCAAGCGTAATTATTCGGTCGCTATACGTTTTTGCTAGTCTTTCTTCGTGGGTTACTAAAATAACTAGGGCATTCGCTGAGAGTGTGCGAAGAATATCCATAATAATAATCGTGTTTGCTTCATCAAGGTTACCCGTTGGTTCATCAGCAACAATAATTTTTGGTGATTTAATTAGTGCTCGTGCAATTGCGACCCGCTGCATTTCACCGCCTGAAAGTTGCGCTGCTGGTCGTTTCTTATATTTATATATTCCTAAACTATCTAAAGCTTGATCGATACGCTGCTCGATTTCTGCTTCACTTAGTTTAAACGGACGCAGGACAATTGCTAAATTTTCATATACCGTAAGTGTTGGTAAGAGCATGTAGTTTTGGGCAACAAAACCGATGTTTTTAAGTCGATATTCATCGAATTCTTTTTTCGATAAACTTAAGCCTTCATGATAAAGTTCGCCACTATCAAGATAATCTAGTCCCGCTAAAACATTTAGTAGCGTGGTCTTACCGCAGCCAGAAGGACCAAATAAAGTTATAAGTCCTTTTTCGGGAAGCACTAAATTTATGTTATTTATAACATGAATTTCGTTTTGTTTGCCTTTATTAAAATATTTTTCTCCATTAACTAGTTTGATCATAAGTACGCCCCTCCCTTAATTTCACTTAAGAGGTTAACTTTTTTAACGTATTTGAAAAACCGCCTCACGATTATAATTGATAATAGTAGCGTCACAAGGAAAATCGTAAATAAAACTACGATATTAATACTTAATAAAAACGGAGTAATAAGTGGTGAAACAATAACCGCTCTTCCGATTAAAAATAGTATAACCGCTAAAGCGAAGGCTAACGAAAAGGGAATAATAAGTTCAAGGAAACTAACTTTACGTATTTCACTTCTTTCAAGTCCAATTGTTGTTAAGATCGCGTAATCTTTCATCTTATTCGCTAAAATTGTCCGTAAAATAAAATATGTAATTATACCTACAATAAACATTTGAATTGCAAAACCGATGATAAAAAAGAACGTTAATAAATCGGCAAACATTTTGTCCGCATCATCAATCATGCCGCTTACATCAGCAACGCGGTACCCACGCCTTTCAATTTGGCTAATCGTAAATGATTTAAACATTGGATCTGAAACAAATACGGAAGCTTGTTTCTTATTAATTTCGCGCGAAAATTTATCTAAAAACGCTTGAGAAAACTCAATCTGAATATAATCTATATATGCTGTGTTACTAATTTTAATTTTTGTTACATAATTAACGACAATATCGACTCCACTTAAGTATTTAAGTCCAATACCAGGAACATCTTGCATTAAAGCTACATCTGGAGGATTTTCAAAGGATGAATGTTTAATAATATTAACAACAACATCATTCGCAAGTGTCTCATTATAAGATTTTTCAACCCAATCAAATGGAAGCGTTTCTATATATTCGTTATTATAATTTAGTTCAATCACATCGATTTTGTCAAGGATATCGAAGTTTACAATCTTTTCATAAATCGCATCAATATCTTCCTCAAGGAAATAGGCTCCCCGATAGTCGTATGGGCTATTAACAGCAAAACCAACTAATTTTAGTGGACCATAGTTAATAAAACCATCCTGATCAATTGTATTTAATTTACCTTCTTCCCAGTCAATGCTACTTTTAAATCGGTCTGCATATTCATAACTTAAAACAAACTCACCGCTATTTTTCGGGGCTCGTCCTCGATAAATTTTAAGGTTACGATCATAAACTCGGTAATATGGATTAGAATAATATCCGTAATTTATATCCGGATCAGTGACTAAGTCGCCAGATGCAATAAATCTTTCACGAGGGAACAATTCTTCTAAAGGAAAAGTTTCGTCAGTCATCTCATCGTTTTCCATTAATGAGGCGACATTTACCAGGGATCCTAATCTTCTTGTATCATCGTCGCTCCAATCTTTGCCATCTTCCCTTGTTACAACAAGACGTGAAGGCGAGAGATTATTAAAATAAAGGTTAAATGTCGCACCTTCTAAAATAGTATTACGGTTAAGGAACGCTCCTGCTGTTTGCAGCCCAACATATAAAACAGCAAATATTGCAACTAATAAAAGTAAAATACTTCGTTTTGGTTGTCTAATAAAGTTTTTCCAGGCAAAGTATAATGAGTGATTTGCTTTTTTCCCAGGCATTTCCGCACTCTTTATAAATTTTGGTTCGACTTTTCTTATCGTTTTATCTTCAATTACACTGCCATCGGAAAGTGTAATTTTTCTAGTTGCGAATGGTTCGACTTGCGGGTAATTATGCGTGACAACAAAGACAAGTTTTTCTTCAGCAATTTCTCCTAGTAATTGCAAAATCTCCTGACCGCTTTTTGCGTCAAGATTGCCTGTTGGCTCATCAGCTACGATAATTGGAGTATCTTTTGCAATTGCTCTTGCAATCGCAACTCGCTGTTTTTCTCCGCCTGAAAGTTTTGCGGCTCTTGTATGCTTGTGTTCAGCGAGCCCAACTCGCTCGATAATACTATTTATTCGTTCTTTTCTTTCACTGCGCGAAACATTTTTTAATACAAGTGCTGCTTCAACATTTTCATAAACAGTATATGAATCGATTAAGTGATAGTTTTGAAAAATAAAGCCAATCTGCTCTCTGCGGTAATTATTCCAATCATTTTCAACATAAGCGCTCGTAGGTTTATTATTAATATATAACTCGCCATCTTCATAAGTATCATTACCAGCAATAACATTTAACAATGTAGATTTTCCTGAACCAGATTCTCCAACAATCGCGACAAATTCTCCGAGTTTAAACTCTAAATTAATATTGTCCAAACCTTTGGTAACGATATTGTTTTCGTGATAATATTTTGAAACTTTTTCAAGTTTAATCATAAACATTCCTCGATTATCATTATACTACTTTTGCCGTAAAACAATAGATGAAATTAACTAATAATATATGTAAATTTTTCACCAATATTTGCTAGGTAGCGGTGCGCTTCGCTTGATGAGTTCTCTTCAAATAAACTTAGTCGTTTAATTAAATTTTTTATTAAGTCGATTTCATCAAGTTTAGCGAATTTACTTTTAAGAAATAATAACATCCATGCAAGCTCAAGCGCGTCACGGTCATCATTATCGACGATATCTAAAATGTCCGGATCAGTTGATGGTTCGCCAAAGTCTAAAGATAAAGCAAAGTTTACAATATAATTAAACCGATTAAAGTAATGTTCGTACAGATCTTTTAAATCTATTTGTTCAAAATACCCGCGTAATACAAGTGATAAATAAATTTTAGCTGCTAAAACAGTTGAATCTTCGCTTAAGAAAGCCTTGATTTTTTCTAGTGCCACTTCTTCGATTTCGAAGCGAATATCATAATCTAAATCAATCGCCGCGATGATTTCATCAAGTGGACTTATTACTGGTGCAATAGCGACTTTGTCACTATTAATAATACTTTGCTGGACATTTAAATCGCGTTTTAGTGAGCGACCAGTAATTAATTTATATAAATGATAGACAAGCGGTTCATTCTTATGGTCATAGTTAGGAATTGGACTGCTTGTTGTTTGTCCGATAATGCCAACAAAATTCCGTGCATAAAAGTAATTATTTAATTTCAAATCGGAAAATAATACATTATCTAGTAGTGTTTTAATCTCACTTGATTTTGCTTGCAAATCATTTGTATCAAAAAAATGCGAAACGACTATCTTTTGAAAATGTTGGTCATCACTTCGCTTTGGTAAGTTTGCTAGTTGCTCTACCATAAGTCTTTGACCATTTTCGCTTTCTTCATTAAATTTATTAATGAAGCCATAATCTAAATTAAATTGTTTATCCATATTATTTCTCCTACAATATTATTCATTATATATTAATTACAAGATAATTTAAAAAACTATATGTGACTAAACATAAAACACCGCTAAAAGCGGTGTTAAACGTAGTTATAAGAAAGTTGCGCTAAATTAGTTTTGCGACTTCTGGATCAATTTCTGCAGGGGTGATTTTTGAATCAAACCGAGCGACGACTTCGCCTTCGCGGTTAATTAAAAACTTCGTGAAGTTCCATCTAATTCGCTTTCCTTCACCTGCAGGTGTAGATTTTAAATAATCATATAATGGATCCGCATCTTTTCCATTTACTTTAATTTTGTTAAAGATTGGATAAGTTACGCCATAATCAAGCATACAAATATTGACATAGTCTTCAATATCTTCTGGTGCTTGACCACCAAATTGGTTCGACGGGAAATCTAAAATAATAAACCCATCGTCTTTATACTTTTGATAAAGTTCTTCTAAGGCTGGGTATTGTTTTGTATACCCACACCGTGTCGCACTATTGACAATTAAGACAACTTTGCCTTTGTACTTACTTAAACTTACATCATTGTTGTCTTTGTCTTTAACACTAAAATTATAAATACTCATTTCAACTCCTCCTTTAAATTAAGTGAATTTATTAATATTTGTAGTGCTTTATCTAGTCCGTCTAAATCAACCTCACTAAAATTATTTAGTTCGTATGAATCAATATCGAATACACCGATAATTTCACCTTTGATAATTACAGGTAAGACGATTTCACTTTGCGAGCCTTCATCGCAAACAATATGGCCTTCGAACTCATTTACATTCGGAACAATAAGCGGCTTTTTGCTAGCAAATACAGTGCCACATACACCTTTACCAACTTCAATATATGTACAGGCGACTTTGCCTTGGAAATGACTTAGATGTAGGCCATCATTTTTATAAATATAAAAGCCGACCCAAGAGAAACTTGAAAATGTTTGTTTGATTAAGGCAACAAAATTAGCAACCTTACTCATATTTAAGCCATCTTTGCTTAAAAGCACCTCTAATTGCGCGTGTAACGAGTTATATTTTACCCTTCTTGTCTCCATAATTATCTCCTACTTATGTGGTATAATTATTATACTAAATTAATATTTTAATGGTGATTTAATGACTCGGTTATCGACGAAAACAGGACTTATTGTAAGTGAGAGTGAACTTACTTCTTACCCTCGACCTGCTTTAAAGCGCAAATCATATCAAAGCTTAAATGGGTCATGGTCGTTTGTTCTTTTTGATGAGAAAAATAATATTAAAGCTGAAGGTGAAATTATTGTCCCTTTTGCAATCGAGTCGCGTCTTTCGAAAGTTGAACTACCGCTATTGCCAAATGAAACGCTAATATATACGCTTAAATTCGAGTTAAACGAAAGTGTTAAAAAGGGTGGCCCACTTACTTTGCTTCACTTTGAGGCCGTTGATTATAAGGCGAGTGTCTTTTTAAACGGGCATCATTTAGGTGATCATCAAGGAGGGTATACTCCGTTTACTTTTGAAATAAGTAAATATTTACATGATGGCGATAATACTTTGATAGTCAAAGTAAGCGACCCAACTGATACCGGCTTGCAGGAGCGCGGCAAACAAACACTAAAACCTGGAGGAATGTGGTATACGGCTTCATCGGGAATTTATGGTTCGGTATGGCTTGAAGGAGTTGCATCAACTTATATTAAAGACTACTTCATTCAAAGTGACTTACTTAATCAAACTATTCGGCTCGATTTAGATGTTTCCTCACCAACATTTAACTATTTACTTACTGTTTACCGCGGTAACGAACCTGTTTTAGTTCGATATATTAAAAAGCAGTCAACAACACTTCCATTAGAAAAGCCAATTGAATGGTCGCCAGATAATCCGTTTTTATATACATTCACGCTTGAAAGTAAAGAGGATGAAGTAAGTGGTTATTTTGGTTTTCGTTCCATTCGTGTTGGACTTGGCCATAAAAATAAACCAGTGATGTATTTAAATAATAAACCGTATTTTATTAACGGATTACTTGATCAAGGGTATTGGCCAGAATCTTTACTTACTCCACCAAGCAAGGCGGCCTTAAAAAAAGATATTCTTGCAGCAAAAAACTATGGCTTCAATACTTTAAGAAAACATTTAAAGTTTGAGCCCCAGATGTTTTATTATTTGTGTGATGTCTTAGGTATGTTAGTTATTCAAGATATGCCTAACGGTGGTATTTATAATTTCCGCGTTATGTCACTAAATCCTACCCTAAGAATTAGGCGTTATGATGATAGCAAATATAAAACATTCGGACGTGCACAAACAAGTAACCGGCTTGAATTTATTGAAATGATGGAAGTAAATATTAAGCGACTTAAAAAACACCCTTCGATTATTGCTTGGTGTCCTTTTAATGAGGGATGGGGTCAATTTGACGCAAAAGAGATTACCCAAATCATTCGTGATTTAGATTTGTCGCGGCTAATTGATTCAACATCTGGATGGTTTGATCAAGGCGTTGGAGATTTTAATAGTGTTCATGAATATTTCTTGCCGCTAAAAATGCCGCGTGAAGATGGGCGAATTGCATTTATAAGTGAATTCGGTGGCTATTCCTTACCACTAGAATTTCACCGTTTCAATGAAAAGAAAGAGTATGGATACAAAAAGTTTTCAACACTCGCAGACTTTGAAGCTGCATTTATTAAACTATATCAAAATAAAGTCATTCCCTTATTTTATGAAGGTTTAGGAGGGGTTATTTATACGCAGTTAAGCGATGTTGAGGAAGAAACTAATGGTCTACTTACTTATGATCGGCAGATAGCAAAACTTGATTATGAGACGATAAACGAACTGTTTGAAAAACTTAAATATTAAAAAAACTACTAGCATTTCGCTGGTAGTTGTTATTTTATTTGAAAAATTGCCGTCTTCGCTTGGGTAAATATCCTCCGGTTAAATTGTTAATATCACTAACCCCAATAACTGCTCCTGGATCAGTTTCTTTAATGCTATTTAATAACTCAGTTGTCTGGCTTCTTTCAACATATATAAGTAGGACTTTTTTCTTTGATTCATAGCCTTTACCATCTAAGACGGTTAAACCAATTCGCTCTTCATGAATCATTTCAATAACGGCTTCGCTTTCTTCTTCGCTACAAATAACTTGTAACAGTACTTTTCCAAATGCAAGTTTTTCTTCAACAAGCGAACCAACATATACACCAAGGGCAAAACCAAGCGCATATACAAGTCCTTTGAGTGCATTTATATCTTGCAATACTTGCGAAGCGACCGTAACCCAAATAATTATTTCAACGAGAGCAATTGCTGTTCCTAGTGATCTAAATCCGCGATTAACTAAAATTAACCGCAAAGTTGTTAAAGTTACTTCAACGACTTTTGCAACAAAAATAACTGGTAATATCCACCAAACCATTCCACTAAAATCAAAAAATCCCGCAAACATTTAAAAACCTCACCTTCTTATACTATATTTTAACCGTTTAAAAAACTTAAACAACTAGAAAGACGTATTTAGGGTGAGATATCTTTTGCAAATGTTGCCAATTTTAAATAATCTTAATTATTTTGGCATTTTGGACAAACAGAATTTACAATTAAATCGACGCGAATAATAGGCGTATCGACATATTCTTCTAAACAACTATATATTTCATCAATAAATAAATCGCTCATCTTGCCGCAGCGGACACAAACAATGTGATTATGTGGTGTCGTGTTACCTTCATATAAGTCAGGTCCTTCGGTCGCAACGATGCGGCGAATCTTTCCATCTTTTGCAAACGTATTTAAATTTCGATAAATACTTCCTAATGCCACAGTTGGCATTTTCTTTTTCACTTTCAAATACACTTGCTCGGCACTAAGATGATCATCACTATCTAATACAGTGTTTAAAATTACTCGTTGTAGTTTTGTCATGTGATCCTCCTAGTTATGTATTAAGAAACTGATTTTTAAAAATTCGTTGCTTGATAGTATAGGACTAATTACTAACAATTGCAAATAAAAATCCGCTTTGGCGCGGATTTGTTTTAATATTGGTGGAGCTGACGAGGATCGAACTCGCTACCTCCTCCATGCCATGGAGGCGCTCTCCCAGGTGAGCTACAGCCCCATCTTCTTGCAATGGACGCTTATCCATTCTAAGAAAACCGATGCTGAAAGTCAATAAATATATTTTCTACTTATTTTTTATTTCACTAATTTCTACTTCTATTGCACTTGGATCATCACCAACTTCATTTTTACTTGCCTTAAGTTTGCAAAGTTTCTTAATTCCATCTGTAACAGTATAAAAAACTGGAATAATGAAAAATAGAGCCCAGTAAGGATGCCAAAGCCCCCAACCCATGCCTAAAAACAAATATGTAAAGATGACACTTGTTGCAACCGGAAATTTCGATATATTCCGTTCATAAATAAAATCAATTAAACCTCCAACAGTTGGGACTAAGATAAAGAAAGTCCACCCAACTGACCACCAGTGACTAGATGTCCCCCATACATTACTTGCCCCATTTACTTCTGATGGGAAGACGAATCCTAGCACTATGTATGTCGTTAAAACAATAAGAGCGAATACAGAGGTAGTGATATCGCGAACAATTGTTTGTTTTTTTGGTTTTTTCTTTTTTACTGGATTCTTATTTATTTGATGGACAAATTGTCCGTCATCATTACTTACATTAATGTCAATTAGTTTCCCAACTTTAACTTGGGTCTTTCCTTGTTGCTCATCAACATCAACTTCAATTCCCGCAAAGTTAATTTTGACGCGTTTTTCATCATCCTCATAATAAAACGTTCCTTCCGCGTTATCGTCTTTAAAACCTGATTGCCGTTGCTTATTAATATTAATGTTTTCTTCACTTAAGTCGGCATTCAACAGTTCATCAATTGTAACCCCGTAAATTTTTGCAAGCATAATTAAGTTGTTAGTATCTGGCGCGGCTTCATCACGCTCCCATTTACTTACTGCTTGGCGTGAAACTCCAAGTTTTTCTGCGAGTTGTTCTTGTGAGAGATTATGTGCTTTTCTCAGTTGAGTTAGGCGTTCTCCTAATGTAATATCCATAACATTCCCCTTCCTATGGCCCAATTTTAGCCAAGTTCATTTGGTTGCCGCTACCATTTTTGGCTTGAATTTACGCAACTTTTGGTTGCATTTGTCTTCATTATCCAATATTAATCAACCTTTTATCATTTTGTTCGTTAGTTTTACTTATTAATTGCACTAATCTATTAATATGATTTCAATCGCAATAACACCGTATTTTTCGATAGCTTCTTTTGAATAATATACTTCCATATCACGGTAATGTGCTTTCGCGGTATTACTTTGATCATAACCTAGACTTACAAGCGGAAGATTTTCATACAACTCTTTAAACGAAGAGAAAATATATAAATTTGTAATTTCACAAGTTAATTCTCTTTCTTTATTATCAATTAGTGTAAAGATGATTTTATCACCAATTGAAAGTTTCTTTCTCTTTTCATCATAAAGGCGTAACTCAATTGTTTTATTGCCCTTTTTAATTTGATTAAACGGTTCAAGTTGTAAGCGCATTTTATGTTTCATAATTACCTCAATGGCGCGCCGAGAAGGAATCGAACCTTCGACCTACTGCTTAGGAGGCAGTTGCTCTATCCCCTGAGCTACCGGCGCATAGCATTTATAATTATACAAAAAGTACGCGTAGTTAATATAAATGTTTAAAGGAATTTATGTAAAACCAGTTAAAGATTTCTTTTATTTAACGGAAACTTTAAACTTGTATTATCCTTATTTGTTAAATTTCGTTATAATTAATAATTGTAAGGAGGAAGTAATG
Source organism: Erysipelotrichaceae bacterium (assembly GCA_012518415.1). Classification (GTDB taxonomy): domain Bacteria; phylum Bacillota_I; class Bacilli_A; order RFN20; family CAG-826; genus UBA5455. The sequence continues at coordinate 671 of JAAYSH010000038.1, read as the reverse complement.
GCAAAGGAAATTATTTTTGATCAACCAGAACTCAAAGATCCACCAAAAATCATTTTTAGTGATATTGATGGAACACTTTTAAATTCTTACCATTCTTTAAGCGACCGGACAAGACTAGCTTTAAAAGAAGCATCGCTGAAGTTTCCGATTATCTTTTCTTCGGGGAGAAATCCGCAAGCACTTATTAGTATGCATCAGGTGTTACTTAAAAAAGCACCGCTTATTTCTTTAAATGGAGCCTTAATCCTCGATGAAAACTTTAAGCCATTATTTCAACAACCAATCCAAGCCCAATATATTGCGAAATTTCTTAATGATTTTTTAAATATTGAATGTGATTGTGCGATTAATTTTTATACAGCCTCTAATTGGTATACAAACAACCCAAATTATTTTGGTCAAATTCACGAAGAAAAAATTGTTGGATTCCCCGCGAAAGTAATGCCGCTTCCTTTTCCAATCGAGGAAGAGCCGATTTTGAAAATTATGATTATTGCTGGTAGTTTAGATATTCCAAAAATTTATGAGTATCTAAAAGAAAATTATCCGTTTTTAAAAATTGTTCGCTCCCGTAACGATCTTATTGAACTATATGATATAAACACCTCAAAAGGTACTGCATTAGAAAAGATTGTTAATTTTTACGGGTTTAATACTAGTGAAGCACTTGC
>JAAYSH010000037.1 GCA_012518415.1 Erysipelotrichaceae bacterium | reverse complement strand
GAGTTTATTTACACGGTACTGTAAGTCTTTTAAGTATGGTTTTAAATGGGTTGGTTCATTCTCATATGTACTTAGCGCACCATACTGCGTAAATGTAGCAGTATGAGTATTAATGTTTTGCTGCAACTTTAACATTTTTTCAATTACTTCACTTGATGCGACTGTATAACCAATTCTAAACCCGGTCATCGCATATGATTTTGAATATCCGTTCGTATAAATAAGTAAGTCTTTAACTCCGCGACCTAAAAACGAATTAAATTCGACACCGTCAAAGACTAATTTATCATAAATTTCATCACTTAAAATGTACGTATTATATTTTTTTGCAAGCGTAATAATTGTTTCAATTTCTTCCTCATTTAAGACAATTCCTGCTGGATTTGAAGGGGAGTTAACAATAATTACTTTTGTGTTTTTATTAAATGCCCCAGAAATTAGCCCTAAATCAAGTCGGCCATTTTCTAAACTAGGGATATAAGTTATTTTGCTTTTTGGTTCAGCGATTTTAATAATTGCTGGATAAGAAACATAATACGGGCTTAACACAATCACCTCATCTTGAGGAAGTAAGACTGATGCAAGAGCTAGATGGAGTGAACTTTTTACTCCAGGAGTAATTAAAACATTACTTGCTCCATAATCAGTTTTAAATCGTTCGTTTAAATCTTTAACAACCGCATCACGAAGCGGAAATAAGCCGCGTGAAGAAGAGTATTTTGTTAAGTTATTATTAATTGCATCAATGGTTGCTTTTTTTATGTAATCAGGTGTATGGAAGTTTGGCTCACCAACTGCCATGGAAATAATTTCTTTACCTTCATCTTTATATTTTCTTGCTAGTTCACTAAATTTTAATGTTAGTGATTCACCAATTTCTTTACTAAATTCCATTTTTATATTCCTCCAGTTAAATTCATTACTAGTAGATATTGTACTATATTTTTACATCTTTAAGAGAATGAAGCATAAAATTTTAGGACTCAAGGTGGAAATTTTTTCATAATAAGTTAAAATAATAATGGTTTATATAGGGGGAAAAGCGATGAAAAAATTCCATTTAACTGATGAATACGTACTAATGAACTTTGATTCAAGTGAAATTGATTCAAAAGTTTCCATTATAAATTCATGGCATTTTCAAAATGTTTTACGGCAATTTTACACACGTTTGCAAAAGGAAGACCATGAAATACTTAAACAACTAGGATATCCAACAACTCAGGAACTACTCGGGTTTTATCGTCTGTTAATTACACATAATTTTGATCAAGCATCTCAAATTGATCCAAACTTAATCAAGTTTCGCACAAAGCGTAGACCGCTACTACATTTTACAAATATGTTTTATGATCACTGGCGAGCGCTTAATCGTTTTGGGATGATGCGTTCATCAATGGCACATCCACAAAGTGCGAAATATCCAGAAATGATTGCGGCTACAGAAGTGTTTTCTGAAAACATTATTGCCCTATACCGGACAATAACAGAAACAATATTAGGCAGACCACATACGGTATACCGTCAATTACCTGCTGGTACGAATGCTTCACTTTTATATGCAACATATCGACTTAATTTAGAAGAAGGTTATGAAAACTTATACCGAATTCCTTTAATAACAACAGTAGCAACCCAACCACCATTTATCGTTTATACGAAAAGTAATATTCGTGAAGGTGTTTTTGAAGAAATTGATCATAACCCGATTAATTACTTAAGTATTGATAATACCCATTATTATATATTCCCGCTTTTAGTTGGTGATTTACTCGCCTTTTGTTATATTCACCGCGATTTACTCCATCAAGGAATTGGACTAACAAACTTATTTGAAATCGCATCACCTGATTACTGTAAAAACGCTAAACCTGATTTAATTTTCCTCTACGGGATTAGAGAAGATGAATTTGACTGTAAATTTCATCATGATAAGGAAAATGATGTATATATCGGCTTTGTTTCAAGAGCAGCCAAAAATGATTACTTTGGTTACTTAAAGAAAATGGTTCTAACGTTACATAATGTCGCAATGATTAACCGCGGTAATTTACCCGTTCATGGTGCGATGGTTAGAATTGATTTAAATAATAATAAACGCAGAAACGTCGTTATCATCGGTGATAGTGGTGCAGGTAAATCAGAAACGCTTGAAGCACTCCGTGTTATCGGAAAGGACTATATTAAATCAATGGAAGTAGTATTTGATGATATGGGTGTATTTTCGATTAATAATAAAGTCGTCTCCGGCAGCGGAACTGAAATTGGAGCATTCGTCCGTCTTGATGATTTAGATGCTGGCTATGCATATGAAGAATTTGATCGGGCGATATTTATGAATCCTGACCAAACTAACGCGCGCTTAATTATGCCACTATCAAGTTATGAATTTATCTCAACGAAACATCCAATTCATTTAGTCTTATACGCAAATAACTATGAAGATAAAGAAGGGCTCAGATTATTTGATAATGTGGATGAAGCACTTGATGTATTTAAAGCTGGCCGAAGAAGAGCAAAAGGGACAACCGCTGAAAAAGGCTTAGTTGAATCTTATTTTGCTAACCCCTTTGGACCTTTGCAAAGAAAAGAGCAAACCGAAGTTTTACTTGAAAATTACTTTAACCTCCTTGATCAAAGAGGTGTGTTACTTGGTGAACTTTACACAAAACTTGCCTTACCGGGCTTTGAAACAAGTGGACCGCAACGGGCAAGTGAAATACTTTTACAATATTTACTAGAACAATAGGAGTAATAATTATGTTAAAAAACAATTATTTGAAAAACCAATTTGAAATAATTAAAAACAAATATCCGCATGAAAAATTGTTTCATGAAACGATTTTAAAAATGCTTAAAACGGTTGATGAAATTATGGATGAACACCCAGAATATGAAAAGCATAATGTCGTCGCTAGATTACTCGAACCAGAACGGACGATCCAATTTAAAGTGAGTTTTGTCGATGAATTTGGCAAAACCCATGTTAATACAGGGTACCGCGTCCAATATAATTCAAGTCTTGGCTTATATAAGGGCGGAATTAGATTTCATCCAAGTGTTAATTTAGATGTATTGAAATCACTTGCATTTGAACAAACATTTAAAAATGCACTCACACCAATTTTAATGGGTGGTGCTAAAGGTGGAGCAGATTTTGACCCTGTCGGTAAAAGTGATGCAGATATTATGCGCTTTAGCCAGGCCTATATAAGTGAATTATACCGCCATATAGGTGATAATAAGGATGTTCCTGCAGGTGATTTAGGTGTTGGTGCTAAAGAAGTCGGTTATATGTATGGTTATTATAAAAAATTAGTTAATCAAAGTGATGCCGCTTTTACTGGCAAACATCTTAGTTTTGGCGGTGTTGACGGTAGAACAACTGCAACAGGTTACGGTCTTGCTTATATAACTAATGCTGCATTAAATGAAATTGCAAATACTTCATATAAAGACAAAAAAGTCGTTATCTCAGGTTCAGGTGAAGTCGCGCTCGCGGCTGCTTTAAAAATTAGTGAACTCGGCGGCAAAGTCGTCGCTTTAAGTAATGTTTTAGGCTACATTTACAGTCCGAACGGCTTAGATGTGAACTATATTGTGAGTAACTTAAAAGATCCAAATGATAGCTTAGAATTTTATGTTAGACATGATAAAGAGGCAACATTTGATGATAAATTTACTAAAATTTGGGAATTACCATGTGATATCGCACATCCATGTGCAACGCAAAATGAATTAGGAGTTGATGGAGTTAAGGCGCTTATTAAAAATGGAGTTAAACTCGTTGGTGAAGGGGCAAATGTCCCAACTGAACCTGAGGCGATTGCTATTTTAAAAGAAGCAGGAGTTATTTTTATTCCTTCTAAAGCTGCAAATGCTGGAGGCGTTTTAACATCTGGTTTAGAAATCTCCCAAAATCACCGCTTTGTCCCATATGATAAAGAAGAAGTCGATGGTTTTTTAAAGCAAAGTATGGAAAACATATTTTCTAATATTTACGAGACTGCTAAAACATATGGCAAAGAAAATGATTTAGAGTTTGGTGCAAACGTCTATAGTTTTACTAAAGTTGCTGAAGCACTTATTCGCCAAGGTGTCTAAATTTTAAAAATATATAAAGTAAAAAGCACATCATCTTGTCAATGATGTGCTTTTTTTATGAAAAAATATGTATGAAATTATTTAGTTTCCTCAAACACCGAACCACCGATAAACTCACGGATTAGTGAATTGTTTGGAATATTTGTTTCATCTAAGTCGACGAAATATTTTAATAACCTTAAAAGGCGTTCAGCAGTTGGGAAGTATTCTGATTCGTAAGCAATTTCACGGAGCATCGGAATTGCAACTTTACGCATTACGGGTAATTCATACGGGAGGAAGGAATTAAATACATAATCAGCGTCTTCCTCAGTTGCATAAATCCACTTAAATTCTCCGCGCCTTACACTTGGCCACATCGCGATTGTTTCTTCGGCAGAAGAGTTACGGAATGCTTTATCGCGAACTAATCTTCTTAATAAACGAAGATCAGTTAGAGAAATTGGGTTATCGTTATCAATATTCATCTGTGCTTGTGGAGCGATATATATTTTATATTTATTTTTCTTTGGAATTGAAGCAGTCATCACCTCATTAAGTGCATGAATTCCTTCAATAATAATTGGCTCATCACTAGCAACTTTAAGTGTGCGACCTTTTGTCCGCTCCCGTTTAATAAAGTCAAAACGCGGAAGCGTAACTTCTTTACCAGCAATTAAATCGCTCATATTTTTATTAAACAAATCTAAATCAAGTGCATTTACAGATTCTAAATCGCGCTCACCATTTTCATCAAGCGGAGTATCTTCATCACTTAAGTAGTAATCATCGATACTAATTCTTATTGGTCGTAAGCCCCGCGACATTAACTCAATCCGTAACCGGTTTGAGAAAGTTGTTTTACCAGAACTAGAAGGTCCGGCGATCGCAATTAAGCGAATATCTTTATTATCAGCAATTGTCTTGCCAATTTCTGCGAGCATATCATTATGCCGGGCTTCAGACATATTAATTAACTCAACATCTTGACCATTTTCAATATATTCATTAATACCCGCAACTGTATCAGTATTCATTTTCAGCGCCCAAGCTTGCGCTTCTTTAAGTGTATTTGCATAACTAGGCATCGCTTCAAACTTTGGAATCTCACCATTTGTTTCATTACGTGGGTAGCGAATTAATACGTGACCGTTGTATTGCTGGATTTTGTAGCGGTGTAAGTAACCAGTTGATGGAACCATGTAACCATACATATAGTTTAAATAGCCATCACACTCATAAAAGTGGACGGTCTTTTCTGGTCGGTAATCTAAAATCGCGAGTTTATCATGGAATTCAGGTTTTGAGCGATAAAACTCCGCCGCTTTTTCATTACTAACAATTTTACGGTTAAATGGAATATCCCTTGCAATTAGACTATCAATTTCCTCTTTAAGCCTTGCGACAAACTCATCATCAACGACAATACTTTCATCTAATATGTGCATTGAAATCGCCCGAGAAATTGAATAAGAATAACGAATTTCAGTTTGTGGATATAAACGGTCAATCGCCATAGCGACTAAATAACGTAAAGAGGTTTCATAAATTCTTACCGCTTCACTATCATGGTATTTAAGAAAATCGATATTCGCATCGAAATAAACTTCGTAACGAAGCTCACGAACTCGATTATTTACTTTTGCCGCGATTATTTCTTTGCCTTCATCGTGAAGCAAAGATTCAAGCGGGACGCGGCCGTGAAAAACACGTGGTTTCCCTTTAATAGTTAAAGTAATTTTCATATTTTCGACCTTTCTAAAATCTTAATGATAATAATTATATGTTAGTAAGTTACAATTTGCAAATACAAAATTTGCAATATTAAGTAATTGATTTAATCTAATTAAAGAAAAATCGCATCAATTAAAGCGTATTCCCAAAATTAACTAAGAAAAATAATCGAAAAATAAGTAATAATATTCGTTTCTGGTCAATCTTAAAATTCTAACAATTGCAAAATGTAAGATAATTGCTACAATTTAAGGGCAATATAAAAGGAGGAAGGTATGTTTAAGTTTTTAAATTTATTAACGCAAGCACAAGAACCTGCTAATGAGAGCTTTGGTGAACAAATTAGCCAATTTTTTCGAGACTTATGGGCTCAAGTAAGCGATGGTGCCTTATGGGGTAATATTTTTACTCGCATCTTAATTGTCATTATCGTTATTATTGTTGGCCACTTTTTAATTAAAGCCATTTTGGGTATCCTTGGTGGATTCTTAAAAATTAATAAAAAACGCCGTGACCCAAGTGTTAACCGCTTTATTGTTAACGTCGTCTCATTTGTTTTACGATTCTTACTCGTAATCGCCGTTATTGCGATCTTAGGTATCCCGTTAACAGGACTTGCTAATGTAATCTCAAGTGCGATTCTTGCAATCGGTTTATCACTTCAAGATACAGTGGCAAACTTTGCGGCAGGCGTCCAAATTTTATCAACAAAACCATTCGCTACTGGTGATTGGGTTGAAATCGCAGGCGTAAGTGGTTCAGTTACCGATGTTGACTTAATGACAACATCACTTAAAAGTGCAACTGGCCAAAAAGTTATTATTCCTAACAAAACCGTTATGAATAACCATAAAATTAACTACGGCTTTTACCCAACCAGACAAGCACGGATTGAAATCGCATTTCCAGAAGAAACGGTTATCGAACCACTTCGCGATGTCATCTTAGATATGGTTCGCGCTGATTCACGCGTCTTAGATGAACCAGCCGTCCAATTTGTCGTTACTGGATTTGGTGAAAACCAAATTAATACACAGTTACGTTATTGGACTCTTACTGGCGACTTCTGGGATGTCCAATTTGAATTTAATGATAAGATTGCCAAATACTTACAAGAAAATGGGTACGTCTTCTCATACTTCAAACACTCTGTTATTCTTGAAAAATAGTTAGACCAACAAAAACCGTCCATAATTTGGACGGTTTTTCTTTACTCTAAATTATATTTAAGTTGATAGAAAGGCTTCATTAATAATATAAGTTCGCTCGTCACTAGACTCAGTTACTAAATCTTTATAAGCTATCGCTTCACTAGGATTACTTAAATCTAAAGTTAAAGCATTTGGATACTTCTCTTTAAATCTAGGCCCATTAATTAAGGCTTCACTTTGGAAGAAGTAGTGATTAATCATTTTGCTATTATCACGGATCTTAGCATGTAATTGTTTAACATTTAAAGAGGCAAGATTACTAAATACATAACTAACTTCACCGTCTTTAAATAAATGTATTGACGGCGTATAAAAGTAATTAATCGCCTCAGGATAAGTTGCAAGTAAGCCTTCAAATGAATTAAGTGAGACATTAAATTCATAAATTAAAGTTTGATGTTCAAGTAAATACGCTTCTAAAGTCGGAATAAACTCGATACAACTTGGACAAGTATTACTACTTAAAAACAAGATAAAATCAAGATCGTTATTGTATAAATAACCAAAAGATTCGATACTTAATTTGATTGTTGATGGCTCATTACTTACTACAATATCGCCATTATAACTAATAAGCGGCACCCTTGTTTGCTTGCCGCAACTTGCAGTTGTTAAAGCAATTAGTAAAAGCCCACTAAGTAAATTTCGTTTCATATTTATAGTATACCCTAATTAATATTTATTTCTTCATGTTATAATTTTGTTATAATACATAAAGAGAGAAGGAGATTATCACATATGAATATTTGGCACGCTATGAATCCAAATCGGGTTAATGCTCATGAATTTGATGCGGTTGTAGAAATTACTAAAGGTAGTCAAAACAAGTACGAACTTGATAAAGAAACCGGGTTAATTAAACTTGACCGTGTTTTATTTACCTCCACTCACTATCCGCATAATTATGGTTTTATCCCGCTTACATATGCTGGCGATGATGACCCACTTGATGTTTTAATTATTTGCTCTCAACCACTTGATCCAATGACAATTGTTACATGTCGGCCAATTGGGTTATTTTCGATGTTAGATAAAGGCCAAGAAGATGAAAAAATTATCGCGGTCGCTGTCCATGATCCGACATATATGGACATATATAGTATCGAACAATTACAACCACATTTATTCGATGAAATCCGACATTTCTTCGGTGTTTATAAGGCACTTGAAGGCGGGAAACGGACAGTTGTCCATCATATGGAAGGTAATGAAGAAGCAATCGCTGTCGTCCAGCAATCAATTAATCGCTATAAGCGAATTTTTGGCAAAGAAGAAAAATAAGCCGTATTACTACGACTTATTATAAATTTAGTTTGTTACGCCGCATGGATATCCGTGCGGCTTTTTCATCGCTTATATCTTTAAAAATTTGCTCGCTTGTTAACTCATATAAATAGCCGCCCCAATAAAACCAAAGTAAATCCATCGCTAAAACATATGTTAAAACTTTGTTTTCATCAAGGGGACGCGGGATATCTTTAACAAAGGCGAAGTAGCGCTTCACCGTATCTTCATCATCAAGATTGTTTTCACTTAAAAATGAAATATGATCAAATAATGGATCATTCATTCCTGCATATTCATAATCAATTAAAGTTAAATGCGATTCACGGAATAATAAATTCCCGCGGACGACATCATTATGACAAGGGACGAGTGTTGCTTGTTTATGATAATCTTCATATTTAGCGATAATCTTTGTTTCAAAACTTTCATCGGGATAAATAGGTGCCCGATTTTCCTTATAATATTTAATCATTTCACCTAAGTTGAATGTATTTGGTAATGTAATATTTGACGTGTGTAATTTATATAAAGTATCAGCGACCGCCTTTAAAGCATTATCATCAACTGGAAGAGTAAGCCTTGTTGTACCGGGTAAAAACTCATAAATTATTTCATTATCTTCTTTTGAAAAATATAAAATTCTTGGTCCATGCGTTAAAGAGGCCATTAAAGTATTCGCATGAAAATCCGCATCTGCATTATAAAAGGGTTGACGAAGCGGGTTTTTCCGCTTATAAACATACTTCCCATCGACTAAGTAATTACGGTGCGTAATACCTTCAGGGAGTAATTCGATACTTTTTGGTGTTCTTCCTAGCGTCGCTTCAATTCGATGCGCGACAAATCCTTCAATTTCATTCATCTTTTATATTATAATACATTTAGTAAATAAGCCCAAAAGGATGGTAATTACATATGATACATATTGTCTTATATAAGCCAGAAAAACCTGCAAATACGGGAAATATATTAAGGAGCGCGAATGCGCTAAGTGCTCATGTTCATGTAATCGGCCCGCTAACTTTTAAACTCGATACAGACTCCTTAAAGCGAACCGGATTAGACTACATTCATAAATCGATGTTTACGTATTATGAATCTTATGAAGATTTTAATAAAGCTTATCCGCACGCAGATATTTACTACATCACCCGCTACGGAAGTAAACCATATAGCGACTTTGATTTTTCTAAAGTCGGGCATAATTATTTTCTTATGTTTGGCAGCGAATCAAGCGGGATACCTCATGAAATCCTGCGAAATAACCGCGACCGCCTTTTAAGAATCCCGATGGCAATTAACACCCGGTCACTAAATCTTGCTAATGCGGTCGCAGTCGTGGCCTATGAAGTAGCAAGGCAGCAAAACTTTAAAGGGCTCAGCAAAATGGAAACAATTAAAGGTGATGACTTTTTATAACCTTTAACTCATCCGTTTTGAGTTATGCATAACTTTTTCTAAATCTGGATGCAATTTATTTAAATATATTGTTTCAAATTTTAATATATGGACCTTGCCTCGTTCTGGAGCTTTTTTTACATCTTTTTTATCGGCGATATATACTTCACCGCTACTAACGCCACTTAAATAAAGGGCGATTGATGCCGCCATTTCAATCGCAGCTTTTGAAGGATCACTTGAAAAAATAATTACATGCGCACCAGAGTAATTAAGGGCATGGAAGAAGTAGTCTTTTCCTCTAGCAAGTGAAAATGTTAAATGATCGTTTTGTAAATTATTTTTACCGTAACCAATTTCAAAGCCATCATAAGTAGTAATATATGGATAAATTGTTTTAACCTTTTTCTTCCGTGGTGATTTATTGTTTGAACTTAAATAACCGCCTTCATTTAATTCAGTTTTAATATCTTTTAAATCACTTTCATTCGCCCGTAGTAGTTGACTTTGTAAGTTGTTAAAATACTCTAACTCTGCTTTTGTTTTATTAATTTGCTCAGCAATTTTAACAACAGCGACTTTGGCCTTGCGGTGATTTTCAAAATATTTATTCGCATTTTCAAATACATTTAATTTATTATCAAGTTTAATTTCAATCGATTCTAAATTAACTTGACTGGCATATTTAGGAACTTCATTTTGATATGTTAAAAGCAAATTACCAATATCATTATAATTAAGCCGCTCTTTGGCTTTCGTTAAATCATTTTCTTGGCGCTTAACTTTAACTTTTAGTTGCTTATTTTTTCTGCGAATTACTTTAAAAACATCATCGTATAAGTCTTTTTTTCTCCGCGCAAGTAGGGCCTCGTAGCGGGTTAAGAAAAACTCACTAACAGTTATAAGTTTACTTTCTCCTAAATGGGTTAAGGGAATGACTGAATATACATTATTATTTGTCACATATATGTGATTAAATGTATTAGGAACTTCACTTAATGTTTCTAACTCTTTTGCCTCCGCCTTCGAAAACATTGACTTAACCGCCCCATAACTAGGTGGTTCATACATTAAATTCACCATTAAAGGCCGGTTAACATTAAGTGATTTTGATCTTCGCCAAAGCGTAATGATTTTTCCTGTTTCATCAAGTAAAATTAAATTCGGCTGCATCGGGATTAATTCAATAATTAACCGCCTTTTTACTAATTCATAGGCAGGCGTGTAGTTAGTTAAAACTAACTCAACAATCCGGTCATTTGGCCAAATAAAATAATTTTCAACGGAAGCATTTGTTAATTCGCGCCGTAAAATTTGAAAAAACTGTGAAGACGCTCCACTTGAAGGGAGTGAGGCATCACTTATAGCGATATATGGTTCACTATGATTTAGAGCAATAATAAACTTATTTTGCCAATTCGAAGATAAGGGAATCGCAAAATGTCCAGTTAGTAAATGAAGTGGTCGCCCAAGTTTTGAACCAACAACCTCATCTTTAGTTAAGTTAACAACTGTACTAATAAAAGCGTGTGATAAAGCCATAAATTACCTCAAAAAAATTATAACATACTTATGATATACATTGACTTTATGTGTTACATCCCTAATAATTAATATATTAGTTTTATAAGCGAGGTGGTTACTTTCAAAGGCTTATTAATAATTATTTCTGGCCCAAGCGGAGTTGGTAAAAGTAGCGTAAGAAAAACGCTCATGGAAAAGCACCCACAACTAAATCTTGTATACTCAATATCGATGACAACAAGAGAACCTAGAGTTCATGAAGTCGAAGGTGAAGACTACTTTTTTGTTACTGAACAATTATTTGACTCTTGTCTTAAAGCTGGAAATTTTTTAGAACATGCAACCTTCGTCGGTCATAAATACGGAACCCCGAAACAAAATGTCGATAAACTTCGCGAAGCAGGAAAAAATGTAATTCTAGAAATTGAAGTCGAAGGTGCTGATCAAGTTATGCAGGCTTGTAAAGGTGACAAGGGGCTTCTAACAATCTTTTTAATGCCGCCATCATTTGCAAAGCTTGAAGAGCGCATCCGTGGCCGCCGCAGTGAGGCAGATGATGTAATTAAAGAAAGACTGACCAAAGCCCGCAATGAGATGGAATTAACCAACAAATATATGTATACAGTTATTAATGAAACAATTGAACAAGCCGCAGATGAAATTGCTAATATTATTAGTAAAAAACTACGGAATCGCTAAGAGGTGAACTGGTTTGGTTTTACTCGATGTCTTAATTGAACTAAAAGCGCGGTCACTTGATCGCCCCTTTTTATATGCTTACGATGGCGATTTAACCATCGAACCAGGTATGCGCGTATATGTGCCGTTTAATAAACAAGAACTCGTTGGATACGTGCTAAAAGTTGAACAAACTCATTTAAGTATCGAAGAAGTTGAAAAAAAGCGCGGATTCGTTGTTGAAAAAATCATTAGTGTCCTTGATGAGGCACCGATATTATCAAACGAATTAGTCCAACTTTCAGAAATCGTTTCTAGTTACTACTATGCCCCGCATATAAGTGTCTTACAAGCAATGCTCCCCGTTTCACTAAGACCAACAAGGGGAGCACTAAGCGGACCAAAAATCGCCTACGATACGTATGTAAGTATCGCTAAAGATGATGATAGTGACTTAACCCCCGCTTTAACGGAGACTTATTTATTTGTTAAAAGTAATGGACCAACACTAAGAAAACATGCAGGTAATGACTACCGTGTAAGTAAACTACTAGAAAGCGGTCATTTTAAGCTCGAATATAAAGAAAAACGCCGCTACGAATTACCTAAAGTTAACCGCAAAAGTAAACCAAAATTAACAACCGATCAAAATAAAGTTATTGAAGAGTTTTTTGTTGCTACGCAAAGTGTTGCCCTTTTAGAAGGTGTAACGGGAAGCGGGAAAACTGAAGTTTATTTAGCAATAGCCGAAGCATATGTAAAAAAGGGCGAGGGAGTTATTATGCTCGTCCCAGAAATCGCCCTTACTCCGATGATGGTCAAGATGTTTTTATCGCGCTACGGTGAAGAAGTTGCAGTCCTGCATAGTGAGTTAACTAACGCTCAGCGCTACGATGAATACCGCCGGATTGCAAGTGGTAAGGCTCAAATTGTTGTCGGCGTCCGAAGTGCAATCTTTGCACCAGTAAAAAACTTAGGCTTAATTATTTTAGATGAAGAACATGTTGAAAGTTATAAACAAAGCACTGATCCTTATTATCATGCTCGTGAAGTTGCCCTTTTCCGGGCGCAATTAAGTGGTGCCAAAGTTTTACTTGGTTCAGCAACCCCCTCACTTGAAACAAGAACTCGAGCCCTTAAAGGGGTTTATAAACACTTACGCTTACCAAAACGAATTAATGAACAAGCTTTACCAACCACGCATATTATTGATATGCAAAACCCAACTAATTTCGCTCCAGAAAGTGTTATATTTTCAAGGCAACTACTAGGTAAATTAAAAGAAGTCGTGAATAAGGGCGAACAAGCAATTTTACTTATTAATCGCCGCGGTTATGCAACGTATGTAAATTGCCGCAGCTGTAATCACGTATTTAAATGTCCAAATGACCAGGCAACACTTACATATCATGAGTTTGATAAAATGCTTAAATGTCATCACTGCGACCATGTTGAATTTTTCCCAACTACTTGTCCAAACTGTCAAAATAAAACACTTTGGAAAACAGGATTTGGCACACAGCGCGTTGAAGAAGAAGTTAATAAACTCGTCCCGAATGCCAAAACGCTTCGCCTTGATAGTGATAGTGCAAAAGTACGCTCAAAAATTGCAAAAACGTTGAAACAATTTGCTGATCAAGAAGCAAATATCTTAATTGGGACACAAATGATTGCCAAAGGGCATGATTTCCCTAATGTCACCCTTGTTGGTGTTGTTCTTGCTGATTTAGGACTTAACTTCCCTTCATATCGCTCAAGTGAAACTACCTTCCAGCTTATAACTCAAGCGGTTGGCAGAAGCGGACGAAGTGATAAAATAGGCAGTGCGTATATTCAAACAAATATGCCAAACCACTACGTTATTAATCTTGCTGCTAAACAAGATTATGAAACATTTTATAACTATGAAATGCGCATAAGAAATATGCATAATTATCCGCCTTATTCATATTTAATGAAAGTAAGTATTTCTTCTAAAGATAAAACACTAACCGCAAAAACAGCTGCGATTCTTACAAGTGATTTACAAGTTAAACTCAAAGATGACGCTGAAGTACTAGGACCACTATTACCATACATTGATTATCTTGGTGGTTACTACTTCCAAAATATTATTATTAAATACAAAAATTACTTTAAGATAAAACCGGAATTATTTAAAGCGTTCAGGCCACTAATTGAAAACACTCGTGTTACAATTAATATTGATGTCGATACACTTGATATTTAATCTAACTACATAAAAAAGGAGTAAATACGTTATGATTTTTATTAAAATATTAGGACTAGATGAATATATTACTGGTCGCTTATCAAAGCAAGCCGGACAAGCAATTAATAAAATAATTGGTAATGAAGATGAGGAAGTATTTTTCTATGCTCCTCGCTCATACATTTTCCATGACGGCGTTGAACAAACTTCCTGGCACGCGGTAACAATTATTAATATGCCAAAAGATTATGCTAAGTACGAAGAAGAAATCGCCGATTATATTTTAGAAGCAACAAAAGACTACGTCTTAAATATGGCCTTATATTTTGAATACGTTGAAGGTAAAGTATATACGCGTGCAAGTAGTGACTTCCCTCGCTTTATTGGTGAACAAAACTTATTTAATGATGATGACTACTTTGAAGAAGATGATCTAAGTGAAGTCGATGAAAATACACTTTACTTAGGCAATGTTTTCGAAGGATATGATTTTGAAGAAGGTAAATACGTAGAAGATTCAAAACGCGGATCTTGTTGCGAAGGCGATGATGATGAATGCTGTGATGATGAGTGCGACTGTGATGAAGATGAAGATTGCAGCTGCAACGATTAAGGAAAAAAGTAGCAAATAAAACAAACAACGCCGAAATGCGGCGTTTTTGTTTGCAAATTTAAGATAATCTGTACAATCGCAGATTATTTTTTTATTTAATAATGGTATACTTTTAATGTATGAAATTAGTAAGTAAAAACATTTTAGCAAGTTTAAACGCAATCTTTGAACAAGGTAAAAAAGTCACTGAAGTAAGCGAACTATTTACGCATAACCGTGAAGCAATGATTTTAAATACCGCGCTTAAGTATCACCTAAGAATTTTTGCCTTCCTTGATAAACACTCACCAAAAAAACTACAAGGTGAAGAAAAATTATTTTGGCTAATTATTTTAGCCGATGTTCATTTTAGCCATAAACTAAGTAAAGAAGAAATTGTCAGTGATCTTAATAACTTTTATATAAGTGAGCATAAACTTAATTTAGAAGCCGCACAAAGTCTTTTTAATCTCTCACTTCAGTTTAATGGCCTCTTACCAAAAGTTAGTAAAGAAGAACAAGAAAGTGACGCGTATTTTGGACTTTTATATAATTTACCACCTGGCTTAATAAAGATGTGGCGAAAAAATATTAATCCGCGGATTTTTATGCCGCTGCTGCGAAAAGTTAATAACGATGCACTTCCACAAGTAAAATTAAATATTAAAGACGGGAAGCTAGAAAATATTTTAACTAAACCTTATGCATACAAAAAAGGTCCAGTCACAAATACTTTTACTTACACCGGAATTGACCTTGAAAATGATGCAGCGTTTTTAAATAATGAAATTTATTTACATAACTTTGCCCTTGAACAAGCTTTAAAATATTTGCCGCTTAAAAAAGGTGATGAATGTTTAATTATTGATGAAAACCGCTCTAATAGTGTTGTGGACTTATCGCTTACATTTTCAAAGCAACTAAAAATTGATCTAGCCTTGCCCTCACTTCAAGATGAACTTTATTTTGAACAAATTGATAAATACTATGATTTATCTAATGTGTTTTTATATAAAGCCGATCATAACTTACTTATTACATTTATCCGCAGTAAAAAAGATGCAGTTATTATTTTCCCGAAATCCTCATCTTTTGATAAAATTAGAAAAGAGGCAGACTTCTTTGTGCATTTTGATATGAGTAAACTTGATCAAATAATTGCTCACCAAGAAGCGACTTTAAATGAGGCTGCTAGCCACGTAATTAAGGGGGGACATTTACTATATTTAGTTGATACATTTTCTAATAAAGAATCACACGCCCTTATAAGTGAATTCTTAGAAAGTAATCCGAACTTTACCTTAGTAAAAGAAAAACAATTTCTCCCGTTTGATAAATATGACACGATATTTTATTATGCGCTATTAAAAAGAAAGGAAGATGAAGATGCTTAATTTTTATGATTTTTCTTACGAATTACTTCAAGAAGAACTAGCAAACCGCGGTCAAAGTAATTACCGCGCGACCCAACTTTTTAAGTGGGTATATAAAAAACAAGTAACTGATTTTAGTGAAATGAGTGATATATCAAAAGTATTTCGTGAGGAACTACTTAGCGATTTTTATTTTCCTCAGCGAAAAGTTCATACAAAACAAGTAAGTAGTGATGGGACAATTAAATTACTCATCGAACTTGAAGATGGCGCGCTCGTAGAAGCTGTATTAATGCGATATAGTTACGGGAATGTTGTTTGTGTGACAAGCCAGCTTGGCTGTAATATGGCCTGCACTTTCTGCGCCTCGGGTTTACTAAGAAAACGCCGTGACCTTACAACTGGTGAAATGCTTATTCAAGTACTTATCATGAATGATTTACTCCGTGAAGAAGGTAACGGTGAAAGAGTAACTCATGTTGTTGTTATGGGGACAGGAGAACCGTTTGATAATTATGATAATGTTCTTAACTTTATTCGTTTGATTAATCACCCATACGGACTAGAAATTGGCGCCCGTCACTTAACAATTTCAACATGCGGAATCCCAGATAAAATAAAAAAGTTCGCCCATGAAGGCTTACAAGTTAACTTAGCAATCTCGCTTCACGCTGCAAATAATAAGACGCGCTCAAGGTTAATGAAAATTAACCGGACTTATCCATTAGAAGCGTTAATGGAAGCGATTAAATACTACGAAAAAATGACAAATCGCCGCGTTACTTATGAATATATTTTACTTAAAGACGTTAATGACTCACTTGCAGACGCTGATGAATTAAGTGATTTAATCCGCGGAACAAACGGATATGTAAACTTAATCCCATTTAATCCAGTTGAAGAACTTCCGTACCAGCGCACGCCAAATAATCGCGTATCTGCGTTTTTAGACCGTTTAATTAAACGGGGAATTACAACAACCGTGCGCAAAGAATTTGGAACTGATATTGATGCGGCATGTGGTCAACTTCGGGCGAAGGAGGAAAACTCATGAGAACCCCAAAGCGCTACAGTGTAAAAGTTGATAAAGGTAAAGTTCGCGAGAAAAATGAAGATCGTGGATATATTGTCGTTAATTCGCGTGGTGATGTTTTAATGGTTGTTGCAGACGGGATGGGAGGCCATGATGGTGGCGAAATTGCGGCCCAACTAGCATGTGATACACTTATTGAAACGTTTAGAGCAAAGTCAAGGTTTTTTACGACCTTATCAGCCAAAATATGGTTAAGAAAAACAATCCGTAAAGCAAATACACGTATATTTAAACATGCAAAAGAAACTAATATTAAAGGTGGAATGGGGACAACACTTATATGTGCGCTAATTTTAAAAAATAGTATAATTATTGCTAATGTCGGTGATTCACGAGCTTATAAATTTGAGAAGTCTGAAGGACTTACACTTTTAAGTGAAGATCAAACATATGTCGACTATTTAATTAAAAGTGGGCATATAAGTGAAGAAGAACGCTCAAGTGATTCAAGAAGACATATATTAACAAATGCACTTGGACTCCACGCAAAAACTCCAATCGAAATTAATCACTATCTGTATAAAAATGAAACGATTTTATTATGTAGTGACGGATTATATCACCGCATAACGACTTCACAAATAAGTAACATTCTTTCGACTAATGATGCAGTCGAGCAAAAAGTTGCTACGCTAGTTGTTTTAGCTAATGAAAATGGCGGTGATGATAATATCGCAGTTGCCTTATTGGAGGCGGATGTATGATTAAAATCGGTCATTTAATTGATGAACGGTACCGGGTAATTTCCTTTTTAGGTGAAGGCGGGATGGCCGAAGTATATGAAGGCTTTGATATAATAAATAAGCGGCGAGTTGCAGTTAAACTTATGCATGAGCAACTAGCTAGTGATGAAAACTTTAAAAACCGCTTCCGTAATGAAGCAAGCGCGAGTGCAAAGTTATCTCATCCAAATATTGTTAATGTAATTAATTTAGGGTCTCATCTTGGTCGTCCCTATATTATTAATGAAATTATTGTTGGGGCAACACTCCAGGAGTTACTTGATGCAAGGCGCCGCTTTACTTACATCGAAGCAATTGATGCGATGATTCAATTAGGAAAAGCTGTTAGTTTCGCTCATCAAAATAAAATTATTCACTGCGATATTAAACCTACAAACGTCTTTTTAACAACTGATGGGGTCATTAAGTTAGGTGATTTTGGGGTCGCGAAAATAAATTTATCTCCAGTAGATGGGATTATCGTTGGTTCAGCTCACTATTTAGCACCAGAAGTCGCCCAAGGCAAAGAAGCGACTTACGCAAGTGATATATATTCGCTTGGTGTAACTTTATTTGAACTTGTGACCGGCAGACTCCCTTTTGACGGTGAAACTAATGAAGATATTGCGCTTAAGCATATAAAAGAACGCTTCCCAAGCCCGAAAAAATATATTGCAAATATGCCAAAAGCATTAGAAAAAATTATTATGCGGGCATGTAAAAAACGGCCAAGAAACCGTTATAAAAGTGTTGATTTATTCGTTAAAGACTTAGAAAATATTAAAGAAAACCCGGAATTATTAAAGCCACATGTAAATTTTTTTGTCCGCTTTTTTGGATTCGCAACAGAGGAAGAAAATTAATGAAAGCAAGAATTATTAGTGCATTTCGCTCAAACTTTAAAGTATATTTTGAAGGTGAAATTTATGATGTTAACTTAAGCGGTAACTTAAGACATTTTAACCGTAATGTTATTGTTGGCGATTATGTAACTTTTAATCAAGATGACTTAATTATTAGTGAATTAATTCCTGCAAAAAACTTACTCATCCGCCCAAAAATTGCTAATATCGATCAATTATTAATTATTATGAGTGCGAAAGAACCAGATTTTTCTTCACTCTTAGTTGAAACGTTTTTAACGTACGCTAATTCAATTGAGTATGTAAAACCACTCGTCGTTATAAGTAAAATTGATTTAGTTAGCAAAGATAAACTTAAAGAAATAACAAACATCTTAGAAAAACTCGCAGTTGAATATTATTTAGTTAACAATTTAAGCGGTGAAGGTGTTGAAGCGATTCGCGGATTATTAAAAGGTAAAACAACCGCGATGATGGGCCAAACCGGAGTAGGCAAATCTGCACTTATTAATGCACTTTACCCTGCTTTTAATCGGAGAACTGGTGAATACAGTGTTCGCGGCGGACGCGGCCGACATACGACAAGAGAAGTAATTTTATTCCCCATTGGCGAAGAAACATTTTTAAGTGACACACCAGGATTTTCTTCATTTACGCTGCCACTACAAAAAGAAGAACTTCCGCTTTATTATCCTGGGATTAATAAGTATTTAGGTGAATGTTTCTTTAATGATTGTCAGCATTTAAGTGAGCATAACTGCGCAGTTAAAGAGGCTGTTAATGAAGGGAAACTTGCAAAAACTTCATATGAAAATTACCAAAAAGTATATGATGAAGTTGCAAAACAAAAGATCCAATATTAAAGGCTCAACTTAAAACGTGTAAATATATGATAAAATAAGATAGACAAAACAAACAAAGGAGACTCGGCTTATGGCATATCCACTTGATGTAAGTCCCTCAATACTTGCTGCAGATTTTACTAATCTTGACAAAGAAATAAATAAGGTCGTTGCAAGTGGGGCACAATATCTCCATTTTGATGTTATGGATGGGCATTTTGTCCCAAATATTTCTTTTGGAATTCCCGTTTTAAAATCAATCGCAGGTAAATATCCGCTTATTATGGATGTTCATATTATGATTGAAGACCCGCTGATGTATGGACCACAGTTTGCTAAAGCGGGCGCCGATATTGTTACTTTTCATGTTGAAACTTATAACGGTAATCAAAATATGATTACAAAAACGATTAAAGCAATTAAAGCAGCAGGTGCGAAGGTTGGTTTATCTTTAAAACCAAATACACCCGTAACTGCGCTATTACCTTATTTAGAGAGCATCGATTTAATTTTAGTTATGTCAGTTGAACCAGGCTTCGGCGGCCAAAAGTATTTAGATATTGCGACCGATAAACTTGCAAGGTTAAGAAAAATTATCGATGAATCAGACGCTAATATCCGCCTTGAAGTTGATGGAGGCATTAATGAAGAAACCGCAAAGATCGCGGTTGATGCAGGCGCTGATTTGCTTGTCGCCGGTAGTTATTTATTTAAAGGAAAAGATTTTGAAAAGAAAGTCGCTTACTTGAAAGGACTCGAACATGGGCGCAACTAGTCAATCTACATTTACGTTTATCCTTGGACTTTTTGTCATTTTATTTGCACTTGAATTAATTTTTGGTACGAATGCGTTTAACTTGCTCCAAAAGCGGAAGTACTCATTTAGAAATTTATTTCCCTTTGAACTTGCCCAAGGTGCAAAAAGATGGTTTGTCCCGTTTCATTATATTTTTGTTGGCGGGATATCTTTAAGTATGATGGCATTTGGCTACTTTTACTTTGATAAACTCGCAGCAATGAATGAAATAAGTAATGTCACCCAAATAATTGGTTCAATCTTATGGGTTATTATTGGGGGTACGCAGTTTTTATTATTTGTATTAACACTTAAATACCCACGGCTTCGTTTAGTTGTTATGGGCATTAATGTAATTGCTGTTATTGGGGTATCATCACTTTTAGGTACACATTATTTTAATTTATTTGGCGGTAACCACTACTCTGGTCTTACTGCAATCATTACTTACATACCCGCATTTGTGACGATCATACTTATTGTTAATCCAAATTTATATAAATATACAATCGTTGATAAACGCATTCGCCAAGACGGCGTCTTAGATATTACGAGGCCGAATAATTATGCACCAGCATATACGGAATGGTTAGTTATTTTAGTTAATGCGGCTTTATTTATTATTATAAATATTATTAATTTAGTTTACTTTTAAGTTCATTTAAATATATTTAGGCAATAAAAAAAACGCTCGATTGAGCGTTATTTTTATATACAAATAAATTACTAGCGACCACGTTGTGATTTTGTGAGAGAACGATATGCTCTAGCGCTCATATGGACAGTTTTCATCCGGCCATTTACTTCAACTTTAAAAGGTTGGACATTAACGCCCCAACTTCGCCTTGTTGCCCGTAGTGATCTTGACCGTTTATTTCCTGTTTGTGGACCTTTATTTGTAATTGGACATTTTCTGCTCATAATCTCACCTCCGTGTAATTCGCTTAACGTTTAGAATACTACCATTAACTTATGTAAATGTAAACATAAACATTTTATTTGCTTGCTTTTGGGAATTTTTCTTTTAGTTGTTCAAAACTCCATAAATAGCCAACGTTTTTTTGAACAATTTCATAAAGTAACATATTCTTATCAAGTGGTAAAAAGATTTCATCACCCTTATTCGTATAAAATCTTAATATTTTATGTTTCCTTGTATATTCATCATCAACATATACAATCATCGAAAACTTATATTCATAAACTTTTCTACCCCTACGGTGGATAATTTTCTTCTTGTTAATTTCATATGACGTCGTCCTTATTGCAACTAAAGCGATAATAAGTGCAATAACAAGGGGAATGACAAGTAGAAGTATATGTTTCGCTGGGTCAAAGGGTGAATAAGGGTAGCCAAATAGTAAAAAAAACAAGACGGAAGTTACTCCGCCGACGAGTAAATGCATAAGTAGAGTTTTTGTTGCACTTGGGTATAATTTCATGACTTTCCTCCGCAACTAGTATAACATAACTTCGTATAAACATTTTTTGGATAAATTTCGCTTAAGTTTTAAACCACTTAAAACAACTAAAAACGAAAAAAAATTAAGACAAAGTTAAATAATAAAAAACATTGAGAAAATAATCGAAAAAATAAGGATGAAATTGTTAAAAAAGTACTACAAAAACCACTTTAATATGTTAAAATTAGACCAGAATACGTGGAGGAGATTAAATGCGGCTTTATAATTTGGTACCAGGAAACTTTTTCTCCGTTTTAGCTAGTCCTAACCGAGAAATATACGTAGATGCCCTCCTAGTTTTATACGAATCACTTGAAAGTGATGAAATGAGTATTAAAAAAAGTGATTATCTTCGTGCTTTAAGAGAAAAAGCAACGAACCAAATCATGGCGTATATTGTTGAAGAAGACCTTGATGAAGATGATGAAGATGAGTATTTAGAAAGTAAGCAAACACTTGCAACTAAAACTGCTTATATCGTCCGCCGGCTTGAAGAGACAGGTTGGTTTGAAGTTGAAATTGATTCTCGGTCTTTAGAAGAATATATCGCGCTACCTACATACTCAATCGCCTTTATGGAATTACTTTATAAATTAACAAGTGATGAAGAGGCAAAATACGTTTCCTTAGTGCACGCGACTTACAGTGAATTACGGCTCGAAGATGATGAACCGGATGAATTCATGTACGCGACGCTTTTACGTGCCTATGAAAACACGAAAAAACTCCGTACCGAATTAGTCACACTCGGTCATTCAATTCGCATTTATCAAAACCGGCTTGGCCGCGTCTTTTCAACAAATAATATTCTCCGTGATTATTTTGATAATTATAAAGAATATGTTAGTGACCGCTATTATCACCCATTAAAGACTTTTGATAGTGTTGCAAAATTTAAACGACCAATTATTTCAATTTTACAGCGCTGGCTATATGACCGTGAAACACGGGAAACACTAATTAAGCAGGCGAAAGTTTGGAATCGTCGGCTTGATGATGAAGAAGCAGAAAGAGATTTGATCGAAAAAATCAACTATATATGCGATATGTATGAAACGCTTTCAAATATGATCGATGAAATTGACATGCGCCACCAAGATTACACAAAAGCGATGTCATCAAAGATTTTATATTTAAATAACACCGATAAAACAATTAAAGGTCATTTAGATACAATTTTTAAAGCATATGCAGAAAAAGTTGTTAATGAAGATAACTTAGGTCCGATTTTAACAAATATGCAAAAAGCTGTTAATTTAACGAAACAAGGATATATCGGTAGTGATTCACTTATGTATCCAATCGTGAGGAAATACCGTGAAGTCGGTGAACCACTCCCAATTGTTGATTATGATGATGTCTCAACGATGCTAATGGAAGGATTTCTTGATGAAACACGGAATATTTTTACCGACGCCAGAGTTTATGATTTTATGGAAACAGCCTTTGGCGATTCATCGATTTTAAAAGCTGAAGAAATTCCGCTTGTCGATTTCGATGCTTTTATTTTACTTATTTTAGCCTCGTTAAAAAATAATGATGAAACATCATTTTATACGGTAGAAGACCATGAAGATTATGTCGTTAATGGTAAATACCGCATCCCAAATTTCACTTTTAAGCGAAAGGAGCTCGAAGCCTAATATGTTTGAAGAACGTTTTATTGAATTATCGCAAAGCGATCAAAATAATTTTGCTAAAGCGGTAAACAACTTATTATCAACATCGTTTATTGTCCGTGATTTATATGACACACGGGCAAAAACAATTAAAATTAACCCAGATTTTCGTTTCTTAGAGGAAAACTATGACCTTGTCTCTGATTACTTATCATTTATTGGTTACTCATTGGAACGAGATTTAATTATGGGTGTATTTTCTTTATCAAATGATTATGAATATAACCGGGTTAAACTTGACCGCGAAACAAGTTTAATCGCGTTTGTCTTACGCTTAATTTATGAAAATGAACGCTCCGAAAGTGCGCAGACGGGCGAATCACTATATATAACGACTCCGCATGTCCTACAAGTAATGTATGACCGCGGAATTACGCTACCTGGAAGAAGACTTAGTGGCCGCTTAATTGGCCGTGCCTTAAGAATACTTGCTGATTACAATATTATCGCCAAAGTTAGTGGCTCTTATGACCAAGGTAACGTCGCCTTTTATTTACTC
The DNA here is from genome assembly GCA_012518415.1 of Erysipelotrichaceae bacterium. Taxonomy (GTDB): domain Bacteria; phylum Bacillota_I; class Bacilli_A; order RFN20; family CAG-826; genus UBA5455. The sequence goes on along the minus strand of JAAYSH010000037.1, from coordinate 10,557 downwards.
CCATCAATTACATTTGCTGTATCTAACGAGCAAATTGTCACAATGGGTGAAACACTTGACGCACTAGCACTTCGCGAGGAAGAAAGGGAACAAGTATGAAACTATTAACAAAAATGAAAATAATCAACTGGCATTATTTTTGGAATGAAACGATTGATTTCCAACAAATAAACTTCCTGACTGGATTAAACGCCTCGGGTAAGTCGACTTTAATCGACGCCCTTCAAGTTGTTTTGCTTGGTGATACAAGTGGTCGCTTCTTTAATAAAGCAGCGATGGATAAATCAAACCGAACATTACGCGGTTATCTTCGTGGTGAACTAGGTGATGCGGTTGATGGCGGCTTCCACTATTTACGCAACGGTCGGTTTACAAGTTATATTGCCCTTGAATTTAAAAATACACTTGATGATACATATTTTGTTTTAGGCGGAGTATTTGACTCTTATGAAGATGGTTCCCATGAACATCGCTTCTTTGTTTTAGAAGACACGATGCCGGAAAACGAATTTATTTTAAATAATATTCCGATGGATTATAAAACACTTAATAAGTACTTAGGTGAACATTATCCAAATAAATTTAATTTCTTTGATTCTAACCGTCAGTATCAATCATTTTTAAAACGGCAATTCGGCGGACTAAAAGACAAGTATTTCTCACTTTTAAAGAAATCAGTTTCTTTTTCACCAATTACTGATATTACGACATTTATTACTGAATATGTTTGTGATCCGCAAGATAATATTGATATTGCCCCGATGCAAGAAAATATTATGCAGTACCGTAAACTTGAAGTTGAAGCTCAACATATGCGTAAACGTGTAGAAAGACTCGAAAAAATCAAAGATATTCATAACCGCTATGTTAGCGAAAATAATAATATGCAAGTTAACTCATATATCGTTGAAAAAGCGGGCTATGCGAATGATTTAAAGCGGCTTGAAGCTTATAAAAAAGAAGTTGAACAAGCGAATGCGCGGCTTGCTTTAATCGATGATGACGTTAAAGAAGCAGAGACTAATATTCAAGAATTAAACCGCAAGAAAATGCGCTTAATTCAAGATAAAGCGATGTCAGATACATATCGGCTCCGCGATGAATTACTCGAACAAAAAGAAACTGCGCAAAAAGACTTAGATGCACTTAATAAAGAAGCTGACTTAATTCAAAGTAACTTAACGCGTTATATCGCATCTTTTAGTGCAGTTACCCAGTCTTTAAGTGATGAATTACGTAAAGTTGATGTTTCAATTTTTTCTCGGGCAAATGTTACTTTACTTGATGAACTTCAAGATCAAGCAACGGAGGTCCTAAATTTAAGTCTTGCGCTCCGTGACCAGGGGTTAAAAGATTTGTTTTCACTTTCGAGCGAATCACTCCATAACTGGCGCGATAGTTTAGTTAAATTTAAAGACTCACTAGCAAAATTCGCTTTAACACTTGGTCAAAGTATTAACGAGAATTCGCAAAAACTTGCCCTGCTACGCCAGCAATTAATTGATATGAAACAAGGCGGCAAATCATACCAGTGGAAATTAACGTCGATTCGGCGTGCGCTTGAAGATGAACTATCACGCCGCCATAATAAAGATATTAAAGTCGACATATATGCTGACTTAGTCGATATTAAAAGTGAAGAGTGGGCGAATGCGATTGAAGGATTTTTACATAATCAAAAATTCAATTTATTCGTTGATCCAACTTATTATCTTGAAGCTTATGAAATACTTCGTAACTTACTTGATAAAGAAAACTACTACGGTACGACTTTAGTCGATGATTCAAGAATTATCGAACGTGGTTATGTCGCTGAACATAATTCGCTTGCAACGGAGATTATTACTAACCATGAAGGTGCAAGAGCCTACACGAACTTCCTCATAGGCCGGCTCCATAAAGCAAGTAATATTCAAGCAGCAAGAAATTCCGGTAACGGGATCACAAAAGACGGTGATTTATACCGTAACTTTGGGTTTGGCAAACTTAACCCAAGACTTTATGCTGAACATTTTATTGGCCGTTCAATTGGTGAAGAGCAACTTCAAGCAAAAGAAAAAGAAATTGCTAATCTCGTCTCGCTAAATAATAAATTAACCGCACTTTCCCGCCCAATTGATGAAGGTAACCGGTTAGAAATTATTAACTCTAACGAAATCGCGGCAACAATTGTTTCTCTAGAAAATATTAAAAAGATCAGCGGTCTTGAGAAAAATATCGCTTATTTAGAAGAAGAGTTAGAAAAATATGATACCGCGCAGCTAGATTCACTGCAAAAGCGCATCGATGATATCGATGAAGATATTGCAGCAATGCAGCAAAGTCAAAATACATACTTTGAAGAAAAAGGTAAGTTAACGAACCTTGTTGCAAACTTACGTGAAGAAAAAATTCCCGCCGAAGAAAAACTCATTCATGAGCGCGAAACAAGAATTAACTCCCTATATGATCCGTTTTTAATTGCTGAAGTCGCTGAACCAGCATTTAATGAGTTAATCGAAGCCGGGAAATCACCGTTAGAAATTATTACTGAATATAACGTCAAAGTTACGCATTCGCAGTACTTAGTTAATAATCTTTTTTCAACACTCCAAAAAGAGCGCCGTGACTATGTCCGCGAATACCGGCTTACATACGATATTGATAAGAGTGATAATGAGATTTATGATGATGAACTTAGTGACTTTTCCGAAGTTAAACTACCTGAATATGAAGGTAAAATTAATGACGCTTACTCTAAAGCTGTCCATCAATTTAGAACTGACTTTATCGCTAAACTTCGGGGAGCGATTGAAACAGTTGAAGATCAAATCGAAGATTTAAACTATGCACTAAGTGCCTCAACATTTGGTAGTGACTCTTACCAATTTAGTGTGAGACCCTCATCAACATACTTACCGTATTATGAGATGATTACTGATGATTTATTATTAGAAATTGATGAAGATGATACAAGATTCTTAGAAAAATACGATAATTTAATGAAAGAACTATTTGCCCAAATCGTTTCTGGTAATGAAGAAGAAACAAGTGCAGCAGTCCTTAAAAATGTTGAACGACTAACCGATTATCGTTCTTATTTAGACTTTGATCTTGTTGTTAAAGATAAAGAAGGTCGCTCGCAGCGTCTATCAAAAATGATTAAGAAAAAATCAGGTGGAGAAACGCAAACACCATTTTATATCTCCGTCCTCGCTTCATTTGCCCAACTATATCACGTTAATGAAACAGGAACACTTGGGGACACGGTCCGCTTAATTATTTTTGACGAAGCGTTTTCAAAAATGGACAGTGGACGAATCCGTGAATCAATTAAGTTACTAAGAAAGTTTAACTTACAAGCAATTGTATCAGCCCCAAGTGATAAAATCGCTGATATTAGTGAACACGTTGATGAAACACTTGTTGTCTTACGTGGCCGGAACGCTTCCCATGTTCGCTTATATGCAGAAGAAGATAAGCTTGTTTTAAATTAAAATTATGAGCATCACATGTTGTTACCGTGAGATTTAGTGAATATTTTTAGTTTTATTGCTGTATTTGAATAATTTATCTTCTAAGTCAGGATAAAAAATTAAGTTTTTCAAACACTGTTAGAAAAAAACGCAGTTATTTTATGTTTTAAAAAAAAGTTAAGTGATTTGAAGGTTAATGACATTAAATTTAGCTGATTACGTAGTAAACTAATAGTAGAAGTAAAAGCACTAATAATTTGTTTGGAAAGTGAAAATATTAACTTTTGCGAAAGTTGCTAGTAAATATTGCAAAGCTAAAAAAATCTCCTTTCAAAAAGTGATGATTATAATGACTAAGAGCAATTTAGCCGATGAAATAATATTTTAAATAATTGTAAGCAATAGATGACAACATAATAATATAATTCAAGGGAGGAGTATTATGGCAAAAACTAAAATAGTTGGCATGATTCTTGCAGGCGGTAAGGGGTCGCGGTTACTTGCTTTAACGCATAAAAATGCGAAACCAGGTATTTCGTTTGGAGGTAAATATCGAATTATCGATTACACCTTATCAAACTGTGCGAACTCGAACGTTAACATCGTTGGCGTCTTAACCCAATATGAATCAACGTTTTTAAATACGTATATCGGTAACGGTGAAAAGTGGGGGTTAAACGGAGTTAGGTCGCTAACTGCAACTCTAACACCAAGACAAACCGACCAAGGTCAAGCGTGGTATGCCGGAACCGCGGATGCGATTTATCAAAACTTAGAATGGTTAGATGAAAAAGACCCAGCGTATGTCTTAATCTTATCAGGCGACCATATTTACCATATGGACTATGAACTAATGCTTAATGCCCATATTGAAAATGATGCCGCTCTAACAATCGCCGTCTTAGATGTTTCACTTGAAGAGGCATCAAGATTTGGAATTATGATTACAAATGAAGACGGTTATGTAATTGATTTTGAAGAAAAACCTGCAAAACCGAAGTCAACACTTGCTTCAATGGGAATATATATTTTCAATTATAAGCGACTTCGCGAAGCGTTAATGGAAGATGCACGCGATCCTAATAGTAGTCATGACTTTGGTAAAAATATTATTCCTTCCTTACTAAAAGCTAATGACAAAATTTATGCTTATGTATTTGATGGGTATTGGAAAGATGTTGGAACAATCTCATCGTATTGGCGCGCTTCCATGGATATCGTTGATGAAATTGGCTCCGTTAAAAAAGAAAAAGGTATTTTAGGTAAACCAATTTATACTGAAGATACAAACTCTTTACCGCAGTACATTGGTAAAGAAGCACGAATTAAAGACAGCGTTACAAACCAGGGCGCGATAATTTTAGGCGAAGTTAGTAACTCAATTATCTTTAATGAAGTAGAAGTCCACGGAGATTCTCATGTTACGCATTCGGTTATTATGCCCAATGTTATTATTGAGAAAAACTGTGAAATTGCTTATGCCGTTGTTGGACCGGAACAAGTTATTAAAGAAGGAACAAAAATTATCGGTACCCCCGATGATATTAAACTTGTTGCTATTTAAGGAGGATGATTATGAATAAGAAATTATTTGGATTTTTAAATTTACACTATTCACCTGAAATTGGACCATTAACGAAAGAGCGCCCAATGGCGACACTGTCATTTTTAGGTCGCTATGCCCTAATGGACTTTCCTTTATCAAATTTTGTTAACTCAGGCATCGATCAAATTGGTATTTTAGTTAAAAAGCATCAACGCTCAGTTAATAAACACTTAGGCTCACGTAATACATTTAATGTAAATACAAAGATTGGTTATGAAACGGTAATGTTTAATGAAGCTGCTTCTGGTGGTAGTGAGCGCTATAATACAGATTTTGCGAATATTCGCGCGAATATGTATGTCCTTGACCGCAGCAGTGCCGATTATATCGTATTTGCACCCGCTCATTTTATTACCCGAATTGATTACCGTGATGTTTTAAAGGAACATATCGCCAATGAGGCGGAAATTACTCTTATTTATTCAGAAGTTGATAATGCAAAAACCTCATTTATTGGCTCTTCAATTGTTAAGTTGAACGATAAAAATGAAGTAGTCGAACTAATCGAAAATAAAGGTACGTCTAATAAGGCGAATATTTCACTCCAATCATTTATTATTAATCGAACAAAGTTAATAGAAATTATGGATAAGTCACAAGCAATTTCATCACTGTTTGGACTTCATGATTACTTACTTTATAGTGTTGGTAAAGATGAAGTAATTCATACATATGAGTATAAAGGCTTTATTCGCTATATCGATACAATGGAAAACTTCAAGGCGGCCTCACTAGAGATGCTAAATTATCGGACAAGAAAACAATTATTTCAAAGTGACTGGCCAATTTATACAGTAACTCATGATACTCCGCCCGCTCAATATGAAGAAAGCGCCGATGTTCAAAATGCGTTTGTTGCTAATGGGGCATATATCGCTGGTAAAGTAAGAGGCTCGGTTATTTCTCGTAACGTTACGGTCGAAAAAGGCGCAGTTATTGAAAATTCAATTATCTTTTCAAACTCATATATTGGTCCTGATGTGCATTTAAATAATGTAATCGTTGATAAACGGGCGAAAGTCATTCATACAAAAAAACTTGTGTCTAATGAAAAAACACCAATTTACATTGATCAAGGAGATGAAGTATGAAAATTGCCATGATTACTAGCGAATCAAATCCATTTGCAAAAACAGGTGGACTTGCTGACGTTGTTTATGCGCTAAGCCGTGAACTAGTCAAAATGAAAGAAGAAGTATATATCGTTCTTCCTTACTACCGACTTATTAAAATAAAACATCCTAATTTAAAGGTTGAGTTTGTTCGCAAAATTTCACTTCGCCTTGGCTGGCGCTATCAAGACGCTGATGTTTATAAACTTAACCACGAAGGAATTACCTTTTATTTTATTGATAATGAGTTTTATTTTGGCCGGGAAAGTTTATATTCATATGGTGATGATGATGAACGCTTCGCCTTTTTTACAAGAGCAAGTGTTGAATTATTTAAGCAACTAAATATCAAACTTGATCTAATTCATCTTCATGATTGGCAAGTTGGCATGCTTCCGTTACTTATTAAACATAATGGTGAATACGTTGATTTTTATAAAAATACGAAAACGGTACTTACAATTCATAACCCCGCCTTTCAAGGAGTGCTTGATGTATTTAGAGCGCAGGAATTTTATCATTTAACCTACGAACTATTAGATAACTATCATTTTAAGTTTTATGATTCGGTTAGTAGTTTAAAAGCAGGCATTTATGCAGCGGATAAACTAACAACTGTCTCCCCGACACATGCTTTAGAACTACAAACTAAAGAAGGTGCAAAGGGACTAGAACATGTCATTCTTTCAAGAAAAGATGATTTTAGCGGCATTCTTAACGGGATTGATTATGAAGAGTTTGACCCAAGCAAAGACCCATTAATCGCAAAAAACTACAGCAAAACTGACTTTAAACAAAATAAGGTCGAAAACCATGATGCGCTATTAAAGCGGTTTAATCTACCCATTAGTGATGCACCGATCTTTGCAATTGTTACAAGACTCACTTGGCAAAAAGGAGTTGATTTAATTATTGCTGGGGCAAGAAAGGCACTTAGAAGAGGCGGTTATTTTATTGCTCTAGGTAGCGGGGAGTATGAAGTTGAACAAATGCTTAATAATTTAATTAACGAATTCCCCGGCCAAGTTGGTATATATATCGGTTATTCGAATGAACTCGCTCATTTAATTTACGCAGGAGCGGATTTCTTCTTTATGCCATCTTTATTTGAGCCCTGTGGTATTGGTCAAATGATCGCCTGTAGATATGGGACGTTACCAATTGTTCGCTATACTGGAGGTTTAAAAGATACAATTATTGGCTATGATGGTAGTAATGTTAAGAAGGCGAATGGGTTTGGTTTCTTTGACTATGATGTTAGCGAAATCGAAAAACAAACTGATTTAGCGCTAGATACATATGAAAACAAGCCACTTTTGCAGAAGCTTCAATTAAATGCAATGAAAAGCGACTTTACTTGGAGTCGCTCTGCGCAGTCTTATTTAAAGTTATATAAAAGCATTGTTTAAAAATATAATTGTATATATAATTTTAACGATAACCATAATTTTTTGTAATGTCTTACTCTTTTAAGTGGTTTTTAGCAATAAATAACAAATAAAATGATATAATCTAAGTATTAAGTAAGATAAACAAAATAAGGTTTATTAGGAGGAAAAATAATGACCAAACAACAATTAGCAGCAAAAATTTGGGAATCTGCTAATAAAATGAGATCGAAGATCGACGCAAGCGAATATAAGGACTATATATTAGGACTTATATTTTATAAATTTCTATCTGATAAAGAAGTTGAGTTTTTAACTATAAAAGCAGGAATGAAAGATGAAGAACTTGTAACTGTTGAAGAAAGTAATAAAGATGTATTTAATTTTATTAGGGAAAATCTCGGTTACTTTATTTCATACGAACATTTGTTCTCATCATGGATCGATAAAGGAATTGATTTTCAAGTAGCAGATGTTAGGGATGCTTTAAGTGCATTCGATCGAACTTATAATCGAAACTATGTGAAATTATTTAAAAACATATTTTCAACACTTCAAACTGGTTTATCAAAATTAGGCGATACTTCTAGTGCACAATCAAAAGCAATCAGAGATTTAATCCATTTAATTAAAGATATTCCAACAAGTAGTAATGATTATGATGTGCTCGGATTTATTTATGAATATTTAATCCATAACTTTGCAGCTAATGCTGGAAAAAAAGCAGGAGAATTTTATACTCCTAATGAAGTATCAATTTTAATGAGTGAAATAGTAGCCCATCACTTGCGTGATAAAGATGAGATAAAAATTTATGATCCAACAAGCGGATCAGGATCATTATTAATTAACATTGGTAAAAGTGTTTCAAGGCAAATGAAGGATCGGGATAAAATCAAATATTATGCCCAAGAATTGGAACCTAATACATATAACTTAACAAGAATGAACCTTATTATGCGAGGCATAAATGTTAGTAACATCGAAGCACGCCAAGGTGATACTCTAGCAGAAGATTGGCCATATTTTGATGAGGAAGATCCAGCAGGAACATATGAGCCAGTATTTGTTGATGCGGTTGTTTCAAATCCGCCTTATTCAGCTAAATGGGAGCCAAAAAACAATATAAACAACAGTCGATTCGTTGAATACGGAATCGCGCCTAAATCGAAGGCAGACTACGCTTTCTTATTACATGATTTATATCATATTAAGCCGGATGGAATTGTTACGATTGTTTTACCGCACGGGGTACTTTTTAGAGGTGGCGAAGAACAAAAAATTAGAAAAAACCTTGTAGAACGCGGAAATATTCGAACCGTTATTGGCCTTCCTGCTAATATTTTCTTTGGGACAGGCATTCCAACAATCATTATGATTCTTAAAAAGGGTGAATTTGAAGAAGATGAACATCATATTCATTTTATCGATGCTTCGAAAAACTTTGTTAAATCTGGCAATAAGAATAAATTACGAGAAAGCGATATTAAAAGAATCGCAGATACAGTTATAAATCGAGCGGAAATCGAAAACTTCTCTAGACTAGTTTCTTTGGATAAAATTAGAGAAAATGAATATAACCTAAATATTTCGCGTTATATTGACTCAGGCACCAAAAAGGAAACTTACGATATTTATTCCTTAATGTTTGGCGGAATACCAAAACAAGAGGTAAACGAACTTAAACAATATTGGAAAGAATTTCCAAGCCTAAAAAGAGCATTATTTGAAGAAATTAATGAAAATTATGTTTCTTTAAAAGCCAAAGATATTAAAAGTCTAATTAATGAAAATGATGACATCAACAACTTCAATGATAACTATAGACAAAGTTTTGATGATTTTGACGAGTTCTTAGAAGAAAATCTTATCGATTCAGCGATGAGTATAAATATTGCAGGGACCGAAATAAAAGTTTCTGATGAAATATTTAGACGTTTTGAAAACATTAATTTAATTGATAAATATGACGCGTTTCAAATATTTGCAGAGAGATGGTATGAGATTGCAAATGATTTAGAAATTATCCAAGAGGAAGGCTTTGAATCGCTCAAAAAAGTTGATCCCAAAATGATCTATAAAAATAACGATGAGGTTCAAGACGGATGGCAAGGTAGAGTGCTCCCTTTCACATTAGTTCAGCAAGAAGAGTTAAGCGAGCAAGTAAATGAAATTGCGGCCTTAGAAGAAGAACTAAAGGAAGTCGGAACAGAAATTACTGATTTAATAGAACAATTTGATGAAGATGACAGAGAAAAGAGTTTTATTTCAGAAGATTATACTAAGTTCAATGTAACTGAGTTAAATAAAGAAATAAATTGTCTTAAATTAGAAATTGAATCCCCAGAACTTGATGTTCTTAACAACTACTTGATTTTGTATGATTCAGGTGCAAAAAAAGCAGAAAAACTTGAGTTTGTTGAAAAAAATCATATTGAAAACTGGGAGAACATAGTCAAAAATAGTGACGGAACCCCTGGCAAAACTAATGTTACTAGAGAAATAAATCGAATTATTAATGAGTATCAGTTTGAGGAAAATACGTATCCTTATTATGTTATCAAAGCAAAAAAATTGTTAGATAATGAAAAGAGTATTAAGGCTGATATTAAGGAAAAAACTGTACAAATTGATTTAGATACACAAGAAATGATCAAATCTTTAAGTGATGAAAGAGCCCTATATTTGTTAAAACAAAAGTGGATTACTCCTTTGATCGATGAACTATATATGTTACCTAATAATTTAGTTGATGAATTATCTAAGCAAATTGAAATGCTGTCCTTAAAATATGAAGCAACTTTAAGTGATATCTATAATGAAATTGCTGATACAGAATCTGAATTAGCGGCCATGCTCGATGAACTCGAAGGCGATGATTTTGACATGAAAGGGCTCGAGGAGTTCAAAAAACTCCTAAGAGGTAATTAATATGGCAAAAAAGGCATTAAAACCTTCAATTCGGTTCAAAGGATTTACTGACCCTTGGGAACAGT
>JAAYSH010000036.1 GCA_012518415.1 Erysipelotrichaceae bacterium | reverse complement strand
GCAAAATACGCAATTAAAAAGGCCAAAATAAACCCAACAACCATTTTAATCGCTAGCGTAATTTGTAACTTTTGTTTAAAATTTACTTTCATATATACCCCTTTAGCCATTACATTCTACCTTATTTTTTTACTAATCGCTTTTAATATGTTTACCTTAAACAAAATTAGCCTTTATGTTAATTGTAAACAATCATACTAGATTGCCTAAATCCTAACGAAAAAAACCGTATTTAAGTTTCGATGTATGGTATTATTAAATTGTCTTTGATTTATTCAAATGGAGGCAATTATGGTTAAACGAGTCGGAGTGCTCACAAGTGGTGGAGACGCTCCAGGAATGAATGCTGCAATTAGGGCAGTAATTCGGGCCGGCATTATTAATGGGCTACGAATGTATGCCATTTTTGAGGGCTATAAAGGCTTAATTGATGACGATATTATCGAAGTTGATCGGACCTTCGTTAGTGAGATTCTTATGCGGGGCGGGACAATTTTGCGCTCAGCGAGGCTTAAAGAATTTAAAGAGGAAGCTTATCAGCTTAAGGCGATTGAAATATTAAAATCACATAAAATCGATGCGTTAGTCGTTATTGGTGGAGATGGAACTTACCGAGGCGGGCTTGACTTAGCTAAACATGGAATTAATGTGATTGGAATTCCTGCTACGATTGATAATGATATTGCTTCAAGTGATTTTACAATCGGCTTTGATACTTGTTTAAATACAATTGTCCAATCAGTCGATAAACTTCGCGATACTACTTCTTCACATCAAAGGTGTTCAATTATTGAAGTGATGGGTAATACTAATGGTGATCTTGCCCTTTATGGCGGGACTGCTTGCGGAGTTGACTTAATTTTATCACCTGAATATAACCCTCCCATGGAGGAAGTTATTAACAAATTAAGACATATTCGGATGAACCGCGCCCGTCATGCGCTTGTTTTAGTTAGTGAGAAGTTAATTCCTGATTTAGAAGGATTTGCTTCTGAAATAAGGCAAAAGACTGGCTTTGATACTCGAGTTGAAGTTTTAGGTAGACTCCAACGCGGCGGTTCTCCTAGTGCTAGTGACCGGGTCTTAGCAGCTCGCTTAGGCGTTAAGGCGATTGATCTTCTTCTTGAAGGTAAAAGTGGCCATGCGGTCGGTATCGTAAATAATCAAATTACTTCGTTTCCATTTGAGCAAGCTCTTACAATGAAAAAGAAATCTGGAATCGAATTAATTAATGTAATATCAACATTAAAATAGAGGTGGAATTATGTATAACATTCGCAAAAAAACTAAAGTCGTTTGTACAATTGGACCGGCATCAGAGTCATATGATCAATTACGTGCTTTAATTAAAGCCGGGATGAATGTCATGCGGCTTAACTTCTCGCACGGGACATATGATGAGCATTTGCTAAAAATTAATAATATTTTGCAAATTGAAAAAGAACACGGATTATTTGTTCCAATTATGCTTGATACACGTGGTCCAGAAATTCGTACACATTTATTTGAAGATGGCGGAGTTGAATTAATACGCGATGAGACTATCCGGATTGCGATGAAGGAAGTCTTAGGTAGTAAAGAAAAATTTTCCGTAACGCACCCAGGTCTTTTTGATGATGTTGCAATTGGCGATTTAATTAAAATTGATGATGGCAAACTTAATTTAATTATTGAAGAAAAAGATGAAGAAAATCGTGAATTAGTTTGCCGGATTCAAAATACTCACTACGTAACAAACCGCAAAGGTTTAAACGCGCCTTTTGCAAGACTTTCCTTGCCATACATTAGTGAAACTGATCGCAATGATCTTGAATTTGGCTGTAAAAACCACATCGATATGGTTGCAGCTTCATTTGTAAGACGCCCCGAGGATGTTGAAGAAATTCGTAAAGTCTGTGCGGAGTTTGGCCGTGAAGATATGCGGATTATTTCCAAAATTGAAAACCGTGAAGCGCTTGATAAAATTGATGAAATTATCGAGGCAAGTGACGGGATTATGGTCGCCCGGGGTGATTTAGGTGTTGAAATTGAACCCGAAGTTGTCCCAGTTTATCAAGAATTAATTATTAAGAAATGCCGTAATTTAGGTAAACCAGTTATTACAGCGACCCAGATGCTTGATAGTATGCAAACTCACCCAGTCCCAACTAGAGCGGAGGTTAGTGATGTTGCGACTGCGATTAGAGAGTCTACCGATGCAGTTATGTTAAGTGCAGAAAGTGCATCAGGCGACTATCCAGTTGAAGCAACAAAAATGCAAGCAAAAATTGCTGAAACAATTGAACAATTCCTCGACTATAAAGTATTAGCTGAGGAAGCATATGAAACAAGTAACCGTAGCGTTTCTGATGCAATTGCGACAAGTGTGGCAAATACTGCTAATCTAATTGGTGCTAAAGCAATTTTTTGTTTTTCTGAAACGGGAAGATCAGGGGCAAGAATTTCAAAAGCACGCCCGATTTGCCCGATATTTTTAATCACTGATATAAGAGAAACCGCACTCAATATGAACTTATATTGGGGTGTAAATTCGATTTTTATCCGTCATTTGCCGCAATTTATTGAGGATATGGAAGCGGTCTCGCTTGTTAAAGCTCATGATGTTGGTTTAAAAAGCGGAGATCCAATTATTATTACTGGCGGTACTCCGACTGGTAGCGGTAAAACAAACTTTATGCGAATTGTTTACGTTAATAAAATTAAGGATATTTAAAGATGAAACATGTTATTTCCTTAGATATTGGCGGGACAAATATTCGGGCAGCGATCATTAATGAAAATTATGAAATAATCGCTGTTGTGAAAGAGCGAACAATTACTCATTCACTCGATAAATTTTTAGCGCAAGTAATCGATGTTATTGAACGCCTTGAATATAAACGCTTTGGTCCAAAAGTTATTGGAATTGGGGTGCCGGGGCGCGTTAGAAAAAACGGGTTTATCGATGCACTGCCAAATATTTATTTATCAAACATTCCGCTTGCGGAATACGTGAGTAACCACTTTAATTTACCTGTTTATGTAAAAAATGATGCCGAAATGGCAGGGTTATGTGAAGCTGTTGTCGGTGCTGGAAAAAATTATAATAACGTTTATTTTGTTACAATTTCTACTGGTGTTGGTGCAGCTTTTGTTGAAAATAAACGCTTAAAACAACTACTTGATGAACCAGGTCATACATTAATAAAATATAAAGATGAACTTTATGAATTTGAACATTTAGCAAGCGGGAACGGTTTACTTCTTCTTGCTAAATTAAACGGGATCGAAATTTCATCCGCAGCAGAGTTTTTCGAGCGGGTTAAAGCTAATGATAAAACTGTTTTACCACTTTATCATGAATGGCTTACTTTAATTTCAAACTTCTTTAATGAATTAATTGAATTTTTTGAGCCAGAAATTTTTGTTTTATCAGGTGGTGTAATGTATTCACGCGATGTGTTTCTTGATGATTTAAAACAGCGCGTTGAAAACGCTAAAATTACTACTGCTGGCTTTTCACAAGATGCCGGCTTAATTGGTGCGGCAGTATATGCATTTCAAAATGCCTAAATGTTATAAATTAGGTAATTTTATAAAAATGTATTAAAATGGGTTTTGGAGGTATGATTATGAAAATTGCAATTAGCAGTGATTCAACATTAGCAATTAAGCAAGCAGAAGGGAAACAACTAGGAATATACATTTTACCACTCAATGTAATTGTTGATGGTGAAGAATTTCATGATGATGTCACGATTGATTTAGATAAGTTAATGCCGATGATGAGAAGCAATTCTCGGGTTACTACTTCAACCCCAACACCATTTGAGATTGAAGAGTACTTTGATAAAATATTTGCTGAAGGTTATGACCATGTTATTCACTTCACAATCAGTGGTTCACTATCTTCAATGCCGCAGTTATTTGAAGTTCAAACTGAAGAAAAATGGCCAGGGAAAGTAACTGTCCTTGATTCTCGGAGTGTTTGTTATTATATGGCTGAACACGTCTTAACCGCGAAAAAGATGGTTGATGAAGGTGCGAGTGTTGATGAAGTTGTTGAAGTATTTAATGGCCGTAAAGGGAGTGAAGATATTATTTTCCTTCCGGAAAGTTTAACTTTTCTAAAAAATGGTGGCCGCGTCTCTCCGACTGTCGCTGCCCTTGGTAATTTAATTGGGATGGTTCCAGTGCTTGGCTTTGTCAATGGAACGATTGAAAAAATTGGCACAACAAGAAATGTAAAAAAGACTTTGCATGAAAATGCAAAAAGACTTGTAAAAATTGGCTATGATCCAAAGGAATGGAACTTAAATATTGTTCACTTTGATATAAGTCAAAAAACAAAAGATTTAATTAGACGCGTTGTTGAAGATTATCTTGGGGAATATGATGTAAAATATTCGCAACTATCAATTAATGTTGCGGCTCACACCGGACCTGGTACATTTGGGTTTGGCATGAGTAAAAAAGTTGGTGTAAAATAACTTATATAAAACAATGCTTAGATGAAGATATGGTTTACTAAATCACGTTCTTAAAGCGAGGAAATGCGGGTGAAAGATTTCTAGAACGCTTAGTAAATTACTACTTCGGAGCACTTAAGCAAAAGTTAAGCGGTTTCGCCCGTTATCGCGAATTAAAGAGTAGAATAGTTTTATTCTAAAGCAAGGTGGTACCGCGTCAATTGGCGTCCTAGCGGACGCTTTTTTATTAAAAAAGGAGAAAGGTATGCTAGTTACATATTTAAATAAACAAGTAAAACTTGAAGGCCCGCTTAATGGGTTTGATTTAGCAAAACACTTCGGTGTAAAAAAAGTAATCGCTTATAGTTTTAACGGAAAAAAGCTTGATTTAAAAAGCGAAATTAATGAAGACGGTGTTCTTGATTTCATTTGTGAAGGTGATGAAGCTGCACTTGATATATTAAGACACTCGGCTTCACATTTACTCGCTCAAGCGATTTTAAATTTATACCCGCATGTTCTATTTGGTTTTGGACCATCAATTGAAAATGGCTTTTACTACGATATCGATTTTGGTGAGATGGCACTTAGTGCGGATGATTTTTTAAAAATCGAGCAAGAAATGCGGCGGATTGTTAAAGCTGACTTTCCAATCGAGCGAAAAGTACTTACACGGGATGAGGCTTTAGAGTTATTTAAAGATAATCCGTATAAAGTCGAGTTAATTAAAGAAATTGAGGAGCCGATTAGTATTTATTCTCAAGGTGATTTTGTTGATTTATGTAGTGGACCCCATGTCCCCTCAACGAGATATATTAAACACTTTAAAATTCTCTCCCTTGCAGGTGCCTACTGGCGCGGTGATTCTAGTAATAAGCAACTAACAAGAGTATATGCGACTGCCTTCTTCTTTAAGGAAGACTTAGATAACCACTTGTATTTACTTGAAGAAGCAAAGAAACGTGATCACCGAAAACTTGGCCGTGAGCTTGGTTTATTTATGATTAGTGAATATGCGCCTGGATCACCATTTTTACTTGATGCTGGCTTAGTTATTCGCCAAGAACTTGAACAATATTGGTATGATTTACACCGAAAAAACGGCTATATCTTCGTTAAAACTCCGATTATGTTAAATAAACAATTATGGGAGTTAAGTGGCCACTGGAATAATTACAAAGATAATATGTATATTTCCAAAGTTGATAATAATGAAGTCGCGATTAAACCGATGAATTGTCCAGGTTCGATTTTAGTTTATAAAAATGATTTACATTCATATAATGACCTCCCCTTAAAAATGGGTGAGTTAGGCTTAGTCCACCGCAATGAGGCGTCGGGAGCCTTAAATGGTTTATTTAGAGTTCGCGCCTTTACTCAAGATGATGCGCATATTTATTGTACGCCTGAGCAATTAAAGGATGAGATTATTAAACTTCTTCATCTGTTTGATGAAATGTATTCGGTCTTTGATTTATCTTATGAACTTGAATTATCAACAAGGCCTGAGAGTAATTATATCGGTGATATCGCTTCTTGGGATATAAGTGAAAAGGCACTTGCTGATGCATGCCAGGCAGTTAATAAAGATTTTAAAGTTAATCCTGGTGATGGAGCTTTTTATGGTCCCAAACTTGATTATAAATTAAAAGATAGTTTAGGTAGAGTATGGCAGTGCGGAACGATTCAATTAGATATGAATTTACCTGAGCGCTTTGATTTAACGTATATCGATGAAAATAACGAGAAAAAACGGCCGGTTATGTTACACCGAGCTATTTATGGTTCACTCGAGCGGTTTATGGGTATTTTAATTGAACACTACGCCGGTGATTTCCCACTTTGGCTTGCACCGCGGCAAGTAAGAGTATTACCAGTTAATTCAAAAATTCATTATGAAGGTAGTAATAAACTTACTGAGGCACTAAAAGCGGCAGGAATTAGAGCGGAGTTAGACGCAAGTAATGAAAAACTTGGCTATCGGATGCGTAATGCTCAACTTGATAAAGTTAAGTATACGGTCGTTATTGGTGATGGTGAATTAGAAAATAACGCAGTTACATATCGACGTTTTGGTGAAAGAGCACAAATTAAAGTAACACTTAGCGAATTTATCAGCTTACTCCAAGATGAAATCGCGCATAAAGCCTAGCTTTTTTACAAAATCATTTTATATTTGACACGTTCATTTTATCGTGGTATTATACACACGTTAGAAAACTTAGAAAGTAGAGGCGCCCGCTTCTCACCAGATCTATTACTTAGATTGGTACAAGGCTAAACACCAATATTTCTTTTTGGTTATTACGGGCGCACTTTGCGTCCGTTTTTTAACTCACACAAACAAATTATGAGGAGGACATGCTTATTTCCAACAGACGCTATGATCGGCGCAGACCCGATGTAAACAAAGACCCAGTTAATGAAAATATTCGTGCAAAAGAGGTGTTAGTTATTTCACCTGATGGAGAATCACTTGGAGTAATGGATACTACCAGTGCACTTAATCTTGCTACGGAAAAATATAACTTGGACTTATATTTAGTTGCGCCTAAAGCTAAACCACCAGTTGCTAAAATTATGGACTTTGGTAAATATCGCTTTGAGCAACAAAAGCGCTTAAGAGAACAAAGAAGGGCCCAACGGCAAGTCGAATTAAAGGAGATACGCTTATCTCCAGTCATTGATACACATGACTTAGAAACTAAAGCAAGACAAGCAAAAAAGTTTTTAGAAAATGGCGATCGAGTTAAAGTCGCAGTTCGTTTCCGTGGTCGACAAATGGCACATATTGATGTGGGGGAAAAAGTAATGAACGACTTTATTAAGATGTTAGAGGATTACGGTGAAGTTGAAAAACCACCCGTAATGGAAGGACGCTTTCTAAATGCATTTTTATCATCGAAGGTAAAAAAATAGGAGGGTTGTTATGCCAAAAATGAAAAGCAAACGCGGATTAATGAAGCGAATTAAAGTTACCAAAAAAGGTAAAGTTATGCGTACCCAAGGTTATACTTCGCACTTAGCTACGCATAAAAGCCAAAAACAAAAGCGAAAATTAAGAAAAACGAAGGAAATGCATCCATCAGATGTCAAACGAGTTAAATCGTTAATTTCAAACTAAGGAGATAGTAAGATGGCAAGAGTAAAAGGTAGTGTTCAAACAAGAGCACGTCGTAAAAAAGTATTAAAACAAGCCAAAGGTTATTTTGGATCAAAAAAGCTCCTTTATCGGACTGCTAAAGAGCAAGTTATGCGTTCACTTCAATACGCATACATTCACCGCAGACTCGTTAAACGTGACTTCCGTAAATTATGGATTAAGCGGATTAATGCTGCTTCACGTAACCATGATATGAGCTATAGTCAGTTTATGTATGGTTTACGGTTAGCAAACGTTGAAATTAACCGAAAAATGCTTAGTGAAATTGCAATTCATGATGATCAAACATTTGCAAGTTTAATTAAAACAAGCAAAGATGCAATTGCGAAACAAGCAAAATAGGACTTGATTTAGCTAAGCCAAAAATTAAAAAAAACAACTTACCATTAAGGTAAGTTTTTTTTATTCTTTACAATTATAAATTTTAATTAATATCTTATATTTATATATAAAAACAAACAATTACATGTTAAATTCTAATGTTTAAACAATTAAACTCTACCAGTTCTTTAAATAAGGTTGATTATTTTAGTCTGTAACATTATTATTAAATTGATGAACATACATTATAAATTAGCAGCCAATAATTGCAAAGAGAGATAAATTATCTCGCGATTTTGGATGATGAAATTAGTTATTAATTCATCCTCCTGCAGTTTATATGTGTAAAATCAAATAATTTTCATAATTACAAAAAGGAGGAAAGTATTTTATGAAAAAATTAGAACGTTAGCTGCCTTATTACTAACTGTTGGTATGCTAGCTGGCTGTGGTGGCGGTTCTCAAGTTGAATTAGATGGTAGAGTCGCACTTATTACTGACCTTGGCGACATTGATGATAAATCATTTAACCAAGGATCATGGGAAGGTGTCTTAGCATTTAATGAACAATACCGAGTCGACCATCAATATTACAAGCCAAGTGAAGGTACAAATGCAGCGTATATTGAGTCAATCGAATTAGCAATTGATCAAGGCGCTACAATTGTTGTTACACCAGGTTTCTTATTTGAAGTTGCAGTTCATGAAATGCAAATTAAGCACCCTGAAGTTCGCTTTATTTTACTTGACGCAGCTCCAAAAAACCCAGAAACTGATGAATACTACACTGCACCTAATACTGCTTCGATTCTTTATGCTGAGGAGCAATCTGGTTACTTAGCAGGGTATGGTGTCGTTAAAGATGGTCACCGTAAACTTGGATATATGGGTGGAATGTCAGTTCCAGCCGTTCGTCGTTTCGGGTTAGGCTATTTAGTTGGCGCTCATGATGCCGCAGTTGAACTTGGACTAGAAGATAATGCTATCGAAGTTAAATACCACTATACTGGTGGCTTCGATGCTACTCCAGAAGCAAGAGCGAAAGCTGACTCATGGTATGTTGCGGGTACTACTGTTATCTTTGCATGTGGTGGTTCAGTCGGACAATCAGTCATGGCTGCTGCCGGACAAAGAAATGGTAAAGTCGTCGGTGTCGACGTTGACCAAGCAGGCGACCACGAAACAGTTATGACAAGTGCGACTAAAGGTTTAGCAGCATCTGTTGAACTCGCACTTAAACAACACTATGAACTTGAAGGTCATAAATGGGAAGGCGGAAAAACTACCGTTTTAGACGCTTCAAATGATGGTGTTGGCTTACCAACCGCTGAAGAATCATGGAGATTTGAATCATTCTCAATTGAAGAATACAATGAAATTTATGGCAAACTCGCCGATGAGAGTGTTACTATTATTGATCGCTTACCAGCTGATTACTTAGAAACACCTCAGGAAGATGCCGCAAACACCCTTGGCGGAAGCGGAGAAGGTTCATTAGCCAAAGTTACAGTAATTTACGAAGGCTAATATTTAAAAGTGAAAGAGGCAGGCTTTTAAAGTCTGTCTCTTTTTTATTATTTGTAAGCGAGGGTTAGTATATGGTTGAAAAATTAGTAACAAGTAAAGAAAATTACCAACCAACTTCTGCTTCTAATGATTATATTATTGAGATGCGGAATATAACTAAAGTATTTCCTGGCGTTATCGCGAATGATAACGTTTCTTTAACATTAAAAAGGGGTGAAATTCACGCACTCCTAGGTGAAAATGGTGCAGGAAAATCAACTTTAATGAGTGTCTTGTTTGGGTTATATCAACCTGAAGAAGGTGAAATTTATAAAGATGGTCAATTAGTGCAAATTAATGATCCTAATGATGCTAATGACTTAGGTATTGGGATGGTCCACCAACACTTTAAACTTGTCGATACTTTTACTGTACTTGACA
Organism: Erysipelotrichaceae bacterium; assembly: GCA_012518415.1. Classification (GTDB taxonomy): domain Bacteria; phylum Bacillota_I; class Bacilli_A; order RFN20; family CAG-826; genus UBA5455. Next base: position 23,997 of record JAAYSH010000036.1, on the reverse strand, counting down.
ATATTATTTTAGGTGATGAGCCGCTTAAAAATGGGGTTATTAACCGGAAAGAAGCAAGAAAAAAACTCATTGAACTATCCAAAGCATATGGACTAGAAGTTGATCCTGATGCAATAATTGAAGATGTTACAATCGGGATGCAACAAAGAACCGAAATTTTGAAAATGTTATATCGTGAAAACGATATTTTAATATTTGATGAGCCAACGGCAGTTTTAACACCGCAAGAAATTACCGAGTTAATGGGGATTATGCGTGGTCTTGCCGATGAAGGTAAATCACTGCTATTTATTACACATAAACTAAATGAAATTATGGCAATCGCTGACCGTGTTACTGTCTTACGTAAAGGTAAATATATCGGTACTGTTGATGTTAAAGATAGCACCGTGGAAGATTTATCACGGATGATGGTTGGCCGTGATGTTAGTTTGGATATTGAAAAGTCTGATCCAATCTTAGGTAAAACCGTCCTTGATGTCCAAGATTTAGTTATTAAAAACCGCTATACAGGCAAGGAAGTTGTTAACAACTTAAGTTTATCTGTCCGTGAGGGTGAAATTGTCGGAATTGCTGGGATTGATGGTAATGGACAAAGTGAACTTGCAATGGCGATTAATGGGTTAATTCCTGTTGATAGCGGACGGATTATTTTAAACGGAATTGACGTAACGAAAAAATCAATTCGGTTTAGAAATGAACACGGGCTTGCTCATGTTCCTGAAGATAGACATAAATTTGGACTTGTTCTTGACTTCCCCCTTTCTTATAACTTAGCCCTAAAGCAAATGCATGAACCACGCTTTAAACGGATGGGCTTTATTCGTGAAAAAAATATTACAACTTATGGGAATGAATTAATCGAAAAGTTTGATATTCGCGCTGGACAAGGCGGGATGACGAAAACTAGATCAATGTCTGGGGGTAATCAGCAAAAAGCAATTATTGCACGAGAAGCCTCAACAGATACGAATGTATTACTTGCCGTTCAATTAGTTCGCGGACTTGATGTTGGTGCAATTGAATACATTCACAATGAAATCGTCCGGCAACGCGATTTTGGTAAAGCAGTCTTAATGATATCACTTGAACTTGATGAAATTATGACAATGAGTGACCGCATCTTAGTTATGTATGAGGGTGAAATTGTTGCTGAACTTGATCCAAAAAAGACGACTGTTGAAGAAATCGGCATATATATGGCAGGCGGAAGAAAGGACCGACCTACTTTAGATAATATTCGTCCCGTCTATGAGAAAACAAAATCAGCTTTACCAGCATATGATGAAATATATGATGAAGAGGAAGTGAAAACACCCAAAGGTCGAATTGAAGTAAATGTCAACTTCAAATCAAAACAAACAAGTAATGTATATAAATCGCTAAAAAATGCGCTAAGAGATATACCGGTAACGAATAAAAAAGGAGGAAAGAATCATGAGTAGTAATGAAACAGTAATCGTTGAAAAACCAAATAACGTTTCACCACCTCCTTCAAATGAAGAGAACGGAGAAACTACAGCAAAACGTACTCCTTTTTATCAAAAATCATGGTTTCAATCAATATTTTCAAGCGTAATTGCTGTTGTTATTGGTTTAATTCTTGGTTTAATTATTATGATTGCCACAAGACCAGATGTCGCATTTAGTAAGTTTCCCATCTTACTTGGTCAATGGATTACTACCACGGGTAGACGTGGTTTAGGCCGCTGGCTTGAACTAGTTCCACCCCTATTAATGTGTGGTCTTGGTGTTGGTTTATCATTTAAAGCCGGTTTATTTAATATCGGTGCCTCGGGTCAATATACTGTTGGCCTGTTCTTCGCTTATTTAGTTGGTATGTTTGGTGGACCACTTGGTAACTTCCAATGGATTGTTGCTATTTTAGCTGGTGCGCTAGGAGGCTTAATTTGGGGCTTTTTCCCCGGCTTCTTTAAGGCAACATTTAGAATTAACGAAGTTATTACTTCGATTATGTTTAACTATATTGGGATGTATATGGTTGACTCGGTAATTGTTAACTCAGCCTCCTTATATAATAGTGCACGTGGCAGGGCGCAAACGATTAATTTAAACGCGATGACAAACACGCTTGGCTTAGAAAAAGTGTTTCCTGGTTCAAACGTTGACGCAACCTTCTTTATTGCTATTGCTACCGCAATTATTATGTGGATTATTATTTCTAAAACAACGTTTGGCTTTGAACTAAAAGCCGCGGGGGCAAACCGTGACGCATCAAGATATAGCGGTATTAACGAAAAGAAATCAATTATCTTAACGATGGCAATCTCAGGTTTATTATGCGGGCTTGGTGGTGCCTTCTTTATTTTGAAAAAGGACTCGGTTGGAACAGGAATTGAGTACTTACCTGATAACGTCATCCAATCTGCTGGATTTAATGGTATTGTTGTTGCACTTTTAGGTAACTCTCATCCAATTGGGACAATCTTCTCCACCTTCTTTATTACATTCTTAAATCGTGGTGGCTACTACATTCAACCAGAATTTAAGGAAGAATTAGCTAATATTATTATTGCAGTTATTATTTACTTCTCGGCATTCTCGGCCCAAATTGGTAATTATGTAATTGGATTTAGAAAAAGGAGACAAAGAAAAAAGGCCATTAGATTAGCTATTGAAACTGGAGATGGTGACTTTGAGAGTGATCTTCCAGACGTGGAGGAGAGCGAAGCTAGTGATTATTTTGATGAAGGAGGAAGCAAATAATGGAAATTATTAATAGTATTATTTATGTTTTAAATGGTTCCTTCATATTTATGATTCCGCTTTTAATCGTTGCCCTTGGCGCGATGTTTTCGGAAAAAAGTGGTGTCGTTAACATCTCGATGGAAGGAACGATGGTTTTTGGTGCTTTTGTTGGGGCGATCTTACTTCGCGGTGTCCAAGAAGCTGGATCAACAATTAATCCGCATTTACTTTATTTAATTTGCGGAGTTATTGCTGCTGCTGCAGGAGCACTGTTTTCACTACTTCTTGCCTTTTCCGCAATTAATATGAAGTCCGATCAAACAATTGCCGGAACGGCGCTTAATATGCTTGCTCCAGCACTTACAGTTTATATTGCGATGTCGACAAGACAAGTTAAAAACGTTCAGTTTAACCCCGAACCATTTTTCATTAAAGATGTCGTCGACGGCGTAACTTATAACCAAATTCCTTATTTAGGGCGAATACCATATATTGGCCCACTTCTATTTCAAAATATTACGATTATGACAATTATCGGCTTCATTATTTGGGCAATCGTGTATTTTGTAATTTATAAAACAAGATTCGGCTTAAGATTAAGTGCGTGTGGTGAACACCCTCAAGCCGTGGATTCAGTTGGTGTTAATGTTTATAAATATCGCTATTTAGGTGTTATCTTATCTGGTGCACTCGCGGGTTTAGGTGGATTGATTTATGTATTTGAATCTACCGGTGTATCATGGCAAGGCGATGTCCACGGCTACGGTTTCCTTGCAATTGCTGTCTTAATCTTTGGGCAGTGGAAACCAAATAAAATCTTATGGGCTGCAGTTTTCTTTGGTGTTACCCGCTCGATTGGTAACCGCTATACCGTGTTCCCAATCTTTGAAGGGGTAACAATTAAGTGGTTCTTCGATATGCTTCCATATATCGCAACGATGGTTGTTCTTGTCTTTACATCGAAGAAATCTCGGGCACCAAAAGCTGTCGGTATCCCTTATGATAAGGGTCTTCGTTAGTTTAGATTATTTATTAATTAAAAAACCGCTTTACTGATGAGGCGGTTTTCTTTTAATATTTATTTTTCGTTAAAAGATGCTTTCATCTTCTTCTTCAATAATAAGCGTTTTATAAGTATTTAAAATTGTTTCAATTTGACTCTCATAATCCCACTTACTTTCACTATTACGGACAACTTTTAACTTTGGTGCGGTTTTAGGATTAATGGGTGCAAAAATTGTACATGCATCTTCAAATGGCCGGATTGAAATTTCATATGTTCCTAGGTCAACCGCCTTATTAATGATCTTTTGTTTATCAAAAACTATTAGCGGGCGAATAACTGGTAAAGTTGTTACTTCATTAATGACATTTAAACTATTAAGTGTTTGTGAAGAAACTTGGCCAAGTGATTCTCCAGTTGCAAGCGCGACAATCCGTTTGCTTTTCGCAAGCTTAGTCGCAATCCGGTAAAACATTCTTCGCATAATTGTAATTGGATATCCTTCTGGAGCATGCTCAAATATATCTAGTTGTAAATCCGTAAAATGCATTATATGTAATTTAATTCGTGGTTGAAACTTATTTAACACACGGAGTAAGTCAGTAATTTTATCAATAACTCCAGTTGAAGTATAAGGCGGTGATGCAAAATGGATTGCTTCAATTTCAATACCGCGGCGCATTAATTCATAGCATGCGACCGCAGAATCAATCCCGCCTGATAGAAGCATTAATACTTTCCCGCCTGTACCAAGTGGTAAGCCGCCAACTCCTTTAGTTTGATCACCAAGAAAATACGCGCCATCGTTTTTAATTATTAATTTTAGTAATAATTCTGGGTTATGGACATCGACTTTATAGTCAGTATTTTTTAAGATTGGTCCGGCAAGATAGCGGTTAATATAATCGCTATTATATGGGTAAGATTTATCGCTTCTTTTTGTTTCAACTTTAAATGTTTTAGCGTTTTTAGCTTTTGCGATATTTAGAGCGGCTTCAACCATTAATTCTAAATCCGCATCAACTTTAATAACTGGTGAAATCGCGTAGATACCGGCAATTTCAGATAGAATTTCTAAAATTGGTGCTTCATCTTCACCGTGTAAATTAATATATGTATGGTCATAGCGGACATTATAAGTAAGTTTAGTAAATGACTTAAGTGCATGTTTAATATTTCTTGCAAGCGTATTAATAAAATACCGGCGGTTTTTACCTTTTAGAGTTAATTCGCCGTAGTGGATCATTAATAACTGTGGTTTTAAATTACTCATAGTTTTTTCACCTGCTTTAAAATATTTTTTAGAGCTTCAATAAATATATTTACTTCTTCAAGTTTATTATTTTTGCTAAATGATATACGAACTGAATTTTTTGCGCGATGTTCATCATTATACATCGAGAAGACAGCTTTACTAATTTTGGCACTTTTTGCATCACAGGCGGATGTTGTACTGACCATAATGTTTTCATTTGATAAAGCTTCGACGATTATACTTGATTTATGCTCTAATGTAGAAAAATTAATAATATACGGTGATGAGTTAGTTGGCGAATTAACAATAATTCCCTCGACTTCATTTAATTTTTCATGGAACTTCTGCTTGAGTTTTTCGACATGAGCATAATTATTTTCTAAGTTTTCTAGCGAAAGCCTAAGTGTTTTTGCAAGTAATACATTAGGTATAAAGTTTTCTGTTCCCGCGCGTAGTCCCCCTTCATGATTACCGCCACTAAAAAGTGGAAGTAAATCGATTTCTTTTTTTAATATAAGTGCACCTGAGCCTTTAAGGCCGTGAAGTTTATGTGCACTAAAACTAAATGCATCAAGACAAGCAAAATCAACCGGGATTTTACCAATACTTTGAGTTACATCGCTATGAAACAAAACTTTTGGGTAGTTTTTCGTAATGTTTTTAATCGCTTGCAGATCATTAATTGCTCCAGTTTCGCTCGAACAATGAATAATTGAAACAATGATTGTTTGCTCATCTATCGCTTCTTCAAGGTCGTTTAAATTAATAACTCCTTCTTCATTTAAAGGTAAACAAACAATTTCATAATTAAAGTGCTCCTGAAGCTGCTTACATGCATTTAAAATTGAAGGATGCTCGCCTACAGTCGTAATAATTTTATTACCGCGGTTTTTATAATTAAAGGCCGCGCCTTTAATAAATAAGTTATTTGCCTCAGTTGCGCCACTTGTATAAATAACTTTAAATTGCTCCCCAAAATGGCTTAGTAGTTCACTTCGTCCTTGTTCAAGTAATCGCTTTGATTTTAAACCAAGCGAGTGTTTACTTGAAGGATTAGCAAAGTATGCGGCCTCTAGTTTAGCAACTAGTTCAAGTAAGTCGGGACTAGTTTTTGTTGTTGCTGCATTATCAAAATAAATCATGAATTTTTATAATATTCCTTTAGTAAGTTTCCTGCTGCTTTATACGCTTCTTCGAATTTGCCTTGATAAAATAGGATTTCATATTGATTAAGTTTGGCTTGCGCTTCACTAAATTGATGGCGGAATGCATTTGCACTAACGATAATATTTTCTGTTAATGCGGCTAGGTTTAAATCACTAGTTAGTATTTCAAATAACGTTTTTGCCGTTTCACTTAATAAACTCGCGTCTTTATTAATCGCTTCGACATTCATCGGTTGAATGCTTAAAGCAGTTCTAATGTTTTCAATATGTGTGTAACACTTTTCGAAGGTGTTTTTATGTTTTGCACTGTAGGGGGCGACGTTTAATTCGCGAAGTTTATGTTCAAAGTTTTTAAGTTCATAGTAAACATCGCGGACTAATGTATTTGCTTTTTCAACATTGGTTTTTAGCGATTTAATATATGCTTGGTAATCGTTTAATTCAGCTTTAACTTTGCTTGATTCGTTACTTAGTTGTTCAATCTTCTCAACTAAAACACTATAAGGTTGCTGAGTCGCAGAGTGGACGAATGTATCAAGTTGACGTTTTGCATTATTTAAATCATTAATTTTAATTTTCAAATCACTAACAATTTGAAGTTTTGCTTGCGGGATATCATATACTTGTTTAATTTTTGGCATTAAGTTTGCAAGTTTTACAAACTCTCGCTCTAAGGAAGTAACATCTGCATAAATATGTTCGTTTTTATTATCGTATTCGAATTTTTCCTTACGTTCTTTGGCGAATTGCTCATGCAATTCATCGATCTTTTCATCCATTGCACTAAGTAGTTCATCGACATCTTTAAGGTCGAATTTTTGCAGTTTAGCATCAATTTGCACGAGTGTCTTATTCATTGATTCAATATGTGCGCTAACAAGTAAGTGAAAAAGTGGGTAGTTTTGTTTTACCATCGATTCATATGCTTCATTTAATTCGATAATCTTCTGCGGTAATACCGAATATGTCCTTAGACATAAATCAGGAAGTGTGGTTAAAACTTGCTTAAGTGTTGAAACAACTTGTCCAAGCATTTCAATAATCTCATTAGCTTCATCATATCCTGCTAGTTCAACATGCCGTTCATAGTCACGGAAATATTGTTCGAGTTTATCAAACATCTTATTAAATGATTGATCGAGGGGCGCGAGTTCGGTTGAATGTGAACGATATATCGCTTTTACATGTCGAAGTTGTTCTTTTACTTCAAGTGATGCTGCGCGCGCATCGTCTTCAGGTTTAATAACCGCCTTTAAATCACGGTGTAACTCTAGCACTTCCTTTTCATAAGCAATAATAATTGGGTATTGTTTATTGTATTCTTCCATAAACGCCTTATGGTTTTTTTCTTTGACAACTGTTTCTAATTTAACAAGAGCGTTAAGTGCGAGTTTGTCATTATAATCACGTAAGTTTTCATATCGTTTATTATATTTTTCATAAATCGGCAAAACAAGGAGATTCACATCCCCTAATAGCTCAAGTCGTTTAACATACGAAGAATCTTGGCCAATTAGTAAAGAATGAATATATTCATATTTCTTTCTTAATTCACTTACAAGTTTTTCGTCCTTTTTATGTCTCAAGACAAAAACATTTAATAAAATAAGTCCGACAGCAATAACGGCGATTGATAAAATGACGATTACCGTAATCGTAACTGCATCTAAATAAATCGTTGGATAAATTCGCATAAACTCAACTCCCTTTTAGTCTATAATTAAGTATATATTTTAAAGGATGAATTGTAAATAATAGCATCCTAAATAAAGTGATGACACGTATAAAATTTATATTTGACAACTTCCTCATACATTGATATTATAACTAAGCAACGAAGTAGCATGTAAATACTCTTGGTCTAGTGAATAACGCATGTTAAGGTAGTAATCTAAGCTAAAATGACGAACCCTGAAGTTACTCACCCGCAAGATGGAATTTACACCGTCCTTCATTTGCAAATATATCGAAGGAGGAGAAAAGGTATGAAATATACTGGACCAAAGTGGAGACTTTCCCGACGTTTAGGTTATTCAATTCTTGAAGATGGTCGCGAACTTAAAAAACGTAACTACGCGCCTGGTCAACACGGGCAATCAAGACGTCGCCGTCAATCAGAATATGGCCAACAATTAGCTGAGAAGCAAAAACTCCGTCACTTATACGGGGTTAATGAACGTCAATTTAGACGGATTTTCTTACTTGCGAATAAGTCAAAAGAAGTTACCGGTACCGCGTTTATTCAATTACTTGAATCTCGGCTTGATAACTTAGTGTATCGACTTGGATTTGCAAATACTCGCGCTGGTGCAAGACAATTAGTTAATCACGGTCATATTACCGTTAACGGTAAAAAAGTCGATATCCCTTCATACACTGTCCAAGTTGGTGATGAAATTGCTCTAGCAGAAAAATCACGTAACTTAAAGGTAGTTACCGAAGCACTCGAAGCGATGCATTCAACGAAGCCATTCGTCGAAGTTGACGTCGAAAAGAAATCTGGAAAATATATTCGTTTACCAGAAAGAAGCGAAGTCGCTGAAGGTATTGAAGAGAGTCAAATTATCGAGTTTTACAACCGTTTACTCTAGTCTCAATGTAGTATCAAAATTAAGGATAGGTTATACCTATCCTTTTTTATTTATATACATGACAATCTAGCGATTATTTACTTAAATAAAAGTAGGTATTACTACATGCCGCATATTTTATATAGAGTTAAAGAAAAAAAATAGTAAATATGAAACGCTTAAAAAAAATTTTTACTGAAAATAAGAAATTACTAGCAAAAGCTGGTGCTTTTATCCTTTTGCTTCTTTTTGGTTTGCAGTCAACATACGCTTATTGGCAAGGTAGTGTTGCCCAACCAATTAATGTCGACAGTGACCCAAGTGCAATTATCGGTGTTGCAAAGGGGTTTGAATCACAAATTGTTGTTACAGAAATATCAAATGATAGTGAGGGTCGTAGATTAGTACCTGCTTCTAAATACGAAACATCTTGCTTGGGTGAGGGTGGTTCTGCAAGTGATGCGTTTAATTTTATTTACCGGGTTGAATGGAATCCGCTTGCAGGTAATACGGCTATGGTCGCTAATGTTAATGTCCGCAACGATATGATTGAAAATACACCAGCGAAATCATTTATTAAAAATGGCGTTCACGCTTACGGGGAATATTTACATATTGAGATTACTTATCCAGGTGGAAAAGAAATTACAATTGATCCTTCTTCTTATGTTGACGTCCACATTAAAATTACGATGAGTGATCCTCCTGTTGATGGATTTGATACAAATAACCCAACCCATGCTGCGCAGATAGCGGCTTATGAAGCATATTATGCTCATGTAAGAATTTCCCAAATTCAATATTGTTTAGTATTTGGATTGGAGGTTTAAAATAAAGAAAAGAAGAAAATTTGCTAAATTAATTTTACTTTGTTCGCTCATTTTTACTGCAGCCTCTTCTTTAACAACTGCTTATTGGATCGGCGGAGATGAGTTACCAGAAGATCAAACGAAAACACTCCAAGGTAATACTGGGAACTGGATTTGGTACGGAGTCTATGAGTATGATCCTAATGCGTCATATTCACCTGGTGATATTGTTATTTATAACGGTCAGGCTTATTGGGTCCGCCGCAACATTGAACCAGGTAACCCAGCCCATAACCCAGAAAATCCTAATGAACACATCATGCTTCCAATGCTTTACGAGAATGATACAGAAGAATACCGTCCATACCACCACTATAATCTTAATGATTTAGTTATTTATAATAACCGCGTTTATCGATGGGCTAATAGATTTTTCGGTCATAACCCAAACACAGTAAGTGGAGTTCCACCAGAAAGCGGCGGTTTATGGCGTATTAATTGGGTGTTAGTAAGTGATACGCCAGATTATGACTTTTGGTATCCTTATAAGATATATTATGAGGGTAACGTTGTTAAATTCTGGCAATCTAGTGGAAACTACCGCTGGTATCGCTCAGTTACTCAGCCTAACCAACATAACACCCCTGACTCATCTTCAGCGTGGGTAGAAATTTAGTTTTAATACTTTTAATAATAAAAGCGGAAGTAGTTAATTAACTACTTCCACTTTTTTTAATATTCATTTATTTTATTAGGTATGGCGAATTAAGAAATAGCGCTTCTTACCGCGGCGAATTACGCTGTATTTTCCGTGTAATGCGTTTGCTTTACTTACTTCTAGGTCTAAATCATTAACTCTTTCGCCATTAAGCATAATTGAATTACCGTTAATAAATTCTCTTGCTTCACGTTTACTTGAGGCGGCTTTAACTTCTAAGAGGGCATCGACTAAATTTAGTGAACCTTCTAAATCAATTACAGCATCAGAAAATAATTGCTCAATTGCTTTTGGTGATAGTTCATTAACTTTGCCGCTAAAGAGGACTTCGCTCATCTTAATTGCTTGAAGTGCTTCTTCTTCACTATGAATAACTTTAACTATTTCATAGGCGAGTGTTTTTTGGGCATGTCTTCTTCCTTTATTTTTTTCATGTTCAAGCGCGATTTTTTCAATTTCTTCGAGTGTTAAGAAAGTAAATACTTTTAAGTATTTAATACTATCTTCATCACTAGCATTATAAAAGTATTGGTATAGTTGGTATGGAGAAGTAAGTTCACTATCTAAATAAAGTGCGCCTTCTTCAGATTTACCAAATTTTTCCCCATCACTTTTTGTAATTAATGGGGCGGTAAATGCTTCTGCGGTTGCTTTTGGACCTTCGACCCGGCGAATTAAATCTAATCCCGCAGTAAGGTTACCCCACTGGTCGCTTCCTCCAAGTTGAAGGTGACAGTCATAATTTCTATATAAGTTTAAAAAGTCACTTGCTTGTAAAAGCATGTAAGAAAATTCAGCATAAGAAATACCGCTTTCCATTCTCGAAGCGACAACATCTTTTGCTAACATATAATTAACTGTAAAATATTTTCCGTATTCACGGATAAAGTCTAAATAGGTTATTTCACCATGCCAGTCGTAGTTATTAACTATTTCACCTTTAGTTTTATCGCTTAAATCAATAAAGCGCTCTAACTGAGCTTTAATTAATTTATAATTAGTTGCTAAAGTTTCCTCATCGAGCAAGTTTCTTTCTTTTGATTTGCCACTTGGATCACCGACCATTCCTGTTGCACCACCGACAACAGCAATTACTTTATGGCCGGCTTGTTGAAAGCGCATAAGTATTGAAATCGGAACAAAGTTACCAATGTGCATTGAAGTAGCGCTTGGATCAAAACCACAGTAAATTGTTTGTGGTGTTTCAAGCATTTTTTTGATTGCTTCTTCATTTGAAACATCTTTAACTAAACCACGTTCCCGTAGTTCTAAGAAAAATTTCATCTATATATCTCCTTCTAAAACATTGTTGTATCGCGTTTAACAAATGTCGATTCAATTTTATGGTGTTTTTGAATAAGTTTATCATCCATCAAATCGCTTAACATTTGCATTGCTTTGCGTCCGACGAGTTGCATATCAATAAACATTGATGAAAGTGTCGGCCTTAAAATATTAGCATATTTTGTCCCAATAATTGATAAGATTTCAACATCTTCAGGAATTCTTAAGCCACTGTCACGGGCAGCATTAGCAATCGCAGCTGCGAGTGAGTCACGGTAAGCTAGAAAATATCCAGATTTTGTTGTTTTAAAAAACTCTAAAAAGTCAACATACGTCTTTGTATAAGAATCATCGCTACTTAAAATTGCATAACTTCTTCCCGCTTCAATGTGAGTAGTAACGAAGGAGCGCTCAATCCGGGCAAGTAAACGTCCGGCATTATGAACGTGGAGGAAATACATTTTTTTATCGCCTTCTTCGAAGTAGCGATTAAGTATTTGCCGAAATAAGTTTTCATAACCAAAAGTAATACAACCGACTTTATCAGCAGTAATTTTATTATTAATTGCAATTACTGGAACTTTGTATGATGAAATATGTTGTAAATCACCAACATCAAGTTCATCATCAAAAATAATTGCGCCGTCAACATGAGATGTAATAACCCGGTTCATTGCTGCTTCTGCTTCTTCTTTATTATGTGATGTAACAAAAATTGAAAGCATATAGCCGCGGTCACGCGCTGCTTCGGTTAACCCATTAAGCATATTGGAGATATAAACGTAATTTGCCCGCGGAATAACAACTCCGATGTTTGTACTCTTACTCGTTGCAAGAGCTTGTGCAAGTCCACTTGGACGATAATCTAATCGTTCGATTGCTTCTTCAACTTTCTTCCTTGTTGCCGGAGTAACATTTTTATGATTGTTTATAACTCTGGACACCGTTGCAAGTGAAACACCTGCCGCGGCAGCGACTTCATAAATTGTTACCCGATCTTTTGTTTTACTCATAGGGACTACCTCCTTAGTGTCCAATCATATTATACGAAAATTGTCTTATTTAGGCAATGAAAGCGTGAAAATAACCGCCTAAAATGTAAAAAGGCGGTAAACTTTTTCATAAACAATGTAAGAATTTACATTAATATATCGGATAGCTTACTTTTTTAAGCCGGTCGCTTGAATATTCTTTGCGGCCAACTTTTGCCTCAGGTTCGCCATCAATTGATACTAAATCGCCAGTAAATCCGACCGTATCATTTTTAACAAAATATGAGCCAACACCGTAGGTATCGACTGGTGTATTAAGTGATTCAAAGTACTCGATCTTTGATGGATTAAATCCGCTTGATACAGTAATTTTCACATGATCAAAACCTTCTTGATCAAGTGCTTCTCGAAGTGCGAACACAAGTTGGGGGTTAACACCGTGCGGGTCAAAACCACTTGTATCTTTATCTTCAAAGTATTTATCAATTAATGCTTTTGATGTATCAATTCTTACTGCACCTAATTTATCTTTTAACTCGCGTGCGACTTTAAGGGAATCACCAATAACATCGTTATTATAATCGACAAGGGCAGCAACTTTTTCATTTGGATACATCGCTAAATAAGCTTTTGAAGCTTTAACAACGTCCCCTTTAAAAATTTGAATTAAAGCATGTGGGGTTGTACCAAAGCCTTTACCGCCGTACCATAATCCTTGTGCGTCGGTTGAAACTAAGTCAACACCAGCGATATATGTGGCGTAACCATCACCAATTTGTGTTAAAAAATCATCTTGACGGTCCGCCATTGAAAAGACGGTTTTACCGTTAGCAACTTTAAGTGTTCGATATACATTCGTCGCAACGGAGCTTCTTCTTGCTAAAATACCGTCAATTAAACTTTCAAGAAAACCAAAATCTTCATACTTCCCTGTTACTTTTAAAACTGGTTCATGCGCATTAATAATATCGCCGTCATGAAGTGCTAATATTTCTAAATCACTTGGGTTACTCGCAAATTCATGAATTAACGCAATTGCTTCATCAATGCCGCAAAGCATTACATCATCTTCCCGTTGAAACCACTGACACGTTACCTGGTGATTAGGGGCATAATGGCGGATAATATCGGTACTTTTTATAAAGTAATTCGCACTAAATAAGTGTTCACCAATTTCTTTTGGAAATTTAAACGTCTTATTTGTTAAACGCGATATTTTTCCTTGTTTTTTTAAACTTACTTCATTACTCATTTTACTACCTTCTTTCTAAAGCGAAAATATCACTACCGATTATCGCATCATCATCTAATATTAAAATGCCTGAGTCATCTTGTCCACTAATAAAGTTTAATTCATAGGCGCTACAAATCATGCCTTTACTTGTTTCACCAAGTACTTTGCCTTCGCCAATTAAAGTGCCATCAAACATAAATGTATTAACTTTAGCGACGACAACTTTTTGACCAGCTTCAACATTACTTGCTCCGCAAACAATTGGGAGAAGCTCTTCTTCACCAATATCAACTTTCGTTAAACTTAAATGGTCAGAATCAGGGTGTTTTACTGCTTCTTTTACATAACCAACGACAAAACCTGATTGTAATTTATATGGAAGCGGGTTGAGGTTTTCATTAGTAAGCAAAGCATTAATAAGATCAATAAGTGAATCAGCGGGCAACGGAATTAAGCCTTTTGCCTTTATTTTTACGATATGTTTGGTTTTAAAAATGTTATAACCAATAATGTCCTCATCGTTATATATAACCGTTATATTATTTCGCTGTTCAACTTTGGTGGCAGGTTTATTAGCAAATTTAATAATAATCACATCACCAAAAAGTTCATAGTTATAAAATATTGCGTAACTCACCGTCTGCTCCTTGCCCATTTTTCAAATGTTTCATCAGATAAGTTTCTAATCATATAGAGCAGCGTCTTCTTTGCCCCTAAATAGTCTCCAGTATCAATTAATGACGAGCATGTATGAATATTACGGGCGCATATACAGTGGGTTAGTGTTAAGATTCCCGCATATTTTTTATGAATCGCGCCTGCATCAGTCCCTCCAGGTGAGGAGTAGTATTGATATTTAACACCGCTAGCTTCAGCAGCTTCGATTTGATAATCAAGTAATTCTTTAAAAGCAATCATCGATCTATCTAAGTAACGAATTAAAATACCTTCACCTAGTTGACCTTGTTCGTTTTTATTACCGCTAGAGTCTCTAGCAGGTGAGCAATCTAATACGATTGCTAAATCAGGATTAATTAAATAACTTGCAACTTCGGCACCGCGAAGTCCGACTTCTTCTTGGACCGTGCCGCCGACATATAAATCGACATCCAATTCTTCATCTTTAAGTTCGCTTAAAATATCAAGTCCAAGAATTAAACCGTAGCGGTTATCAAATGCTTTTGCTAGTAAGCGTTTGCCATTATTTAATACTTCAAAGTCGCCATCTAAAACGATTTGACTACCTTCTTTAATTCCGGCTTCACGGACTTCTTCATCATTAATAAAACCAAAGTCAAAATACATATCTTTAATTTGTGTCGGTTTTCCTCTATCTTCTTTAGACATTAAATGCGGCGGGGTGGCATCAATTGCCCCAGGAAGCCACTCACCCTTAGTTGTCTCAACATGGACACGGTGGGCTAATAGCGTCTGCGGATTTAATCCGCCAATCGCAGTCGCCTTAAGTAAACCATTTTTATTAATTTCAGTTACTTGAAGTCCGACTTCATCCATATGACCAGCGATTAAAACTTTTTTTGCATTTTTCTTTTTGCTTGGTTTATAAGCAAAAACTCCGCCTAGATTATCGCGGACAACTTTAAAGCCAAGCTTTTCATATTCACTTGTTAAATATTTATTTATTAATTTTTCTTGCCCGCTTACACCATTAAGTTCGGTTAATTGTTTAAAAGTTTGCAGTTGTCTTTTATTCAGTGTCATATACGTTTTCTCCTTTACTAGCGATTAAACGACAAATAGGAATTCTTTGATAACGGAAGTTTTTTTCATATTCACTTTGTGCATCGAAATCATCTTTACCTGAGTAATTATATGAATTAAAGTCGATATCCCAGTTATATTCACGAAATCTTCCAATTGAATACGTGTAAAAATTAACATTATCCGTTTTAAAAGCAATCTTTCCACTAGGAATTAAAATCCGGCGATATTCTTTAAGGGCGTTTTCATGAGTTAATCTTCTTTTTGCGTGCCGTGTTTTTGGCCAAGGATCAGAGAAGTTTAAGAAAATTCCCTTAATGCTTTCATTAGGAAAATGTTCTTTAATTCTAAAGAAGTCTTTAATAATGACATAAACGTTTTTTAAGTCGGCATCGACAATTTTTCTTATCGCCATTGCGGCAGCGTTTAAATTTTTCTCGACCATAACAAAGGTAAAATCTTCATTGTTAGTTGCCATTTCAACAATAAAATCACCGCGGCCTCCGCCGATTTCTAAGTAAACATTGTCACGGGCGATAATATTTGCAAATACTTCACCTTTTAACTCCTTACTATCAATGTAAACATTTTTTTGAGCCTCAATATAAGGACGGGCCCAGCGTTTGTATCTTAATCTCATAATTCACTCCCTAATGCATATATAGCATGAGCATATATTGCCATTGATTTATAATAATCTTCTAAATGAATGTGTTCATTTGGTGCATGAATCAAATCATTCCTCCCGGGGAAGGCGCTACCAAAAGCAATCGTGTTTGGTGCAGATTTTGCATACGTTCCGCCGCCAATAGTTTTTGGCTTTGATTCATAGTCACCAGTTTCTTGTTGATATACACTTAATAATAACTTAATAAAATCTGAATTTGGGTCAAAGTATAAATGGGGTGAGATGCCTTCTAATCTAACTTTTAAAACATCTAATTCATTTAATTTCGCGATGATTTCTTTTATATTAGTAATTTCTGGATAACGGAAATTGACCGTAAGTGATAAAACTTCATTGCGGTACGTAATTAAGCCGACATTATAAGTTGTTTCACCTAGTTTTGAAGAATTATAATAGCCATCAAAGTTTCTTCCACCGCTGTCTTGGTATAATGAAGCGAGTTTACTTAAAATATCTAAGCCATAATATGATCCTAAAAACTCAAATAATTTTAACCCGGCATTTTCTCCTAATTCAGGCATTGATCCATGCGCACTTATGCCAAAAAACGTCAGTGTTGTTTCAGTTTCACTGTGACTCACTTCATATTTATAAGCAGTTTTTACTAGAGCTTTTTCAATATTTTTATCTAGTTTTAAAATCGCCGTTGCTTCATCAATTACTAAATTAGCCGCTTCACCTGCTTCAATTGAAATAATTGGCTCAAGTTTCGCAACACCTTGATGTTTATACGTTGCGATTGCTTTTTCGCCGTATATAAGCGGGAATTCTGCATCCGGAGTAAATCCGTATGTTGGTGCTGGTTTATGAAGTTTTTGAAAATAGTAATCTAAATCTTTGGCTCCAGTTTCTTCATTACCACCAAAAACTAGGACAACTTTATAATTATCGATTAAGCCCGCGTCTTTAAGAGCGCGTAGAGCAAAATACGCCGCAAGTCCCGGTCCTTTATCATCACTAGTACCACGTCCGTACATGATTTCATTATCGATTTCTCCACCAAAAGGGGGATAATCCCATTTTCCAGTCGCAGGTACGACATCAAGATGGGCAAAAATCCCGACTGTAACTGGTCCGCTTCCATAAGATATTTCTGTACAATATCCGTCACAGTAATCGACGCTAAAGCCGTCTCTTTCTGCCATTGCACCGACGTATTGGAGGGCCTTATCAACTCCTTCACCAAAAGGCATTGATGACCTTTTTGTCTTACGGTCATAAACTGATGGTATTTGGACTAGTTTTTGGAGTTTTTGGGTCGCATCTTTGTAGTATGGAGCGACTAATTGTTGAAAATCAATTTTCATACTTTAATTACCTCAACTGAAATTTAGTTAATATTTTCTACTTGTTTATTAGCTCGTTTTGGTTGTTTAACTTTTAAGTTGCTAAGTTTTGGTACATAGCTGTGTAGTCTTACCCCAATAAGCGGAACTAAGACTAAAGCAAGTCCTGCTTCTATTATACTATTTATTGTAATAACACTAACAAAATATTCCCATCCCCACTGATTAACAATTGCTAACATTGCTAATACTAAGATTGTATGAATAATTGATAGGCTAAATCCGCTTATTCCTAGGGCAATACCTATGTGTTTTTTATTGTGGTAAAACTTCTTGCGGACAAAGTTAAAGACAATACTTGCAAGTAAACCAACGATTACACGCGGTAAAACTGAAACAAGCGGGTTTTGAAACGGGATGACCGTTGGATTACCCGCACCGCGGATAAATGCGACAATTAAAGAAAGAATTCCAAATGATGTACCAAGAAAAATTCCGCCGTAAAAGGGAAGAAAATATGCTCCAATAAAGACAACAACTGGAATTAGTGTAATTTCGACTAAACCAGGTATTGTAATAAAGCCAATTTGCGGGACAAATGACATAAGCATTATAATTGCTAAGAAAAGTGCATTAATACTTATGCGCTGAACTCTTGCGTTTCTCATTTTCGCTTACCTACATTTTTTTCATAAATTAGTCTTAGCCCGTGGAGGGCAAGATTCTCATCAAAAATTAGATTACTTGGCAAGTTACCGTCTTCATAAAATAAATGCGCAGCGCCGCCAGTTAGAACTCGCTTACATTCATACCCTAACTCGGCTTCAATCATTTCAATTAAACCTTTCAACATCGCATAATTGCCATAAATTGCCCCAGCATTTATTGAATCAGGAGTATTTTTGCCAAGGATTTTACTAGGTTTAACTAGTGAAACTTTTGGCAACTGTGCAGTTGAAGAAATAAGTGCATTAACACCTGCTTTAATTCCTGGAGTAAATGTTGCACCAATAAAATGCCCATTTTTATCAAGGGCGATAATTTTATTAGCAGTGCCTAAATCAATAATAATTGCGGGATAGCCGTAGCGCTCTTTTACACTAACCGCATCAGCAACTAAGTCGGCACCTAATTCATTTGGATGATCAATTTTTATTTTTAACCCAGTTTTAACGCCAGGACCAATAAATAGTGGATCAATATTTAATCTTGTCTTAATAAGCTTTTTAAATACACTACTTAAAGGGGGAACGACGCTACTTATAATAACGCCATTAATTTTTGAAATGTCGATATTTTTATTTTTGATAATGCTTGCTAAAGCAGCATCATATTCATCAACTGACTTATTTAAATCAGTGGAAACTTGGAAGCGGTGTTTTAGCTCTTCTTTTAAGAAGATGCCAAACTTAACTTCACTATTCCCTAAATCAATAACTAATAACATCTTTACTACCTCCGCTACAGTCTAAATGCTTAGTACCGTGCATTTGTTATTTTATTTTGATTAACATATGTTTTCAACTTGGATACATTATACTTGTTTCATCGATAGAGATATTCGTTTTCTCTCTAAATCAACGCCGATAATTTTAACCTCTACAATTTGATTAATACTAACGACATCAAGCGGGTGTTTGATAAATTTCTTTGATAATTCGCTTATATGAATAAGGCCGTTTTCTTCAACACCAATATCGACGAATGCCCCAAAGTCCATAATATTACGGACCGTGCCTTTTAACACCATACCTTCTTTTAAATCTTTAATATTAGTAATGTCATGACGTAATTCTGCCGATACGGCTTCATCACGGGGATCTCTTCCTGGCCGAGCAAGGTCGGCTAAAATATCTTCTAATGTTAGAAGACCAACATCTAATTTTTCGGCTAGTTGCTCTTTTTGGATTTCGTTTAATAAGGAGAAGGCCATTTCCATCCGTGGTGAGCCAATTTCACTAACATCGAGTTTTAACTCCTTAAGTAAACCATGCGCAGCATCATAACTTTCAGGGTGAACTCCAGTATTATCAAGCGGGTTATTATCCCGGATTCTTAAAAACCCAGCAGCTTGTTCGAATGTTTTTGGTCCTAAACTTGGGACTTTAAGTAATTCATCTCTAGAATTATAGGGTCCGTTTTCATTCCGGTAATTAACAATTGATTTTGCCTGGCCTATTGAAATACCTGATACGTAACTAAGTAGTGAGGGCGAGGCATTATTTAAATCAACACCAACTTGGTTAACGGTATCTTCGACAACCGCACCAAGCCGCTCACCGAGTTTCTTTTGGTTCATATCATGTTGATATTGACCTACACCAATTGCTTTTGGATCAATTTTAACAAGTTCTGCTAGTGGGTCTTGGAGTCTTCGACCAATTGAAACTGCACTCCGTTCTTCAACTTCAAAATCTGGAAATTCTTCGCGGCCAATATCTGAGGCACTGTAAACTGATGCTCCCGCCTCACTTATAATTAGACTATTAATTGGATAATTAGTTTTCTCAATAAAGTTTTTCACAAATATATCACTTTCTCTTGAGGCTGTACCATTACCAATTGCAATGTAGTCATATTTATATTTTTTGTATAAATTTTCAAGCACTTTTTCACTTTGGACAACTTGATTACGTGGTTGATGCGGATAAATAACAGCAGTTTCTAAAACTTTACCTGTTTTATCTAAAACCGCGAGTTTACAACCGGTGCGATAAGCGGGGTCAAATCCTAAAACGACTTTTTCTTTTAAAGGCGCAGTTAGTAATAGTTGTTTTAAGTTTTCTTGGAATACACGCATCGAATTATCTTCAGCGATATCAAGACGGTCATTGCGAATTTCTGTTTCTGTAGGACCAACCATTAAGCGCTTATATGCATCATCGATAACATTTGATAATTGCTCTTCAAATGGTGAGTTTTCTTTAATAACACTCGAAGCGATAAAGCGTTTAACTTCATCTTCTGGCAAGGTTATAACGACTTTTAAAACACCTTGCTTATCACCGCGTCTTATTGCTAAAAGCCTATGATCTGCTACATTACGAATTGGTTCGTTGTAATCATAATACATCTTATATATACCACGAGGATCTTCACCGATAAGTGATGTGTTAATTCTTCCTTCATTATACATTTTCTTCCGTAAATAACCACGGTATTCAGCATTATCAGCAATATCTTCAGCGATAATATCATAGGCACCTTGAAGTGCATCTTCAATCGTTTTAACGTCTTTTTCTTCATCGATATAAGTAGCGGCGACTTCTTCTAATGGTGTTTTTTCTTTTTGTTCCATTATGTAAACTGCGAGTGGTTCAAGTCCTTTGGCTTTGGCGATTGATGCTCTAGTTTTGCGCTTTGGTCGATACGGACGGTATATATCTTCTAATTCAGCGAGTGTGGTCGCTTTTAAGAGGGCCGAGTGAATTTCTGGTGTCATTTTTTCTTGCTCAGTAATCGAATTAATTATTGTTTCCCGGCGTTCAAAAAAATTATTTAAATATTCCCGGCGTTCAAAAATATCGCGGAGTAGTTTGTCATCGAGTGCTCCGTGGGCTTCTTTTCGATACCTGGCAATAAAAGGAATTGTATTTCCTTCATCAAGTAAATTAAATACAGCGCTTACTTGGTTTTCTTTTACATTAAATTCTTTTGCAATAATTTTAATAATTTCCATCTTCAACACCTTCCTTTACATATAATAGCGAATCTTTCCTTTAATTAGCGACAATATTGACGATTTTCCCAGGGACAACAATAACTTTACGAATTGTTTTCCCTTCAATATGCCGTTTTACATCTTCATTTTCTAATGCAATTGCTTCTAGTTCAGCTTTTGTAGCAGTTTTACTTACTTGGATAACTGCACGTAATTTCCCGTTTACTTGAAGTGCGATATTTACTTCATCTAAAACAAGTTTATTTTCATCGGCAGTCGGCCATGAAGCGTAAGTAATTAACTCTTCATGACCAAGTCGCTCCCAAATTTCCTCACCTAAATGCGGACATACACAAGAAAATAACTTGGTAAATCCTTCTAAGTAAGGGATATAAAGTGATTTTGCCTTATAACAGTCATTAATAAAGACCATCATCTGCGATATCGCAGTATTAAAGTGGAGATTTTCAAAGTCCTCACTTACTTTCTTTACTAAATAGTTATATGAATAATCTAATTCACCAGAATTTTTATTTGAATGTTTTGCCAGTAAGTCTTCGTCACTAAATAGTCTTTCAACCCGGTCTAGCCACCGCTTCGCTCCGTCAAGGCCGCTATTAGACCAAGGGAGTGAGGCATCAAGTGGACCAATAAACATCTCATACATTCTTAGTGAATCAGTCCCATATTTTGCAATCACATCATCAGGGTTAACAACATTACCCCGTGATTTTGACATTTTTTCATTATTATCACCTAAGATCATCCCTTGATGGTATAACCGCTCGAATGGTTCTTCACAAAAGACGACACCTTGGTCATATAAAAATTTATGCCAAAAGCGAGCATATAATAAGTGTCCGACCGAATGTTCAGCGCCACCAATATATAAGTCAACTGGTAGCCAATGTTTAAGTAACTTTGGATCAGCGATTGCCTGTTCGTTTTCTGGATCAAGGTAGCGCATATAATACCAACATGACCCAGCCCACTGCGGCATTGTGTTAGTTTCACGTTTACCAGCTTTACCATTAACTTCAACATATAGCCACTCTTTTGCGTGAACTAGAGGTGATTCACCAGTGCCACTTGGTTTAAATTCGACTAAGTCAGGTAATTCAAGTGGAAGTTCAGTTAATGGGACAAGTTGTTTAGTTTTATCTTCATAGTGAATAATTGGGATTGGTTCACCCCAGTAGCGCTGGCGCGAAAATAGCCAGTCTCTAAGTTTATAATTTACACTCCGTTTACCGCTATTAATTGAAGTAAGATAATCAGCAATTTTATTACGTGCTTCTTCATTATTTAGCCCGTTTGCAAATGAAGAATTAATATGTTTCCCGTCGCCAATATAAGCATTCTCGCTTATATCACCTTCAACAACTTGACGAATTGGCAAGTCATATTTTTTAGCAAACTCGTAGTCACGTTCATCATGAGCAGGTACAGCCATAACTGCCCCAGTCCCATAACTTAATAAAACATAATCTGCAATATAAATTGGTACTTCATCACCGTTAACAGGATTAATCGCATACGCACCTGTAAAGACACCAGTTTTATCTGTATTTAACTGGGTCCGGTCTAAGTCACTTTTTGTTTGGACTTCTTCTTGATAAGCTTCAACTTCTTTAGCTTGTCCTGGTGAAGTAATTTTGCTAACAAGTGGATGCTCAGGGGCTAAGACGGTGTATGTACAACCAAATAAAGTATCAACTCTTGTTGTAAATACATTAAATGCATAATCACTATCAGCAATAAGGAAAGTAATTTCTACACCTTCAGAGCGCCCAATCCAGTTTTTTTGCATTTCGATTGTTGAGGTTGGCCAATTTAGATTATCTAATCCTTCAAGAAGTTTATCAGCATAATTAGTTATTTTAAGTAACCACTGGCGCATTGGTTTGCGGATAACCGGAAAGCCTCCAACTTCAGAGCGACCGTTAACTACTTCTTCATTTGCTAAAACGGTTCCAAGTTCAGGACAAAAGTTAACCGGAATATAATCATCATAGGCGAGATCATTTTTATATAGTTCAGAAAAAATCCACTGAGTCCATTTATAATATTTTGGATCTGCGGTCGAGATTGTTCTATCCCAATCATAAGAAAATCCAAGTGATTTTAATTGCCTCGTAAAATTTTCAATGTTTTTCTTTGTAAATGTCGCGGGGTGATTATTTGTCCTAAGTGCATATTGTTCTGCAGGTAATCCAAATGCATCCCATCCGATTGGATGGAGGACATTATACCCCTGCATCCGCTTCATTCTTGCAATAATATCACTAGCGGTATAGCCTCGCGGATGACCAACGTGAAGCCCTTCGCCACTAGGGTAAGGAAACATATCTAAGACGTAATATTTTGGTTTAGAAAAATCCCAAACATCAGTAGCGAATGCTTTCTTTTCTTCCCAAATATCTTGCCATTTCTTATCTATCTTTTTAAAATCATATGCCATAAGTGCTCTCCTGTTAAAATAAAAAAGATGGTATGAAGGACGAGTTTCCCCGTGGTACCACCTTACTTTACTAATTGCTTAGCCTCATTCTTCTTAAAGTGAAGTAACTGATTTATTATATACCTGAGACATTAAGTTCCTGCTTGCGCTTTCACCATCTGCAAGTCGCTATATTCATTCCCTTAATTTAGTGGTACCAAAATCATTTTTATTGTAGCATAAGTCCTATAAATAGTGCAACATTTGGCGTTGATTTGATCAATATAAAAGGCAAATAATTACTTTATAAATCCTTATTTTTAACGCTTTGTCATATAATTAAATAAATAAGTGTTTTGTATATTATTAGATGCTTGATATTTACTATATTAAAACGAAATATAATTTACGTTTACTAGTGCTTTGTCTTCGCGTTATTTTTAGAACCCTTGGGAACAGT
>JAAYSH010000035.1 GCA_012518415.1 Erysipelotrichaceae bacterium | reverse complement strand
CAATTACAGCGGGAATGACTTATTTCGCCTTCTCGTTTTCAGATGATTTAATGGCAGTCCCGCTTGTATCCGATATAAAGTTACAGCCACTAATAGAACTACAAAAAACAATTAGAGTAACAAATAATATTATTGCTCTTATTAAATAACAACGACGTAAAACTCAATTTATTTGCAAGTAATTTCGCTTTCTCTTTTTGCTAAGTTTTCACTTAAGACCCAGTACTTATGGTATAATTTAACCGAGTTAAACGAACTTTTTGAAATGATATTTCGAAAATAGAAACGTGGGTATTATGAGTTTTAATCCGAATAATAATTGGCTAATTGTTCAAAGTTATAAACATGATGGCTCACTCCATCGGATGTGGGAGAGAAATTATTTAGTTGAAGATAACGATGAGTTTTTTATTGTTGCAAGTAAAAAGACGAAAGTAATTGAAGAAAACGGTCGGCGGTGGTGGACAAAAGAACCTTCCGTCACCTTTTACTCTAAAACCTACTGGTGGAATACAATCGCCATGTTTAAAGAAGAGGGTATCTCCTTTTATACAAATATCGCCTCACCATCAATTATGCATAAGGGGATTATTAAATATATCGACTACGATCTTGATATTAAGAAGTTCCCTAGTGGGGATATACTCTTACTCGATGAAAAAGAATACGTTGCCCATATAAAAAAGTATGGATATAGCGAAGATTTAATTACTGTTTTAATTGATCAAACAAAGAAAGTTTTAAATCAAATGAAAAAGGGGTTCCCCCCTTTTAGTGATGAATATGTAAGAAAATATTATTCAATATTCTCTGCGGAAGTAAAACGCTAGACTAAGTAATAATTTGTTTGAAAATACGAGCGAGTTCCTCAATTCCTGGGAGAATTCGCTTCTTTTTATTTGGATAAGCCGCGACATCACCTGCGACATAAATATTTCGACCAGCGGAAAAGTTCTCATCAACTTTAATTCCCCGGTTTAAACTTTCTAATCCAAGCGAGTCCCCACGAGGGATATTTCCGTAGTTAACTAAAATGTAATCAGCATCTAAACTAACCAACTCTTTCGTTTCGGTATGTTCGACTATTAATGCTTTTAGTCTACCGTTTTCACCAATAATTTCTTTTGGAACATACGGAGTTAATATAGTAATTGTATCAATTCCATCGATTGTGTTGATGTTGCCGCGAAAAGTATTACGGCGGTGAATTAAATAAACATCCCTACTAATCCGAGAAACCATCTTCGCCCAGTCGATTGCACTATCGCCGCCGCCCAGAATTAATACTTTTTTATCGCTAAAATGCGAAAAATCTTGGACGGAGTAAGCAATTTCTTCGTATTTATCTTCGCCTTCAACTCCCATTGGGCGCGGAGTATATATACCTAAACCAGTCGCAACAATGACATTGCTCGCCCATACTTCACCACTAGAAGTAATCACACTAACATAATCATCTTTACTTTCGACTTTAACTACAGATGTATTAAGTTTTAGAGTTAGTCGCTCATTAAACTCTAGTTTATCAACGAGTAAATCGACATAATCTTTCGCTAACATGACTGGCGTATCAATTAAATCGACGACTTCCTTTTCGGGATATAGTTCAATCGCTTGTCCACCAACGCGCTCTCGAGATTCAAAAATAATTGTATTTAAATTAGCGTCCTGGGCTTTTCTCGCAGCGATAAGCCCGATTGGGCCCGCGCCAATAATTGCTAAATCATATAATTTCATAAATAAACACCTCGGCATTGTATACATAATATTATAGGTAAAATCGTTAATTATGCTATAATTACGCCTGGACATAAAGGAAGGTAAACTATGAAAATTACAGTCATGTCAAATTCATTAGAACAAACTAAGCAATTAGCAGAAAATCTTGCACCTTTATTATCAAGAGGTGATGTTATAACTTTTAGTGGTGACCTTGGTGCTGGAAAAACAGCCTTTGTCCAAGGATTAGCCAAAGCTTTAGACGTTAAAGACCGGGTAAATTCCCCAACTTTTAATATTTTAAAACCATATTTTTATGGAAGAATTCCGCTTTATCACATTGATGCCTATCGGCTTGAAGATGGGAATAAAGATATCGGTTTAGAAGAATTCATTGATGGTGATGGTGTTACTGTTGTCGAATGGCCGCAGTATATCGAGGAGTATTTACCAAAATCACAGTTAAATATTGAAATCGTCAATGTTGGAACAAGTAGTCGAACACTTACTTTTACTTCAACAGGCGAGCGTTATCAAAAATTATTAGAGGAATACGAACGATTAATTAAATGATTACTTTATTACTTGATTCTAGTGGAGCAAACTTATCGGTTGGACTTGCTAAAAATAATGTCCTAATCGGATCGATTGAGCAAGAAGCTTTTCAAATGCAAAGTGAACTAATGGTCGATGCGATTAATAAGCTGTGCACCGATAAAAATATTAATCCGCGAGATATTAATGAAGTAATTGTTGGAATTGGACCTGGTTCATACACGGGAGTTAGAATTGCAGTTACAATCGCGAAAGTTATTGGACTTGCCCTTATGGTCCCGATTTATGAAGCGAGTTCCTTACAAATTATGGCAGGCGAAGGTAGTCCAAGCGTCTGTGTAATGAATGCAAGAAGAAAGCGCTCCTATGTAGGAGTGTATTTTGAAGGTGAAGCGCTTGTTGATGATAAAATTATTACTAATGATGAGTTAAATAAGTATTTAGAAGAGCATCCTACTTACTTATTAACTGGTGATACGAAGTATTTAAATAAAAAGAGCGCTCCATTTAATCGCTTTAGTAATATGCTTAAATATAAGCACAAACTAAATAAGTTAGATGATCCGCTTTTATTAAATGCGATTTATTTAAAGGACTAGAAATATGAGTAAAAGTATTTTTATACGTCCAATGGAAGAAAAAGACTTAGATGCAGTTATGAAGATTGAAGAGGAATCGTTTATCGATCCTTGGCGACTTGAGGATATGTATTATGATTTATATGAAAATCCAATCGCCCATTTATTAGTCTTAACTTATGATGATGTTGTCCTTGGCTTTGCCTCGTACTGGGTTACGTATAATAGCGCAACAATCGCCCAAATTGCAATTAGCGAAGACGCCCGAGGTGTCGGACTTGCGACCCTTTTGCTTAACGATATTATTCGCCGCGTATCGATGGTTGAAGAAGTAAAGATGATGACTTTAGAAGTTCGCGAAAGTAATCTCGCAGCTCGCAAGTTATATTTAAAAACTGGTTTTTTTGTTTCACATAAAAAGCTAGGTTATTATGCAGACGGGGAAAACGCGATCTATATGATGAGGGAGATGAGAAGTAATGAAAATCTTAGCAATTGAAACAAGTTGTGATGAAACAAGTGTCGCAATCACTGATGGCGATAAACTTTTATGTAACGTTGTTTCAAGCCAAGTTGAAATGCATGAAAAATATGGCGGGGTGATGCCTGAAATGGCTTCACGTCTTCATAGTGAAAATATTGGCGCATGTTTAAAAGAAGCACTTCATCAAAGTAAGTTAACATTTGAAGATATCGATGCTTTTGCGGTTACCCGCGGTCCTGGTTTAATTGGGGCACTTCATGTCGGAGTTCAAGCAGCGAAAACACTTGCGATGCTTTATAATAAGCCGCTTATCCCAGTTCACCATCTTGCCGCCCATGTATATGCGAATGAATTTATCGGACAACTTGAATTTCCGCTTTTAGCAGTCGTTGTTAGCGGCGGTAATACGGAATTTGTTTATATGCCGCGACACTTAGAGTTTGAAATTATTGGTACAACTCGCGATGATGCGATTGGTGAGTGTTATGATAAGGTCGCGCGTGTCTTAGATTTAGGTTATCCAGGCGGTGTTCCAATTGACCGGCTTGCTAAGACAGGGAATAAACATGCATACGATATCCCGCAGCCATTACTACATGATGGCAGTTATGATTTTTCTTTCTCTGGGGTTAAAACACACATTATTAACTTAGTTCATAATGCCAAACAAAAAGGCGAACAGATAAATGTTCCTGATTTATGCGCATCGTTTCAATATAAGGTTATGAATATTATTATTGAAAAGGCACTAAGAGCCGCAAAAGAATACGATGTAAAACAAGTAGTTATTGCTGGGGGAGTTTCGGCTAACTCATATTTACGTAGCGAATTGCCGCGGCTTTTAGAATTAGAAGGTATAAGTGCAACAATACCGCCGTTATGGGCGACAACCGATCAAGCGGCAATGATTGCTCAACTTGCGCGGCATTTATACAAAGAAAAACTTTTTGCTCCGTTAACTTTAGGAGCAGACCCAAACTGGCAAATTGATGATTTTCGGAACTTTTAATGTAAAACAATTTTTATTTGCTTATAATATATTAAGTAATGGAGGAGCAGATGATTACACCACATGTATCGCGCTATTTATATGAAGTTATAAACTTTGGTAGCGAAGAAGAGTTAAAAAATATTCAAACAAAAGTTGCCTTACAAGGCTGGATAAGAACGAATCGTGATAACGGTAACGTTGGTTTTTTAGAATTAAATGATGGAACATACTTTAAAAATGTTCAAATCGTTTATCAAAAAGAAAACGTCCATTTCCAAGATTTATCGAAATTAAGAACTGGTGCCGCTATTAGCGTAACTGGGGAGTTAATTTTAACTCCTGATGCAAAGCAGCCCTTTGAAATTAAATTAGATGAATTTGAATTATTAGCGGATGCACCAAGTGATTATCCGCTCCAAAAGAAGCGGCATTCGTTTGAGTTTTTACGTGAAATCGCTCATCTAAGGCCAAAGGCGAATACGTTTAACGCAGTATTTAGGCTAAGAAGTGAATTATCATTTGCAATTCATAACTTTTTTCATGAGATGGGCTTTGTTTATGTCCATACACCAATAATTACATCTAACGATGCTGAAGGTGCAGGGGAGATATTTTATTTAGTTACTGGTAAAGATAATTCTTTAGATGATTTTTACGGTAAAAAAGTCGGCATTACTGTATCTGGGCAATTACATGTTGAAGCATTCGCGCAAGCTTACCGCGATGTTTACACATTCGGTCCAACCTTTAGAGCAGAGGCATCGCACACAAGTCGACATGCAAGTGAATTTTGGATGATTGAACCTGAAATTGCTTTCGCTGATTTAGAAGATAATATGGATTTAATTGAAGAATGTATTAAGTATTGTATTAGTTATGTCTTACTTCATTGCCAAGAAGAAATGGACTTTTTCAATAAATTCGTCGACAAAACTCTAAGCGACCGCCTTCATGATGTATTAGCAAGTGAGTTTAAACGAATTACATATACAGAAGCGATTGAATTATTAGAAAAAGCAAAAGCAGACGGATTTGCGTTTGATAACCCTGATATTTTCTGGGGGATGGACTTAGCGACAGAACACGAGCGATATATTACTGATCAAGTTATTAAAGGACCAGTATTTGTCACCGATTATCCGCGCGAAATTAAAGCATTTTATATGCGCGAAAATGATGACGGAAAAACCGTTGCCGCTTGTGATTTGCTTGTCCCTTATGTCGGCGAACTTGTCGGCGGCTCACAACGTGAAGAACGCTATGATGTTTTAAAGAAAAAAATGGAAGAACAAGGAAACATCGAAGGACTTGAATGGTATTTAGACTTAAGAAAATACGGTGGTGTCCAAACTTCAGGGTTTGGAATAGGTTTTGACCGTTTAATTATGTATTTAACTGGGATTCAAAATATTCGTGACGTTCAACCATATCCAAGAACTGCTGGTTCAATTAAATATTAAAGGAATACAGTAATGAACAACAATAAACGCAAATATCAAATCGTTGATAATTTAACAGCTGAGGAGCGGGAACAATTAAAAAGAAAACGCCTCACATATTTTGTAATCGGCGTTGATATCGCGCTTGTTATTTTTATTGCGATTCAAGTTGTTTTATTAGTTAATGATTTATTAACAAAATAAAAAAAGATAACCGGTACGGTTATCTATTGTTCGAGAGTGTCTTCACTTTCACGATACTCATAACTAGCAGCACTAGTATCATAGAGCTGCTTTTTTGATATATCACTTTCATAGTGCTCTTTAATTAAGTATTCAATACGGATAAATCTTGCGATATGTGCCTGGGTTGTGACTAGTAAACAAATTCCACCAATAACATAAAGCGGTAAGACGATATAACTTACAATTGCCTCAACTTCAAAGTGGGGCTTATTTAATAAAGCCGGCCAGTCGGAGATGACACTAACACCAAACACTTTTACTCGTGGAATATTTGACCAATCATGAACATACATAATTGTTCGAAATCCTTCCCTTTCATAATCCCATAAATTAATTGCGCGACCAATAATTGTAGTATAAGTGAAGTGGATAATTAAACCAGTAACAATTAATAATATCGGTATCATCATTGCTTTAAATAACATCATCCGACTTTTTCTTCGGGCTGTTTTCCGGTAATCACTTTGTCCTTCAATTAACCCAGTGTCAGTTAAGTTGATCATTGCCCCATCAATTTTTCGTCCTTGCCTAATCATAATCGCTTTAACTAAATCAAAAATTAATGAGAAAAGGGCTAAAATAATTAACAAGAAAATGAAAATAACGAGGATAATCCGCCATATTTCTCTTTGGTTTGCATTGTTTAAAATAAGAGGATTAATTATCACTTGAAAAACCTCCATCATCTTCATCATTGTATAAATCTATTTCATCTTCGTTTGAATAAACTTCGGACTCGACGAAATCGTTAGGGTCAATAATTTCATGTTCATCTTGTTCACTTGTAGTAATATATCCGCTTGTTTCATTTTCTTCGATGTATTGAGGTTCATCTTGAGAACCAAGTGCTTGATGTTGAGCGAAATCCTGCGGGATATTTGCTTGCGGGCCTTGGTAAAAAATCGCATTTTGAATATTAAGTGTTTGCTGCGGTTCTTTTGGAGCGTCTAACTCATCTTGCTCTTTTTGGAGCCTCCGCTTTAAAATTCTTGCTGCTTGGATATCGCGCCCAGTCGGACCAAATACTTTTTTCCCTGAGAAGAAGCGCCCAATCGCCCAAAAGAACATAATTATCCAGGTAATTATTGTGTAAACAAGTCCTAATAATAAAATAGCGAGAAAAAATGGCAGCCCTAAAACAGTAAGCAAACCAATTCCAATCCGTTTAAAAAATGACTTTAACATTAACGATCCTTTCGGCGCTTTCGACACGTTTTAATATATTTTACTACTAAATAAGTGTCGGAAGGTATAAATATTATACCAAATACAAAGGGCACATAAATAGAATCTAGCAAAACACTACTAGCAAAAAATGAAACGACAAAAAGCGCAAAACCGGTAATTAACAACTTTTTACCGATCTGCTCATTTTTATATATAAATAATAAAGAAGTTAAACTTAAATATATATATACAAAAACGAGTATGTAGGCAATCGGAGGATAAAAAGCTAAGATAAGAGCACCGATAATGTATAAACTTAAGCTAATAAGCGAAGTATACGGAATATATTCATTATTAATTTCTAAGTTAAGCTTTGGTAACTCATCTTCAACAATTATGAGTGATAAAGCAGTTTGGGCATAGGCCATTAACAAAATAAATACGGAAACAATTGTTAACTTATGTGGATGCGCGGTTAAATTTAGCAAACTCAAAATCGAGTTAACGATATCGATTTCATAAATCCAGCGAATAAAGACGATGCCAAGAAAACTAATTCCAACTTGAATGAAAGATGTTAGTAAAAAAACAAGCGAAGAAGTAACTTTCGCCTTAATTAATAAACCCATTACAATTCCAGTTATAAGAGCAGGAATTAAATAAAAGAAGGAAACATACAAATTATGAATGGAAGCAATAAGTGATAATACTAAAGCAGCGATAAAATAAATGATTAAATATTTATTTTCACAGTATAATACAACAAGTACAGAAAGAAGTGGCAATACGAGCATGAATAATAGCGATAAGGCCGGGACAAACGATACGATTAAAGACGCAATCGCATAAAACGCAGCAATGATTGCCATAAAAGTAATGTTTTCTATTAATGTTACTCGTTTTCTCATGTACTTATTTTACCATGTTAAATAAAACAAACGCTAACTCGTTTTTATCTCCTATTTAATAATATGAAACACAACTTAATTAAATTTGGAACGATACTTTTAATCGCGGTTGAAATTGGTGTGGGTTATAGCATTGTGCCAAGCAAACACTATGAAAGTGAACAATCACATACGGTTTTGGTAACTTCGCCTAGTTCTTATACATCAACTATTCAAGAAATTGGGTTAGATGAGATTCTTAATCAAGAACAATATTTTTACTATGTTTATATTTATAGTGAAACATGCGGCTATTGCGGAAGTATTGCGAGTGAAATTAGTGAATTTCTTGAGAACAGGCCGCATTATCTAGTTAATTATAAAAAGGCAAAAGCAATGCTAACTAGTGAATTTATCCCTCATGTTATCATCGAAGGTGTACCAACTTTACTCATTATTGAAAATAACGAACTTATTAATTCTATAGTTGGTGCGAGTGCGATTTTACAATATATTTCTTCAAAAAATAATTAATTAAAAATAATAAAAATAACAATGAATGCAAGGGGTAGGAGCCTCTTTATTATGGTAAAATATACCTAGCATAATTTGAGGTGAGTTAATGGAGTGGGAGAAGCACTTAAATAAACAACAATTAAAAGCAGTGACGACACCTAGTCAATATGTCCGCGTTATTGCTGGAGCAGGTAGTGGTAAGACAAGAGTTTTAACCTACCGACTTGCATATTTAATTAAGGAATTCGGCGCCGCACCTTGGCGAACTTTAGCAATTACGTTTACAAATAAAGCTGCAAAAGAAATGCAAGAGCGAACGATGTCACTTTTACCAGGTAACGAAGGTAATTTAAACGTTATGACTTTTCACTCTTTTTGTGCGCGTTTCCTTCGCGAAGAGGCACAACTAATTGGGTATCCACGCAACTTTACTATTTATGATGAAGACGATCAGCAACGACTAATCAAGTCGATTGTTACGCGATACGGTTATAAGAAAAACGACAAGATTGTTGGTGAAGCACTCCGCTTTATCGGTATGCTCAAAACTGATGGGTTGTATCCAGATGATATTGACTTAAGAAAATACCCATATATCCCTGATCGAAAAACCTTACTTGAAATTTGGAAAGATTATGAGACTGCTCTAAATAATGCATTCGCATTAGATTTTGATGATTTACTTGCAAAAGTGCGGTTAATTTTAATTAATAATGAAGAAACAAGAACTAAGTGGCAAAACCGTTTTGATCATATATTAATCGATGAGTTTCAAGATACAAACGACGTTCAGTACGACTTGGTTGAGAATTTACTAAAATCAACAACGAATTTATATGTTGTCGGCGACCCAGACCAAACGATTTACACATGGAGAGGGGCAAACCAAGATATATTAACTAAGATGGAGCGGCAATTTCCAAGTGTTGAAACAATTATTTTAAACCGTAATTACCGCTCAACACAAAACATCTTATCCGCAGCAAACAAATTAATCGCTCACAATAAGGACCGAATTAAAAAGGACTTATATACTGAGGCTGGAAGTGGTGAAAAAATTGTTCAAAACAATGCCTTAACTGACCGTAGTGAGGCTGAGTGGGTTGCTCAAGAATTAATGGCGCTTAAAATAAGCGAACCAGGTTTTTCTTACCGTGATGTTGCGATTTTATATCGGTCCGCTTATTTAACCGCGCCAATTGAGCGAGTATTTATGACAAAAAGAATTCCATATGTTGTTTATGGAGGTATTCGCTTTTACGCTCGTGCCGAAGTTAAAGATGTTGTTGCGTACTGGAGAATGCTCGTAAACCGCAAAGATGATGTCGCATTTACAAGAATTATTAATACACCAAAACGCGGTATTGGGGATAAAACTCTTGCAACCTTAGTAAGTGAAGCAAGAAAACAAGAATATTCGCTTTATGAATATATTTTATACTTAGAAGATGATGCCCCTACGGACCTCAGACCGAATGCTAAGCGCATTTTAAAAGACTTAGTTTTGATAATGGAATCTTACCGCGAACGCATTGAAGCAGGATTAGAAGCACCCTCAGAAGTTGCTAACGAATATATTGAAAAAGTTGGCTATTATAAATATTTAAAAGAAGATGAAGAACGCGGTGAAGAAAGATTAGAAAACGTCGCACAGCTAATTCAGGAATTATACGCAGCTTTAAAAGAAGGACAATTCACAACATTCGCCGAATATATTCAAAACGTCACTATGTATACTTCGCAAGATGAAATGGGTAACGAAGATAGAGTCACACTTATGACCGTCCACGTTGCGAAGGGGTTAGAATATCCCTATGTATTTATTATCGGATTAAATGATGGTGTATTTCCTAATCATCGAAGTTTAGATGGTGGTTTAGAAGCACTTGAAGAAGAAAGACGTCTTGCTTATGTTGCCTTTACTCGGGCACAAAAACGGTTATATTTATCTTGCAGCAATGAGTATTCA
This sequence comes from Erysipelotrichaceae bacterium, assembly GCA_012518415.1. Taxonomy (GTDB): domain Bacteria; phylum Bacillota_I; class Bacilli_A; order RFN20; family CAG-826; genus UBA5455. Next base: position 54,658 of record JAAYSH010000035.1, on the reverse strand, counting down.
TATGTATTATCAAACAGAAAACAACCATCACCATTTTTTAAAGAAGCAGGTTTAGAGTTTCCGCGCTTCAGTTCGAGGTTTGAATTTGGTCGTCGCTACGAGTTACCGACCAAAGAAAGTGATGGAGGCGAGACAAGAGACTTTTTCGCCGAACCTAGTGAAGTTGCTGATTGGCAAATTGGTGACCTTGCCCAACACCGAGTATTTGGGCGCGGGATTGTTAAAAAAATTATTGATAATACAATTTTAGAAATTAAATTTGATGATTACGGAATTAAAAAGATTATGGCCAATCACCACGCGGTTGAAAAAATCGTTTTAGAAGGAGACTTATCATGACCCCAAAGCAAAGAATTGAACAACTCCGTGAACTATTAGAACAATATAATTATGAATATTATGTGTTAGATGCTCCTACGGTCAGTGATGGAGAATATGACCGCTTAATGCAAGAATTAATTATTTTAGAAAAAGATCATCCTCAATTTTATGATCCTTTTTCACCGTCACTTCGTGTTGGAGGCGAGGTTGCAGAAGGGTTTGAGAAGGTTAGTCATCGCCGGCAGATGATTTCGCTCGATAATGCTTTTAATGAAACAGACTTAAGAGATTTTGATCGAAGAGTTAAAACGCTTTTAGATGTAAAAGAAGTTAGTTATGTCGCGGAATTAAAAATTGATGGCCTTGCGATTAGTCTTGATTACTCTAACGGATTACTTAATTACGCGGCAACTAGGGGAGACGGGGAAACGGGTGAAAATGTTACGGCAAACATTAAAACGATTAAATCGATTCCACTTAAAATTAAAGAAAGCGCATCTTTAGAAGTCCGTGGCGAAGTATATATGCCAAAATCATCGCTAGAAAAGTTAAACGAAAAACAAACTAGTGAAGGGAAACCTTTATTTGCAAACACGAGAAATGCTGCCGCAGGAACAATAAGAAATCTTGATTCAACTATCGCTGCAAGTCGAAACTTAAATGCGTATTGGTATTACTTTGTTAACGCAGAGGAGTTTGGAATTAATACACATATGGAAGCACTCGAGTATTTAGAAAAACTCGGATTTAGAACTAACAAACTAAGAAAACTATGTCATTCAATCGAAGAAGTAATCGACTTCGTTAATGAAAACGCAACTAAACGCCATGAACTAGATTATGATATCGATGGCATTGTTATTAAGGTAAATAATCTTGAAAGTTGGGAAACACTCGGAATGACCGCTAAATCACCTAGATGGGCAATCGCGTTTAAATTTCCACCTGAAGAAGTTATTACCGAGCTATTAGATATAACATTTACAGTAGGGAGAACAGGTAAAATTACTCCTAACGCTGTACTTGCACCAGTACGAGTCGCTGGATCGCTCGTCCAAAGAGCAACACTACATAACGAAGATTTTATTATTAGCCGCGATTTAGAAATTGGTGATAAAGTCATTATTCGTAAAGCAGGCGATATCATTCCCGAAGTTGTTGCTAAAGTTAATAAAGAACCATCAAAAAATAAGTTTGTCATGGTCAAACACTGTCCGCGGTGTAGTCACGAATTAAAACAAATTGATGCACATCATTTTTGTTTAAACGAACTTTGCCCAGCCCGGAAAATCGAAGGACTTATCCATTTTGCATCAAGAAACGCTATGGACATTGAAGGTTTGGGTGAAAAAGCAGTCGAATTATTTTTTAATGAAGGATTTATTAGTGATATCCCAAGCATTTATGAATTAAGCAAATACCGTGATGAAATTATAAATGTTGAGGGGTATTCAACCAAATCGACCGATAAATTATTAAACGCGATTGAAACTTCGAAAAGCCAATCACTTGAACGCTTGTTATTTGGTTTAGGTATTAAAGAGGTTGGTGTAAAAACGGCAAGAACTCTAGCGACAAAATATGGTGATTTAAACGCATTCTTTAATGTTAGTATTGAGGAGTATCAGCAAATACCTGATATTGGACCTGTTGTTGCTTCTTCATTATTTGATTATTTTAATAACGAAACCAATCGGGAAATGATTAAACGATTAGCGCTACTTGGTGTTAATTTTAAATATAGCGGACCTGCAATTATCGAAGATACACCATTTAGTGGTAAAATTATCGTATTGACTGGAACATTATCAACAATGAGTCGAAGTGAAGCAGGCGAATTGCTCCAGCAATACGGTGCAAAAATTCGCAGCAGCGTCTCCAAAGCAACGGACCTAGTTATTTATGGCGAAAGCGCAGGTTCAAAACTTACTAAAGCTGAAGAGTTAGGCATTAAGACGATGAATGATGCCGAATTTAAAGAATTACTAGATAAAATAAAAGGGGAATAGTTATGGAAGTAGATAGAAAGTTGTTAGAAAAAATTGCAAACTCAATTATGCTTGAATTAAAAAAGAAACACTATAAGCATGTCGAAGAAGACATTAATTGGTTAAACGAATATGTGGGCAAATTTAAAGATTTAGAAGGATTTGGTGAAGCAATGCCAATGAATTATCCTTTCCCGCTTGAAGATGTCGGTTTACGCGAAGATGAAGTAGGAGAGCATTTAGCAACCGATGAAGTTTTAGCAAATGTTGGCGAAAGTGAAGAAGGACAAGTTAAAATCTCAAAGGTGATTCGGTAATGGAATATATTAATTTAACAATTTTTGAGATGCATAAGGCTTTAGTCGCTAAAGAAGTCACACCCTTACAATTAACTGAGGCAGCGATTAAACTTTTAAAGAAGGATAAAAATAATGTCTTAGAAGCCGATAATTTTGCTAATGCCCTTTTAGAAGCAGAAAAGTTAACCGAGCCAGAAGAGGGTAATGTTTTCTGGGGAATTCCAATTTTAATTAAAGATAATATTTCAACTAAAGGTATTGAAACAACCGCAAGTTCGCAAGTCTTAGAAGGATATATTCCTTTGTTTGATGCGACGGTTGTTAGTAAATTAAAGGAAGCAAAAGCAATAATTCTTGGCAAAACAACAATGGATGAGCTCGGAATGGGAGGTTCGGGCCTAACCGGCAAAAAAGGAACAATATATAATCCTTGGGATGAAAGCAAGAAGAGAATTATTGGAGGCTCTTCTGGAGGGTCTGCGGCCGCGGTCGCAGCTGGGATTGTTCCGTTTTCACTTGCAAGTGATACAGGAGATAGCATTAGAAAACCTGCAGGACATGCTGGCCTGGTAGGATTTAAGCCAACTTGGGGGAGAATATCTCGGTATGGTTTATTTACTTTTGCCTCATCACTAGATCATGTAGGTTATTTTACAAGATCGACACTTGATGCCGCACTTGCATTAAACTTACTTGCTGGCCATGATGAAAAAGATTTAAGCTCAGCAAAGCGTCCACTAGAAGATTATACCGCCCGAATTAATAACGGCTTGTCTGGTATAAAAATTGCGGTTATTAATGAAGTGTTTGAACTCGCAGATAAGAAATACCAGGAGTTTATGCTGCAAAACCTCGGTGAATTAGAAAAAGCAGGTGCAATTATAAACCGTATAAACATTGATAAAAAGCTACTCGAAGCACTTTTCCCAACATACTATATTATTTCGTGTGCTGAGGCTTCAAGCAACAATGCAAGATTAGACGGAATTAAATACGGAAAGCAAAGCGAAGGTGCAACGTATGAGGAAATTATGATTAAGTCACGAAGCGAATCATTTTCCGACCAGATTAAGGAAAGAATGGTATTTGGAGCATACGCTTTAAATAAAAATAACCGCGAGCACTACTACGATAGCGCCCTCAAAGTAAGACGCTTAATCGTTGATGCGTATAGTAAAATTTTAGAAGAATATGATGTTATTTATGTTCCCGCAACAAAAGATGTCGCCCCAACAATAAGTGATGCAAGTAATCGAAGCACTCCTTCAAGTGATGAAATGATTATTAGTAATCATTTAGGAGCGGCAAATTTAGGAGGATTTCCATCAATTACGCTTCCGTTAGGATTCAAATATAACTTACCCTTAGGCATAAACTTAACGGTGAAGCCATTTGAAGAAGCAAAACTTTTTCAAATCGCTCAAGGTGTTGAAAATATAACGGGACAATTTAACTTATTTGCTAATCGGAGGAAGAAGCAATGAATTTTGAAGCAGTTATCGGATTAGAACTTCATGTTGCAATGAAAACAAAAACAAAAATGTTTTCTGCTTCAGAAATCTCTTTTGAAGCCTCACCAAACACAAGGGTGTCGTTAGTAGATATTGGTTTTCCTGGCACACTACCTCTAGTAAACAAACAAGCAGTTATTAATGCAATTATTACTGCAGATGCACTAAATATGGAAATTGATAGCGAACTACATTTTGACCGGAAAAATTATTTTTATCCTGACCTTGCTAAAGGGTATCAAATAACTCAAGCTCGCCGACCGATTGGTGCTAATGGGTATATAGAATTAAAAGACAATAACGAAATAAAACGGATTGGGATTGAAAGACTACATTTAGAAGAAGACACCGCTGCGCAACATCATGAAGATGAATATACATTAATTGACTATAACCGCGCAGGTATCCCTTTAATTGAAATCGTTTCCCATCCAGAGCTCCGCTCTGCGAATGAGGCAATGAAATTTATTGAAGCAATTCGTGAAATTGTCGTTTATAAAGATGTAAGTGATGGCAAAATGGAAGAGGGGTCGCTACGTTGCGATGTGAATATATCTTTGCGTCTTCACGGAGAAGAAAAGTTTGGTACAAAAGTTGAAATTAAAAACTTAAATAGTATCGCAAATGTTGGTAAAGCGATTGAATACGAAATTAATCGTCAAGCTAAACAACTACTTAAAGGAAAAGCGGTTATTGCCGAAACTCGGCGCTATGATGACGCCACGCGAGCAACGATATCAATGCGGCGAAAAGATGAAGATGTCGACTATCGGTATTTCCCAGAAGCCGATATCCCAATTATTCATTTAAGTGATGAGTTTATTAAAAGTGCTATTGAAAACGCTCCTGAATCCGCTAGTTTAAAAAGAAACCGCTACATCGAAAAACTCGGATTAAGTGAGTATGATGCAAATATTATTTTGCAAAATAAGGCTGATGCACTTTATTTTGATGAAGCAGCAAAGTTAACAACACATTATAAAACACTTGCAAACTGGATGAATGGAGAAGTGTTATCATATCTTAACGAACATCAAGTAGATATTAACAAGCTTCCAATCAAACCTGCAAGACTTGCAAGTTTAGTTAACTTAATTGAAAGCGGGCAAATTTCTAACAAACAAGGGAGAGATTTGTTCAAAATTATGTTAGAAGACAAACGTGACCCTCAAGTAATTGCTAATGCAAAAAACATGATGCAAATTAGTGATGAAAGTGTATTAATTCCGTTGGTTGAGGAAATATTACGGGCAAATCCGCAATCAATTGAAGATTATAAAGGCGGCAAAGATCGCGCACTAGGCTATTTAGTTGGGCAAGTTATGAAAAAAACACGCGGGAAAGCTAATCCTGCAGTAGTCAATCAAATAGTTAGTGAACAAATAAAAAAATATTAGAAAGTAGTTGGTGTTGCTTGCCTAACCACCATGATCAAAACAAGATATGAAGATTACTGTTAAAGACATCGCGACAACCGCGATGGTCGCAGCGATGTATTTCATCGTTACATACTTAACGCAATCATTTGCGTATATGGACATTCAATTTAGAATTGCCGAAATATTTTTATTGCTCGTTTTTTATAACCGCAAGTATATCGGTGGAGTTACACTAGGCTGCTTCCTAGCAAACTTAATGTCACCGCTTGGACTGCCAGATGTAGTATTTGGGACACTTGCAACATTATTAAGCGCCATATTAATTGGTTATTCGAAAAATATATTAGTGGCAATTATTTGGCCGGTCTTAATTAATAGTATTGTCGTTGGGCTAGAACTTTATTTTATCGAGGGTTTACCATTTTGGATTACTGCCCTCCAAGTCGGACTAGGGGAAGCGGCAGTTATGATAGTTGGAGTGATCTTATTTATGATGCTACGCAATAATGCGGGCTTTATGAGAGCGATCGATGCGAATCAAAACATCGCAATTCCTATAGAAGTAAAGGAAGAGGAAGATGAAGAAACCGATTAGATTAGAAATTATTCATGAAGATAAACATTGTAATGCTCGTTATGCTATTTTGCATACCCCACACGGACAAGTAGAGCTACCAATGTTTATGCCTGTTGGTACAAGAGCAACTGTTAAAACACTTTCACCCGAAGAATTAAAACAGATGGGTTCTGGAGTGATTTTAGCGAATACTTATCATTTAACACTTCGTCCTGGTGAGGATATTATCGCCGCTGCCGGCGGACTCCATAAGTTTATGAATTATGATGGTCCGATTCTTACTGATTCAGGCGGCTTCCAAGTATTTTCCCTTGCCAAAAAACGAACAATTACAGAAGAAGGGGTAGTGTTTAGTAATCACCTCGATGGAAAGCTACTTAATTTTACACCTGAAAATGTTATCGAAATTGAAGAAAAGCTCGGTGCCGATATTATTATGTCGTTTGACGAATGTATTAGTTATCCTGTTACTTATGAGTATGCGAAAGCTTCAACTGAAAGAACTTTACGGTGGGCAAAGCGCGGAAAGGATGCGCATACTCGTAAAGACCAAGCATTATTTGGAATTGTTCAAGGGGGAGAGTTTGAAGATTTAAGGAAGTTCTCTGCAATTGAAACAGTTAAATTAGATTTTGATGGCTATTCAATCGGCGGAACATCTATAGGTGAACCTGATGATGTATTTCTTAAAATGGTTGATTATTCAATTCCTTATTTACCAAAAGATAAGCCAAGATACTTAATGGGAATTGGTTCGATTGATTATCTTTTACAAGGAATTGAACGGGGAGTTGATATGTTTGACTCAGTTTTACCAACAAGAATCGCCAGACATGGTTCGCTTATGACCTCTACTGGCCGAGTTAATATAAGAAGAAGTGAATATAAAGATGATTTCACTCCATTAGATTCTAGTTGTGATTGCTACACATGCAAAAATTATACAAAAGCCTACTTACGTCATTTGTACGTAAGTGGTGAAGAGTTTGGTAAAAGATTATTAAGTATTCATAATGTTAGATTTTTAATTAAGTTAATGGAAGATGCGCGTGAAGCAATTAAACATGATCGCTTTCTTGAATTCAAACAGGAAACGCTTGAGAAGTTCGGTGATAAACGAGGGTTTTGATGAAATTAGATTTATTTGATTATTATTTACCGGAGCACTTAATTGCTCAATATCCAAGTAATAAGCGTGAGCAATCACGCCTTTTAGTTGTAAATAAAACTAGTAAAACATATGAAGATAAAACTTTTGTTAATATCATTGATTATTTAAATGCTGGCGATGTCCTTGTTAGAAATAATACGAAAGTTATACCCGCGCGTTTAGTTGGTTATAAAGTTCCAACTGGGGCGAAAGTAGAAGTATTACTACTTCGAAATACTGAGGGAACTGTATATGAATGTTTATGTGGTAACGCAAAGACGGTCAAACTTGGGACCAAACTAGTGTTTGGTAATGATGGCTTATTAGAAGGCGAATGTATTGAGGTGAAAAACGAAGGAATTCGTATGATTAAGTTTGCTTTTGACGGGGTTTTCATGGAAATACTTGAGCAATTAGCTACTATTCCTTTACCACCTTATATTGAAGACAAAAAGGAAAAGTATGCTCGTTATCAAACTGTGTACGCAAAAGTACTAGGTAGTGCCGCAGCACCGACAGCGGGTTTTCATTTTAGTGAACAATTACTAGAAGAAATTAAAGCAAAAGGTGTTGAAATCGTTGATATTACGCTTAATATCGGTTTAGATACATTTAGACCAGTTAAAGTAGAAAACACTAGTGAGCATAAAATGCACAGTGAGTATTATGCAATTGAAGAAGAAGTTGCGAATTTACTAAATAGTTGTAAAAAAACGGGCCGAAGGATTATTGCCGTTGGCACAACCGCTGTTCGAACTTTAGAGGCGAATTTTAAAAAGCACGGCCGTTTCGCTGGTGAAAGTAGCGAAACCGATATATTTATTACACCTGGATATAAGTTTGAAGCCATTGATTGTTTATTAACTAATTTTCACCTACCAAAGTCGACTTTATTAATGTTAGTAAGTGCCTATGCAGGAAGAGAGTTTGTGCTTGAATGTTATAATTATGCTGTAAGGAGTAAGTATCGCTTTTTCTCATTCGGCGATGCAATGTTTATTCATGGTTGATAAAAGAAAATATTTTAAACTACAACAAGAAGAAATAGCAAAGATTAAACAAAGCGGCAAAAAGCCAAGTTTATTGCTACATGTTTGCTGCGGGCCGTGTACAAGCGGACCGCTACTTGCACTTGCAGAAATCTTTGAAGTAACACTTACATATAATAACTCAAATATTTTTCCAAAAAGTGAATGGCAACGAAGATTATGGACTTTAGAAGAGATGCTTAAAAAGTTTGAGAGAAAATACGGTCATAAAATTAATTTGGTTGCTTTCGCCTATGATGAGACGTATCAAAAAGAAGTACTAAGTCCATACGCGGATGAAAAAGAAGGCGGAAAAAGATGCCATATATGTTTTGAAAACCGAATGAAAGAAGCATTTGCGTTCGCACAAGAAAATGGCTTTGAGTACTTTACAACTGTAATGAGTATATCTAGACAAAAAGATGCGATAAAACTAAATGAAATTGGTGAAAAACTTGCATCGTTATTTCCAAAAACAAAATATTTTTATAGTGATTTTAAAAAGGGAAATGGACAAATAGTAAAAGACCAACTCACAAAAGAGTTTGAACTATATAATCAAAACTACTGCGGCTGTATTTATACATATAAAGACGGTCAAAAAAGAAATGAAGCTGCATTAGCCAAACAAAAAGCTGAAGAACTAAAAAATAGATAATGAACTAGTTTTTAAAACAAATTAGCATATTAGTGTTTTTTTTGGTGTTTTTTTAAAAAATGGTTTGCGATTAAGGCCTAGTTAGTTTGTACTTAAATTAACAAAGAAGAAGAAAACATTATTTGGCAGATTTTTTTCCTAATAATTAATTAGCCGTTTTTGTTTAAATGAGGTGAAAAAAATGAGAGTACATAATAAAACAATCTCTCGAATGATATTAATACCATCATTATTACTAACTACAACATACCTTGCAGAGTGTGAAATAAGAAAGTTCGAAAGAGAGGGTAAATATATATCGTACTCAACTAAATATTTAGAGATTACGGCCAATAATACCGAAGATTCTAAAGAGGCTTTCGCTACTGTTTATGGAGTTACTGATTTAGGTAAATTGCAAAGAATGTTGGAGATACCAAGTCATGTTGATAGTTTTCCGGTAAGGGTTATTGGCGCAAAACGTTCTTTGTTTTCTATAACTCCAAACGTTATATTTAGTAGTAAACATCTTGATAAAATTTATATTCCCTATACAGTTGAAACGTTGTTTAGTGACTCGGTTAGTACCAGAAATATAAATGAGTTAGTACTTATTCCTTCTGAGAAACGTGAGCCTGAAAAAATTTATCATAGAAGTTCCCTTTATACGCCTTCTTCAACGATTGTTCCTCCGAAGTATTATGGTGAATTGGTGGATAGAAACGAGTATGTTAATCCTGCTTTAACCCCAGCCAATGTGGTTTACTATTTTAATTATGAACACGCTCCAAATTCAAACGTATATTGGATTGATCTAATTGGAGAAGACATTAAATACAACATCTATGTTAATCCTAAACCCCCAAAACGAGAAGGATATATTTTTAAGGGTTGGTTTATGGATGAAGCTACAACTTTAAAGTGGGATGAAACCTACCATCTTCTACGGAAGAAAAACTAGAACTATATGCTGGTTGGACAAGATATATTTAAACAAAAAGGTTAATTTATAAGCAAAACAACCAAAACTTTTAAAAAAAAACGCGCAAAAATGCGCTGATTTATTAGGTTATTAAAACCGAATTTACTTACATTAGTAAAAACTAAATCGAAAGATTAAGGCGAAGCAATTGTAAAGAAATTGTAAAATGTTTTTTGGTTCAACCTTATATTAGGCGCACGTATATACGCGCGCGAGGCAATTTAGGGCGGTAAATCGCCCTTTTTGCACGATGTTTTGACAATAACTACGACTATTTCCTCGCTTAGATCAAAAAACAGTCTAAAAAACTCCTAAAACTTAAATCGAACAAATGAGCGAATTTACTTGACTTAATTGCTACTTAATTGTATGGTTTATACCGTTGTCTGTTGTATTGAACTGCGAGGTTGCGGACACGCCCACACGGGTTGTCATGAAGGGCGGCCGGTAATTCGCAAAGAGCAACGGTCAATCCATGTGTTAGGAGGAATTAAGTTCATGGCAAAACAAGAAAGACTTCGGGTTCGCTTGAAATCATATGATCACCGACTACTTGATGCAACAGTCGCGAAGATCATTGAGCAAGCCGAAAGAACAGGGGCGACAATCGTAGGTCCCATTCCGCTCCCGACGGATAAAGAAGTATATACGGTTATTCGTTCACCGCATAAATACAAAAAATCGCGGGAACAATTCGAAATTAGAACACACAAACGATTGGTCGATATCATCAATCCGACAAGAGAAACAGTTGACAACTTAAGACGTTTCGATTTACCGAGCGGAGTTGATATCGAGTTCAGACTATAGGAGGTAAGACATGAAAGAGATTATAGGCCGCAAAGTTGGTATGACCCAAGTATTCGCGGAAGATGGCACAATGTATGCTGTTACAGTTGTTGAAGTCTTACCAAATGTCGTTACCCAAATTAAAACCGAAGAAGTCGATGGTTATAACGCACTTCAAATCGGTTATGAAGAACAAAAAGAACAACGGGTAAACAAACCACGCAAAGGCATCTTTGCCAAAGCTGGTGTTACGACAAAGAAACATTTGTTTGAACTTCAAGGTGATGAATTAAGCGACTACAAAGTCGGCGATGCAATTACCGTTGATATTTTCCAAAAAGGTGACATGGTTGACGTAACCGGTCGTTCCAAAGGAAAAGGGTTCTCAGGAACGATTAAACGTCACGGTCATGCTTCTGGACCAAGATCACACGGTTCAAGGTTCCACCGCGGACCTGGATCAATCGCATCAGGTATTACCGACAGCCGTGTCCACAAAGGTACAAAGATGCCCGGACACCACGGCGATCAACAAGTAACAGTCTTAAACTTACAAATCGTCGATGTTATCGCTGATAAAAACGCGCTCTTAATTAAAGGCGCAATCCCAGGACCGAAAAAAGGTCTTGTCAAAGTTCGCTCAGCAATCAAAACACAGCTTGGTGAACCTAAAGTAATTAAGCCAATTATTAATCGCGCTGCTGAAGGCGCGGTCGACCAAGAATAAGGAGGTAGCTAATTATGGCAAATTTAACTGTAAAAACGGCAAGCGTTAACTATCCCTTGTTCAACCAAGCGGGTGAGGAAACAACATTCGTCCGTTTAAAAAGCGAAGTGTTTGCTGTTGAACCTAATGAACAAGTAATGTTCGATGCGGTTCAAACATACTTAAATAACCGTCGACAAGCGACTGCCAAAACAAAAAACCGTAGCGAAGTTCGTGGCGGTGGCAGAAAACCTTGGCGACAAAAAGGTACAGGTCGTGCGCGAGCAGGTTCAACCCGTTCCCCAATTTGGGTCGGAGGTGGAGCGGTTCACACACCTGATGGAACACAAAACTACAAACAAAAACAAAATCGCAAACAACATGCACTCGCCTTAAAAAGTGCGCTCTCACTTCACCGTGAAAATAAGAGCATCATTATTGTTGAAACACTCGAAAACATTGCTAAAACAAAAGAGGCGCTTGCATTCTTACAAGCGATTAAGGCTGAAGGCAAAGTATTGATTGTTAAAGAAGTAGAAGACTACAATCTCCACTTAGCCGTTCGTAACCTCGCTCATGTGAAGCTAGTCGCCCCAACAAATGTTTCTGTTTACGACTTACTTCATGTAGATACAGTTGTCTTTACAAAAGATGCGATTAAGGAATTAGAAGGAGGAATTAAATAATGGCAAATGAAAAACAAGTGCGAAGAGCAACAAAACACTTTGATGTTATAATTCGTCCAATAATTACTGAAAAAACAATGGCGCTTATGCAAGCGCAAAATAAAGTTACAGTTGAAGTGTTAAAAACTGCAACAAAAGAAGAAATTAAAGACGCCTTCGAAGCAGTCTTCGAAGTAAAAGTCGACAATGTAAACGTTATTAATGTTCGTCGTGATGTAACAAGACGGGGAACAAGATATCCAGGGCATACCCGCGGATATAAGAAAGCAATCGTAACTGTCGCTGAAGGCGAAGCTATCGATTTATTCAAAGAATAAAGAAGGAGAAGTGAATTATGGCAATTAGAAAATATAAGCCGACGACACCATCGCGGCGAAATATGACAAATTTAACGTTTGAAGAAATTACCAAAACTACTCCGGAAAAATCACTAACCGTTACCCTTAAAAAATCAGGCGGACGTAACAATGCCGGGAAAATTACCACACGTCATCGTGGTGGTGGTCACAAACGGCGTTACCGGATTATCGACTTCAAACGAAACAAAGACGATATTATCGGAAAAGTCGCAGCGATTGAATATGATCCAAATCGAAATGCAAATATCGCTTTAATTAATTATGTTGATGGTGAAAAGCGTTATATTATTCATCCAAAGGGATTACAAGTCGGCGACGAAATCATCAGCGGAGAAAAAGTCGACCTTCGTGTCGGTAATGCAATGCCACTAGCAAATATTCCGGTAGGAACTGTCGTTCATAACGTGGAATTACATCCGAAAAAAGGTGGCCAAATCGCAAGAGCGGCCGGAACTAGTGCAAGAGTATTAGCTAAAGAAGGCAAATACGTCACACTTCGTCTCCAAAGTTCGGAAGTTAGAAAAATTCTTGCTACATGTCGAGCAACAATCGGTAGTGTCGGCAATGAAGAATATAACTTAATTAACCTTGGTAAAGCTGGTAAGTCTCGCTGGTTAGGCTTCCGCCCAACTGTCCGCGGATCAGCAATGAACCCTAACGATCACCCACATGGTGGTGGTGAAGGTAAAGCACCAATCGGACACGACGCACCAAGAACTCCATGGGGTAAAAAAGCACTTGGAGTTAAAACAAGACGAAATAAAAAACCATCGACCAAATTAATCGTCCGGCGCCGCCGGAAACGGAAATAAACGTGAAGGAGGAAAGGTACTATGGCACGTAGTTTGAAAAAAGGCCCATTCGCAGACGAGCACTTGCTCAAAAAAGTCGATGCCTTAAACAAAGCGAATCGAAAAGAAATTATCAAGACCTGGTCACGTCGTTCGACGATTTTCCCCGCATTTGTCGGTCACACCTTCGCGGTTTATAACGGTAGAGAACATATTACTGTATACGTTACCGAGGATATGGTCGGACATAAATTAGGAGAATTCGCCCCAACTAGAACTTACCGCGGACATGCTGGACACTCAGCAGAAGACAAAGCCGCAAAAGCACGGGCGAAGAAGAAATAGGAGTAAGGTATGGCAAAAGATAAGAAAAAAGATATTAACCAAGAAGAAGTTAATGAAACTACCGCTCCAAGCGAAGAAGTAAAAGAAGATACAGGTAAAGTAAAAAAGCGTCGCCGATTATTCGGAAGAAAAAAAGATGACGAACAACTTGAAGAAGTAATTCAAGAAAGACGAACCGAAGCAAAAGCAGTAGCAAAAATGGTTCGCGTTACACCAAGAAAAGCAAAACTAGTTATCGACTTAGTTCGCGGCCTTGATGTAAGTGAAGCACTCGCTCTACTTGCTAACGTTAACAAGTCAGCAACGCCAATTGTTGTTAAAACAATTAACAGTGCGGTCGCTAACGCCGTTAACAACTTCGGCTTAGATGAAGAAAGTTTATATATTAGCGAAATTTATGCTAGTGAAGGGACAAGACTTAAACGTTATCGTCCCCGTGCTCGAGGATCAGCCTCAGGCGTAACAAAAAGAACCAGCCACATTACTGTGGTAGTAAAAGAAAGGGCATAGGAGGAAAGTTATGGGACAAAAAGTTAATCCGAATGGCATGCGATACGGTGTGAACCGTAACTGGAATTCACGTTGGTATGCAAACAACCAAGATTTTGCCAAATTTCTTAATGAAGATATGAAAATTCGGGAATATTTAGAAAAACGCCTTGCAAACGCAGGCTTATCTCGAATTGAAATTGAACGTGTTGTTAAATCAGAAAGTGGCTACCGTGTTAATGTTACCGCTCACGTCGCCCGTGTTGGTGTTGCGATGGGTAAAGAAGGAGCCACAATTAGCGAAACAAAAGCACAATTAGACAAGATCATCACAACAGGTGAACTTAACATTGACATTGTTGACGTTAAAAACCCTGATTTAGATGCAACGATCGTTGCTAACTCAATCGCACGTCAACTCGAAGAACGTGCATCATTCCGAGTCGTACAAAAACGAATGATTAGACAAGTACGACGGGCTGGTGCAAAAGGTATTAAAACACAAATTAGTGGCCGATTAAATGGAGCAGAAATTGCCCGTAGTGAAGGTTACAAAGAAGGTACAACGCCATTACATACATTACGTAGTGATATTGACTACGCTCACGCTGAAGCACACATGCCTTATGGGCGCTTAGGTGTTAAAGTATGGATCTGTCGGGGTGAGTACCCAAGCCGCAGAACTAAAGAGAAAGGAGAATAATCACGATGTTACAACCAAAACGGACAAAATATCGCAAACCGCATGGACAATCCTGGAAAGGAAAAGCTACTGCTGGTACAAGAATTGAACACGGTGATTATGCTCTTCAAGCTCTTCACGGTAATTACATTAGTAACCGCTCAATTGAATCAGCCCGGATTGTGCTAGCCGCATACACAAGAAGAACAGGTAAAATTTGGATTCGTATATTCCCACATCTTGCCGTTACAAGAAAACCTGCTGATGTTCGGATGGGTGGAGGTAAAGGAGCACCAGATGGATGGGTAGCCGTTGTAAAACGTGGCCGAATCTTATTTGAAATAGGTGGTGTGTCAGAAAAGATCGCTAGAGAAGCACTCGCACTCGCCGCCTACAAACTCCCGGTCAAATGTCGGGTAGTAAGCCGGAAGGACGTGAACATAGATGAAAATTAACGAAATTCGTGAACTCACAAATGAAGAGTTAGCCGAAAAACATTATTCATTAAAAGAACAGTTGTTCCACTTACGGCGCAGACAAGCCGTTGGACAACTAGAAAACGGAAAAGACATTACGAAAGTCCGCAAAGATATTGCTCGAGTTAATACAGTGCTCCGTGAGCGAGAACTCGGCTTAGCGGAAAATAAATAGGAGGGTGACGATATGGCAAACACAAGAAATTTACGCCGACAAATGGTTGGCGAAGTCGTAAGTGACAAAATGGATAAGACAATCGTCGTCCTTGTAGAAACACACATTCCCCACCCAAAATATAAAAAACGGGTGAAATATCGGAAGAAATACTACGTCCATGACGAAGAAAATCTTGCCAAAGAAGGCGACCGCGTCTTAATTCGTGGCATTCGCCCAGTGAGCAAAACAAAACGCTGGATGTTAGTTCGCGTCTTAATCGAAGGTGATGTTTCTGTTAAAGAAGCGCTTGAAGAAGTTCAAGCCGAAGAAGCAGCTGCACTTGAAGAACTTCAAGAAGAACTCGAAGTTACTCCTGCAGATAAATTCGAAGAAGATGAAGAAGAAAACGAAGAAGAACTCGAAGCGGAAGTTGAAGTAGATGAAGAAACGCCCGCGAACGAAGAACAATAAGGAGGCGCTGTTATGATTATTAAAGAAACAAGATTAAATGTTGCAGATAATAGTGGTGCCCGAATCGTTCAAGTTATTTCCTTAATCGGAGGCTCAGCCCGCCGCTCATCAACCTTAGGCGACTTAGTCACTTGTACGGTTAAAGCTTCTACTCCAGGAGGCAAAGTTAAAAAAGGTGAAATAGTCACTGGTATTATTGTTCGAGTTAAAAAGGCAGTTCAACGAAAAGATGGATCAACAATCCGTTTCGATGACAATGCAGTCGTCTTATTAAATGAAGATGGCAACCCAATCGGGACCAGGGTCTTTGGTCCAATCGCCCGTGAATTACGGGAAAAAGGTGAAGGAGCGATGAAAATTGTTTCACTCGCCCAGGAAGTAATTTAGGAGGTCGCAACAATGAGAATTAAAAAAGGTGATAAAGTTGTCGTTATTGCTGGTCGCGATAAAGGCAAAGAAGGTATCGTCCAACTTGTTCATCCTAAACACGAACGGGTCGTAGTCGAAGGAATTAACATTCGGAAGAAACACCAAAAACCAAGTCAACAAAATCCAGAAGGATCAATTATTGATATATATGCGCCAATTCACGTAAGTAATGTCGCAATTGTTGACCCAAAAACAAACAAACCAACAAGAGTCCGCATGGAAGTGAACAAAGAAGGACGTAAAGTCCGTGTCACCGTCGCAAGCGGAACACAATTAGATTAAGGAGGACGCTATTTATGGCAGAAGAGAAAAAAGTAAAAACCGCCGTAGAAGCGGTCTCTAAAGAAGAAAAAGCAACAAAAAAACCCGCGAAAAAAAGCGCGCCAACTCGCGAGTTAAGTCGCTTAGAAGAAAAATATCGCACAACAGTTATTCCGGAAATGATGAAAGAATTTGAATATACGACAGTAATGCAAGTTCCTGCGATTCATAAAATTGTCATTAACTTAGGTGTAGGCGATGGAGCGCATAACGCCAAAGTTATGGAAGATGCAGTGCGTGACTTAACAACGATTTCTGGTCAAAAACCAATTGTTATTAAGGCGAGAAAATCTGTCGCCGCCTTCAAATTAAGAGAAGGACAAGAAGTAGGAACAAAAGTTACACTTCGCGGCAGCAGAATGTATGAGTTTTTTGACAAATTAGTTACAATCGCCCTTCCAAGGGTCCGTGACTTCCGCGGAGTTTCACAAAACTCCTTCGATGGTCGTGGAAACTATACACTTGGTGTAAGAGAACAATTAATTTTCCCAGAGATCGATTACGATTCAATCGGAAAAATACGCGGAGCCGACATTGTAATTGTCACAACCGCAGAAACGGATAAAGAGGCATATTCGCTCTTAGCGAAACTTGGTATGCCCTTTAGAAAGTAAGGAGGGACGAAACATATGGCAAAAACATCAAAACGTGTAAAAGCGAGCCGGCCAAACAAGTTTAAAGTGCGAGAGTATACGCGCTGTCAACGTTGTGGTCGTCCCAAAAGTGTTTATCGAAAATTCAAATTATGCCGAATTTGCTTACGCGAACTCGCGTATAAAGGCGAAATTCCTGGTATGAAGAAATCTAGTTGGTAAGGAGGAACCGAATTATGAGTATGTCAGATCCAATTGCAGATATGTTAACACGTATTAGAAATGCAAATGCTTTAAGCTACGAAACGGTTGCTATGCCAAGTAGTAGAATGAAAGCTAACATTGCCCGTATTTTAAAAGAAGAAGGTTTTATCACTGATTTTAAAGTTGAAGGCGATGTTAAAAAGACTTTAACCCTTAATTTAAAATATGGTCCAAATGGGGAAAAAGTTATTTCCGGTTTAAAGAAAATTTCAAAACCAGGATTAAGAGTTACTGTTGGTTGTGATAAACTACCACGTGTCTTACGCGGTTTAGGTATTGCAATTATTTCAACATCACACGGTTTAATGACTGATGAAAGTGCAAGAAAGAAAGGTATTGGCGGGGAAGTTCTCGCTTATGTCTGGTAGGAGGAGCGTATGTCAAGAATTGGAAAAAAACCGATTACTCTTCCTGAAGGAGTAACTCTCGATATTAAAGAAGGGTTCATCGATGTTAAAGGACCAAAAGGTGAATTAAAAGTAAATATTCCTGAAGAACTTACCGTCGAATTAAACGAAGGTGCAGTTGAAGTTAAACGCTTAAGCGAAACACTTCGGGCGAAAAATTTACATGGCACAATCCGTTCGCTTCTTGAAAACGCAATTATTGGTGTTCATGAAGAATTCCAAAAAACATTGCTAATCGAAGGAATCGGTTACCGTGCGATTCAAAGAGGTGAAGCCGTTGAATTAGAAATTGGTTATTCACACAATGTTATTATTGAACCAGAAGTAAATAGCCGCATTAATGTTACGAAACCAACGGAAATTGTTGTTGAAGGGATCGACCGTCAAGCAGTCGGTCAAACAGCAGCAAGAATTCGTGAAGTTCGACCACCAGAACCTTACTTAGGTAAAGGTATTAGATACAAAGGAGAAAGGATCTTACGGCGTGAAGGTAAACGCGCTGGGGCCTAAAGCGAAAGAGGTATATAATTATGATTAAGAAAATTGACCGTAATAAAGTTAGACTTCGCAAACATGCCCGCGTACGCAAAAAAATTAGTGGTACTAATGAACGTCCACGCCTTAATGTTTTCCGAAGTAACAAACATATCGAAGCCCAACTTATTGACGATGTTAAGGGAGTCACCCTTGCAAGTGCAAGTTCGGTTGGATTAAAATTAGAAAATGGTGGCAACATTGCAGCTGCAGAAGCAGTTGGCAAGGCTATCGGTGAAGCCGCACTTAAAGCAGGCTATAAAACAGTCGTGTTCGACCGCAGTGGTTATATTTACCACGGTCGAGTCAAAGCGTTAGCAGAAGCAGCGCGAAAAGCAGGATTACAATTTTAAAAGGAGGATGCACGAATGGAAAATAATAAAGAAGCTACAAAAGTAAATAGCGAAAAAACAACAAATGAAACTGAAAAAAACGTAGAACCAAGTGCTTCCGAAGAAAGACGAAGTCAACCATCACGTAATCGTGGCCGCACTCGTCGTCCCGGTGGTCGTCGCCGTCATGGTAGAAGACGCCCAAAAAAACAATACGAAGAACGTGTTGTTAATATTAACCGGGTTGCGAAAACGGTTAAAGGTGGACGTCGAATCCGCTTTGTCGCAGTTGTTGTTGTTGGAAACAAAAAAGGCAGCTACGGCTTTGCTCACGCAAAAGCGATTGAAGTACCAGACGCAATTAGAAAGAGTTTTGAATCAGCGAAAAAAGATATTCAACAAGTTGAGTTAACTGGTAGCGCTGATACAATCTCCCACGAAGTTGTCGGAAGATTTGGTGCAAGTAAAGTATTTTTAAAACCAGCTCCTGAAGGAACAGGTATAATCGCTGGTGGACCAGTGCGGGTCTTACTCGAATTAGCAGGGATTCGCAACGTTTATTCAAAAATATATGGGTCAAGAAACCCACTTAACGTCTTACGTGCAACACATGATGGTTTGCAAAATCTTAAATCGCGCAAGGATGTACAAGCGCTTCGTGAGTATGAGGGTTAATCCTTAACTCAAGTTGCAAGGAGGAAATTATTATGAAATTACATGAACTTCAATATACAGACGGATCGCGCGGTAAAAGAAAAAGGGTTGGCCGTGGTGAAGGATCAGGATGGGGTAAAAACACCGGTACTGGCCACAAAGGTCAACGTTCAAGAGGCCGTGCGTCAAGAAAAGCACCTGGTTTCGAAGGTGGACAAACACCTTTATATCGCCGTATTCCAAAACGCGGTTTCAACAACCGGGGCGGCATTAGATATACAGTCGTTAATTTAAGTGATTTGGATCGCTTTGAAGACGGAGCGATTGTTACACCAAAAGAGTTAATTGAAGCCGGTATTGTCAAGCAAATCGAAAACGGCGGAATCAAAGTCTTAGGTGGTGGAAAAATTACGAAAAAATTAACCGTCAAGGCAAACAAGTTTTCTGCAAGTGCAGAAGCTGCCATTGTAAAAGCAGGCGGACAAGTCGAGGCTATTTAAAATGAAGAAATTCCGGGCTATTTTTAAGAATAAAGAAATCGTTGACCGTATTTTCTTTACGATTGTCATCTTATTCATCTGGAGAATTGGGGCGGCGATTACTGTCCCAGGTGTTACCGTTCAAGGTGCCTCACTAAGTGAACATGATGCTTTCGGTTTAATGAATATGTTAGGAGGAGGGGCGCTCCAAAGCTTCTCGATTATGGCGCTAGGAGTTTCGCCTTATATTACCTCGTCGATTATTATTCAATTACTTAGTTCCGACGTTTTGCCAGCTTTAACAGAATTATCAAGGCAAGGACAAGCAGGAAGACGAAAACTAGATATGGCAACTCGTTACTTAACCCTACTCTTAGGAGCGGTTCAAGCATACGGAATTGTCATTACGATGGAAAATAGTAACTATATTACTTTATCTAGTAGCGGTTTCCTAACATATGCTTACATAATTATTATTATGCTAGCAGGTACATTCCTAACGATGTGGTTAGGTGACCAAATTTCCATTAAAGGAGTAGGTAACGGTATTTCAATGATTATTTTTGCCGGTATCGTCTCCTCGCTTCCAACGCAATTTACCCGTGCATTCAGCGTGTGGTTAGGTAGTAAGTTAAATGTTGGATTACCTGTTCAAGAAGTATTAACTGGCGTATTCCAATTCTTACTATATATCGTTGTGTTTGTCGCAATTATTATATTTATTACATTTATTGAAAACTCGCAGCGAAGAATTCCAGTTCAAAGCGCGGGCAAGGGTGGAAGAACTGCTAAATATGCGCAGGCATCATTCCTCCCAATTAAAGTAAACTCATCTGGAGTTATTCCAGTAATCTTCGCTTCATCATTAATGATGGCCCCTTCGATTATTGTTAGTTTCATTCAAGGAGCAGACCAAAGCGCAGAATGGCTTAATATATTTAATATGTCAGCGATGACAAAAATGCCGTGGTTTGGTAACCAAACATGGTCAATGCCTTGGGGTTTACTTATCTACGTATTCCTAATTATTGCCTTCTCATTCTTATATGCGAATTTACAAATTAATCCGGAAAAACTCGCAGAGAATTTCCAAAAGAATGGTTCGTATATCCCAGGTATACGTCCTGGTAATGAGACTGAGCGTTATGTTAGAAAAGTCGTTAACCGGGTAACCGTAATTGGTGCATTAGCGCTTGCCGCGATTGCAGCATTCCCAATTATTCTTACACTTACCGGTTTGGTCCCTGATCAAAGTTTAGCTCTAGGTGGAACAGGGATGATTATTGTTGTCGGTGTTGCACTTGAAATTAATAACCAAATTGATGGTTTACTCGCCGGCAAGAGTTTCGAAGAAATCCAACGGGCTGGAGGACGGGGTTAATGTTAAACCTCGTACTTCTTGGGCCGCCGGGTGCTGGTAAAGGTACCCAAGCTCAAAAAATTGCTAAGCATTACGGAATACCACATATTTCAACCGGAAATATTTTCCGTGAAGCTATAAGTAATAAAACGCCGCTAGGTCAAATTGCCGCTCGATATATTAATGATGGAAATTTAGTTCCTGATGATGTTACGATTGGCTTAGTTAAAGAAAGACTTAGTGAAGCCGATACGAGTAATGGCTATTTACTCGATGGCTTCCCGCGGACACTGCCGCAAGCAAAAGCACTTCAAGAAATCGGAGATGAACTTAATAAACCAATAGCAGCAGTTATAAATATTGCTGCAAGTACCGATGAGTTAGTCACCCGTATTTCTGGCAGACGCGTGTGTAGCAACTGCGGCGCACCATACCATATTGAGACACTAAAACCACGAGTTGCAGGTGTGTGTGATATATGCGACGGTGAATTAATTCAAAGATTAGACGACACTGCAGAAGCATTTAAAACGCGACTAGCAGTTTATACCAAAGATAGTGCTCCATTGGAAGATTATTATGAAGACACCGGCTTATTAATTAATGTTAATGGACTTCTAAGTATCGACCAATTGTTTAGCGAAATTATCGCATTACTCGATGAGGTGAATGAATGATTATTACGAAATCACCTCGCGAAGTAAAACTTATGAAAGAAGCGGGACGTATCGTTGCTACGGTATTTGAACAATTAGGTCCTAAATGCAAGCCGGGCGTTTCCACTTGGGAACTTGACCAACTTGCAGGCAAGATCATTCGCAGTGAAGGGGCAACACCGACATTCTTAGGATATGGTGGTTTCCCTGGCAACATATGTATATCCGTTAATGACACCTTGATTCACGGAATTCCAAGTAAAGATATTATTTTAAAAGAAGGTGATGTCATTTCACTTGATGTCGGTGCAACAAAGGATGGTTATATCGCGGATGCCGCACGCACATTCCCAGTTGGTGAAATCTCACCTGAAGCCGAAGCTTTAATTGAAGCAACGGAAGCAAGTTTCTGGAATGCAGTAATTAATTACGCAAAACCAGGCGGATATGTAGGTGATATCTCACACGCAATTCAAAGTTACTTAGAGCCAAAAGGCTACGGAGTACCAAGGGAGTATGCTGGTCATGGAGTCGGAGTCAAACTCCATGAAGACCCATTCGTACCAAATTATGGGTATGAAGGCAGTGGTCCGCGTCTACGAGTAGGTATGACTCTTGCGATTGAACCAATGGTAACTCTAGGTTCACGAGCGACATATGTACTTGATGACGAATGGACGGTGAAAACCCTAGATGGGAAATTATCTGCGCATTATGAAAACACGATTGTTATTACAGAAGATGGCTTTGAAGTATTGACTGTATTAGACGAAAAGGAGTTGAAAAAATGGCAAGAGCAGATGTAATGAAGTTTCCTGCAGTCGTGATTGAGGCACTACCAAATGTTACATTTATGGTAAGACTTGAAAACGGCATGGAAATTCTAGCGACCGTCTCTGGTAAAATTAAAAAGCACAATATTCGGATTTTACCTGGGGACCGAGTTACGGTTGAAATTTCACCTTATGATTTAACACGGTGCAGAATAACTTATCGACATAAATAAAGTCGAACAAATTGGAGGAAAAATACTATGAAAGTTAGAGCCTCAGTCAAACCAATTTGCGACAAATGTAAGGTAATTAAACGCAAAGGCCGCGTTATGGTTATTTGCGAAAATCCTAAGCATAAGCAAAGACAAGGTTAATTTAGGAGGAAAAAATTATGGCACGTATTGCAGGTGTTGATATTCCCAACGATAAAAGAGTAGTAATTTCACTTACTTATATTTATGGGATTGGCAAATCAAAAGCAGAAAAATTATTAGACAAATTAAATATTAACCACGATATTCGGGTTAAAGATTTAAGCGATGATCAATTAACAGCGATTCGTTCAGAAATTAACAATATGAAAGTTGAAGGTGACTTACGTCGTGAAGTCGCGATGGATATTAAGCGGCTCCAAGAAATTGGTTGCTACCGCGGTATTCGTCACCGACGCGGACTTCCAGTACGCGGACAATCAACAAAAACGAACGCACGGACAAGAAAAGGTCCAAAACGAACTATCGCTAATAAGAAAGCTGGATCTAAAGGTTAAGAAAGGGGATAATGGATTATGTCAAAACAAAGAAGACGTCAAGCTGGACGTAGAAAAAGAATTAGACGCTCGTATACTAAAGGTGTTGCGCACATCCATTCCACCTTTAATAACACGATTGTAACAATTACCGACGAAGCCGGTAATGCAATTGCTAGTTCAAGCGCAGGTGCGCTCGGTTTTAAAGGATCGAAAAAGTCGACTCCTTGGGCCGCCCAACAAGCAGGTGAAGCAGCAGGCAAAATCGCAGTTGAACAAGGTTTAACTGAAATTGATGTTAACGTCAAAGGTCCAGGACCAGGAAGAGAATCCGCAATTAGGGCACTTCATGCCGCGGGTTTAAACATCCAAACCATTACGGACACAACACCAATTCCTCATAACGGCTGCCGACCACCAAAACGGCCACGTGGTTAAGAGGATTAAAGGAGGAAATGAATAATGGAAAAAAACAAACAAGAAAAATATATTGAAAATCCGTTTGAAGATATTGATTTTAAAGTTGCAGCTAAAAGCGAAAAAAGAAATTATGGAAAATTTAATGTCTCACCCTTAGAAGGTGGATTTGGAATTACGATTGGTAACGCCTTACGTAGAGTTTTACTAAACTCACTCCCAGGCGCAGCAGTATTTGCTGTTCAAATCGAAGGAGCAGATCATGAGTTTTCCGCACTTGAAGGCGTTGTCGAAGACGTTACAACAATTATTTTAAATTTAAAAGACCTCGTCTTAAAAATTGAGGATGATGAAGATGTAACAAAACGCTTAGAAATCGACTTAGTCGGTCCAGCTGTTGTTCGGGCTTCAGATATTCGGATTCCTAGTGATGTAAAAGTTATTAATCCTGAATTAGAAATCGCTCATATCGCTGAAGGTGGACATTTAAAGATGGTTCTTTATGCTCGTAACTCACGTGGATATGAAACAAGCGAAGCGAACAAACAACTTAATACTTCACTTCCAGTTGGATCAATTGCAACTGACTCACTTTATTCACCAATTAAAAACGTCGCTTATCATGTTGATGGCGCGCGGGTTGGTCATGACTCACGCTTTGATTCATTAAGTATTGAAGTTACAACAAACGGTTCGATCACTCCGCAAGAAGCAATCGCTCTTGCAGCACAAATACTCGTTGCTCATTTCCAACGCTTTACTGAATTAGATTCAATCGTTCAAAACCTAAATGTCTTTAAAGAAGACGATGGTAGTGAAGAACCAGGACCATTTGATAATATGACAATTGAAGAGCTTGACTTAAGTGTTCGCTCTTACAACTGTTTAAAACGTTACGGTTTCCAAATGGTACTAGAATTAACGGAAAAAACCGAAGAAGAAATGACAAAAATTCGGAACATGGGTAAGAAGTCATTAAAAGAAGTTAAAGATACTTTAGCAGAATATGGCTTATCGTTCCGTGAAAGCTAGAGGTAAGAAATATGGGAACAACAGGACGTAAAAACGTTCGCGGAAAAGGTGGCGTACGTTTTAAAGCCGGTTTTGACCGGAGTAAAAATAAAAATATGCTCCGCAACGTCGTGAGTCAATTAATTATTGGTGGTCAAGTTAAAGTAACAGAAAAAGTTGCACGTGAAATCGTGCCAATTGCCGATAAATTAATTACACTTGCCAAACGTGGCGACTTACACGCAAGGAGACAAGCAGCACGGTTTGTCCGTCCAGGTTTTAAGGCTGATGATGGAAGAACTGCGCTTCAAGTTTTATTTGACGATTTAGGACCAGCGTATGCTGACCGTAATGGTGGCTATACACGCTCACTTAAATTAGTTAACCGTCGAGGCGACAATGCTCCGATGCGTTTAGTCCAATTCGTGCAATAAAAATTTTCTCAATTAACATAAATAACGCTCATTAATTTGAGCGTTTTTTGTTTTCAAATAGTTTCGCATAAGTGAGGGTTAAGACCATTGTAATAATATGATTTTTAAAATAAAGAAAAAAGTTGTTTTCCGCATTCTAAACTAATAAAGTTATGTTATACTTGATTTATAGAAGGAGGATTACGTACTATGATGAAATGGTTAAACGAACAACCACTATGGTTAAAGATCGTCTTTGCACTTCCACTTATTAACGTCATTTGGTGGGTTGCAAGAATTGTTTTAAGTGTCGAGAAAAATAACACGCTAGGAATCGTTTTAGGTATTATCTTACTTATTCTCGGTCTTCCAATCGTCTGGCTTGTCGACCTTATTACAATTATTGTCAAAGGCACAGTTCTCTGGTTCGACAATTAATCTTAGGAAACTAAATACATAAAGGAGTAGCAATTCGCTACTCTTTTTTGTTTATGAATGTAAAAGTGGGTTGGATTTAGTATAATACATCTTGGAGAGGAAAAGAATTATGTATAAAAATTTAATTTTTGATTTAGATGGTACGATTTTAAATACACTTGGAGATATCAGCTATAGTGTTAATCTTGCTTTAAATAGTTTTGGTCATAAGGCAAACTATAATAGCGAACAGGTTAAAGCGCTTGTTGGGAGCGGATCAAAGCAAATATTTGTTCGTGCTTTAAAAGATAAGCAAGTAAGCGAACAAGAACTTGAAAAAATACTTGGCTTATATTTAGATTCATATGCGCATAATCACCTTGAACACTCCTTCCCATATGAAGGTATTAGTGATTTGCTTAGTTCACTAAACAAGCAAGGTTATAAATTGTTTTGTTTAACAAACAAACCACACGCAATAGCTCAAAGTGTAATCAAGCACTTTTTCCCGAATATTTTTATCGAAGTTGTTGGTCAAATTGAAGGATATCCACTAAAACCAGACCCAACTTTATTAAACGATTTGTTTGACAAATATAATTTAATTAAAGCTGAAACGCTTTACATAGGCGATAGCGATATTGACATGAAAACAGCCAATAACGGCGGACTTGCCGTAGTTTTTGTAAGTTGGGGATTTCGGATATATGAAGATGTTAAACATTTAAAACCAACATATAAAGCAGATAGTGCAAAACAATTAGAGGCAATTATTACTCAATAACACCCAACAATGCTAAAATTTAACTAGGAGTATGTAATAATTATGGAAATAAAGTTTTATAATTCACTAACAAATAAAGAAGAGATATTTAAACCGATCATTGAAAACGAAGTATCGATGTATGTTTGTGGACCAACTGTATACAATCACATTCATGTCGGTAACTTACGCCCAATTGTTGTGTTTGATACATTAACAAAGTTTTTAACATACGTTGGCTATGATGTCACGCATATAAGTAACTATACTGATGTTGATGATAAAGTAATCGCCCAGGCGATTGAAGAAAATATGAGTGAAGCAGAAGTAGCAAATAAATACATTGCTGCCTATGAAGAAAATGTTCGCCTTGTTAATGCGGATTTACCGACACATTCTCCACGCGTTACGTCGTTTATACCTGATATTATTGCTTTTGTCGAAAAGTTAATTGAAGCGGGAGCAGCATATGAAGTTGATGGTGATGTGTTTTTCCGTGTTGGCCAAGATGATCGCTACGGAGAGTTAGGTAATTTTGATCCAAAAGAACTCCAAGCTGGAACAAGAATCGAACAAGATGAACGCAAAGAATCACCACTTGATTTTGTCGTTTGGAAAAAGACAGAAACAGGCATAAAATGGGATTCACCATGGAGTGAAGGCAGACCTGGCTGGCATACTGAATGTGTCGTTATGATTGATTCATTATTTGAAGAAAAATGTATTGATATTCATGGAGGTGGGGTTGATTTAAAGTTTCCCCATCATGAAAATGAAATCGCACAGTCACTAGCAGTTAATAATAATAAACTTGCTAAATATTGGATGCATAACGGTTTTGTTAATTTAAACGATAGTAAGATGTCAAAGTCTTTAGGTAATGTAGTTTTAGCAAAGGATATGTTAGCTAAATACGGCGGGAATGTTGTGAGAATGATGTTAATTAGTACGCACTACCGCGCTCCGGTAAATTTTAGTGAAGAAGTTGTTGAGATGGCGATTAATGAAATCAATAAAATTTCGAAAACTTATCGGCAACTCGCGGTTACTTTACAAATAAACAAGGTTGATTTAACAAGCGGAACTCCAAGTGAATTAGAAGGGTTTCTAAGTGAACTTGCAAATGATTTAAATACTGCTAATGCACTTTCGCAGTTACATCGCGTATTAAAACTTGCTAACAGTGCTCTCCGTGTTCGCGAGCACGATTTAGAATTACTTGCTAATTTATTCGCAACACTTGAAGTTATGTTACATATTTTAGGTTTTAAAATTACTTATCCAATTTTAACTAGCGAAGATTTCGCCTTGCTTGATGAGTACAATTTAGCAAGAGCAAATAAGGATTATGAACAAAGCGATAAACTAAGAGAACAATTAATTAAAAGGGAAATATTTTAATGAGTAATGAAGTTATTTATGGACGTAATAGTGTGAGAGATACACTTCGAGCTAATAATGTTACGAAGTTATTTCTTGCGCAAAACCTTACTAATTCCGAGTTTGTTACACTAGCAAAGGCGCATAATGTCCCATATGAATTTGTTAGCGGCAACAAATTAAATGATTTAACAAATAGTAAAAATCATCAAGGAGTTGTTGCCTTAATGCGCGCTTACGTATATACTAAACTCAACACTCTAATTGAAAAAGCGAGCAAAAAAGAAAATCCGCTTATTATTATGATGGCTGAAGTTCAAGATCCACATAATTTAGGTGCAATTATTCGAATCGCTGATGCTTTTAGTGTCGATGGTATTATTATTCAAAAACATCGACAAGTACAAATGAATGCGAGTGTAATCAAAGTTGCAACTGGTGCACACAATTATGTCCCAGTTGTTCAAGTTACAAATCTCAATCAAACAGCGAAGAAATTAAAAGACGCTGGTTATTGGTTAGTTGGTTCAGACGCAAATGCTCCTGACAATTATCTCGATCTTAAGTATGATTTTCCGTGTGTGTTGGTCGTCGGTGCTGAGGGTAGAGGCATTCCTCCCTTACTAGCATCTAATTGCGACCTTATGGTACAAATTCCTCAAAGCGGTCACGTTAATTCCTTAAACGTATCAGTCGCCACTGGAATTTTAATCGCCGGTATCCGCGGAAAGCAAAATTAAGATGGAGATGGATAAAGTATGAAACTAGTAGAAGAAACGACGATGCTTTATATTAAGCAAATTAGAAACAACGAACCACAAGGACTTGAAAGTTTAATCGAACAATACAAGCCTCTTTTGCACAAGATGGCTTTTTTAGTTTGTGACTTAGTACCGATGTGCGGACTTGATGTCGACGATTTTTTCGCGGCAGGAATCATCGGCTTATATGAAGCAGCAATGGCGTATGATGAAAGCAAAGGTGCATTTCCAGCTTTTGCGAAACTACTTGTTAGGCGCTCAGTTTGGCGGCATGTTAAAGAAAATACATCGCGTAACAAAAATGTTTTAAATCATGCACTATCATTTGAACAAGAACTTGACTATGCCGATAATTTAACGCTGGAGGATATTATGGGACAAAACGATGAATACATTTCGTTAGATGTTTTACCCGATGATCGTCACGAGCAATTTTATGATTATTTTTTCGTTGAATTCGATGATTTGGAAAAAGATATCATTATTTTACGGCTCGATGGGTTTACCCCTAGTGAAATAATTTCTGCACTAGCGATAAGCAAATATCGCTACTATGAAGTTATGAAAACGATTAAAGAAAAAATAATTGAAGAAATCGAACATCAGTCTTAGTGTATAATTACTAATGTTAAGAAGCGTAGCATTTCTTTCTTGACCGCCAAAATAAGTTATGCTAGTCTTTTTAGCGACAATAAGGTAATATAAAGAGGTGATAACATGCGGAAAAAAATTATTTTAATTTGCTCTATATGTTTATCAAGAAATTACAACACAACAAAAAAAGTCGGTTCAACCAAGCGACTTGAATTAAGAAAATATTGCAAAAAGTGTAATAAAACAACATTACACAAAGAAAGCCGTTAGGAGGCAAAACATGGGAATTCGTAAATATACAAAAGAAGTAGTAAAAGAAGCACGCCGCGTCAGGTGGCCAAAACGCGAAAAACTTATTTCGCTTGTTTCAGTTGTTATCGTCGTCGTTATTATTGCTGCCCTTGTTTTGGTGCTTGAAGATATCGCGGCTGGTTATTTGTTAGGCGGAATTGAAGACGCGTTTAAATCAATAGGAAATTAGTAGGTGTAAGTGTATGGAAAATTTAGATCGAGAAATGCAGTGGTATGTCGTTAACTCATATTCAGGTCGTGAAAACATCGTTAAGGTAAACTTAGAACGCCGGACGAAATCGATGGACCTTGAAGAGTATATCGGCCGTGTTCTTGTTGCAGAAATCGAAGTAGATGCAATGAGACAAGGAAAACCAACCGGCAAGACAAAAATGAAAAACCTTTATCCTGGTTATGTATTTATTGAAATGATCATGACTGATGAAGCGTGGTATATGGTTCGTAATACTCCTGATGTTACTGGATTTGTTGGTTCTTCAGGTGGAGGTACAAAACCATTCCCAGTTCCAAGAGAGCAAATTGAACCAATCTTAAAACGACTTGGTGAAATTGATGAATCAATGTATGATCGCTATAACGATGGTGATAGTGTTAAAGTCATTCACGGTGCGTTTGAAGGTACTGAGGGAATTATCCAAAGTATTAATAAAGAGACTGGCGAAGTTATTATCGAAGCTACATTCTTCGGTCGTCCAACTACGTTCGAAGTTGACTTCGGAGAAATTGAAAAAGTCTAAGATTAATTCAGTTTAAATAAAGGCTTGGATTGTTGATTCTAAGCCTTTTTTATTGAAATTAAGGGGATAAATTTCTCAAAAATCGAGGTTTAGGTATTTCTTTACCGAACAAATACAAATTCCTCTTGCTTTTTTTCTTATAAAAAGGTAGTATTAACAACGTATAGTGTTATTTAGGAAATTGTCAAGAAAAAGTAAAGAAAACTGCTAAAACTTGCAACTGAAAATTAATGCTTATATAATGCTACGGCGCGTATAAAAAATACGCAAATAAAGCTGTGGAAGGGCGGCGATTCGCCCCTTGACCACAACACGTAATCTACCATGAGTAAGGAGGAAGTAACGTGAGTAAAAAAATCGCAAAAGTAGTTAAGTTAGAACTTATTGGCGGACAAGCCAGACCTGGCCCCCATTTAGCGTCAGCAGGTATTGTCATGCCACAGTTTTGTAGTGACTTTAACGCTCGTACCGCCGATCGTCGCGGCGAAGTCGTACCGGTTATTATTACCGCCTATGAAGATAAGTCATTCGACTTTGAATTAAAAACAACTCCAGTTGCCATCTTGCTTAAAAAAGCAGCAGGAATTGAAAAAGGCGCAGATAACCCAAAAGAGCAAACAGTCGGATCGATTACTGAAGCTCAGCTTAAAGAAATTGCCGAATACAAATTACCCGACTTAAATACGGATGATCTTGATGCGGCAATGCGCATTGTTGAAGGTGCGGCCCGAAATATGGGTATTAAAGTTAAACAATAAGTGGGAGGGAGTCATCTCGTTAGGACCACAAGGAGGAATTATGAAAAAAAGAGGAAAAAAGTATGCTGCTGCGTATGAACTCGTTGACCGTGAAAAGTTATACGAACTCGATGAAGCAATCGCACTAGCAAAAAAGACAAACACGACTAAGTTTGATGCAACCGTTGATGTTAGTTTCAATTTAAACGTTGACCCACGTCACGCTGATCAACAAATTCGTGGAACACTTGTTTTACCACATGGAACAGGTAAAGAAGTCCGCGTCTTAGTCGTTACTAACTCAAAAATTGAAGAAGCAAAAAATGCTGGAGCCGATTATGTCGGCGGGCAAGAAATGCTTGACAAAATCCAAAAAGAAAACTGGTTTGATTTCGATACAATTATCGCGACTCCGGATATGATGGGTAACGTCGGACGGTTAGGTAGAATTCTTGGACCAAAAGGATTAATGCCAAACCCAAAATCAGGAACAGTTACAATGGATGTTGAAAAAGCAGTCGCTGATGTCAAAGCGGGTAAAGTCGAATACCGCGTTGATAAAGAAGCGAATATGCATGTATCGTTTGGCAAAGTTAGTTTCGATGATAAACAATTAATCGAAAACTTAGAAGCAATCTGTGATGTCGTTGCAAAAGCAAGACCAGCCGCAGTAAAAGGTACTTACTTCAAAAATGCTGCCATTCATACAACGATGGGACCTTCAATTAAAATTACATTCCCATCACGTAATTAATATTCGACCACATTAGTTTTTGAAAAGCATTCAATAGACCAAAGACAGCAACGGCGCAAGCTTAATCATGTTGCCGAGGTGTAGGATAATACATTCTATTTACTCCTTCGGAGTGGCCGCTTGGATATTGATCGCCTTCGAAAAATAAATAAAATTTTTACAGGAGGTATGTTCGATGAGTAGAAAAGTCTTGCAAAAAAAGCAAGCTATCGTCCAAGAGATAGTCGAAGACGTCAAAAAAGTTGATGCACTTATTATCGCGGAATATCGCGGACTAAATGTTACCCAACTTACCGAAATTCGCAAAGAGCTTAAAGAGCAAAATGCAAAATTAGTCGTCTACAAAAACACGCTATTTTCTCGAGCGCTTGATGAACTCGGATATGGCGAACAGTTAGAAGAACATCTCAAAGGACCTAATGCTTACATCTTTTCCGAAGATGTTATTGCTGGACCAAAAATTTTACGCAAGTATTCCCGAAGACATGAAGAACTAGTCATCAAGGCCGGTATTATTGAAGGCCAACCAGTCACCGGGAAGGAAGTACTAGAAATTGGTAGATTACCTGGAAGAGATGGGTTATTATCGATGGTTTGTTCAGTACTTCAAGGTCCGATTCGAAAATTCGCCGCTACAGTTCAAGCGATTGCAGATTCGCAATCTGGCGAACAACAAGTAGAAGCGTAACAACTAAATTAAATCAAAAACATGTGCCACAAGGAGGAAATAAATAATGGCAAAACTTACAGCAGAACAAATTATCGCTGCATTAAAAGAAATGAGCGTTTTAGAACTTAACGATTTAGTTAAAGCAATTGAAGAAGAATTCGGAGTTACCGCTGCAGTCGCAGTCGCAGCCGGACCTGCCGAAGAAGAAGAAACAAGTAAAAAAGGACCAAGCGAAGTAACATTAATGTTAACCGAAATTGGTCAAACCAAAGTCCCAGTTATTAAAGCAGTACAAGCAATTACTGGTTTAGGCTTAATGGATGCGAAAAAACTTGTTGACTCAGCACCAGTTGCAATTAAAGAAAACATTTCTCCAGTTGAAGCGGAAGAGCATAAAAAAGCTATTGAAGCTGCAGGAGCAACTGTTGAAATTAAATAAGACTTACTTAAGTGCCTAAATAAACCTGCTTATATGAGCGGGTTTTTCGGCTTTAAAGGGAGGAGAAGAAAATGTCACATTATTTCAAAAATGATGATGCTCTCCCTAGCGAAGAGTTTATCGTAACTTATACTCTAGGAGGGGAAAACTTCACTCTTACTAGTGACCGCGGTGTCTTTTCAAAAAACAAAATTGATGCTGGATCTGCAGCATTATTAAAAGTTATTTATGAACAAGGTATCGACGGGAAAGTTATTGATCTAGGATCAGGCATTGGAGTTATCGGCATTACTCTAAAAGTCTTATTCCCAAACATCCAAGTAACGATGCTTGAAATAAATAAGCGCGCCCTTAATTTAGCAAAACGCAACTGGGACGCTTATCAGCTCGCTACTAGTGATATTCGCCTTAGTGATGTGTACAGTGCAATAAATAAAGGCGAAACATTCGATGCAATTATTGTTAACCCGCCGATCAGGGCGGGGAAACAAATTGTATATAAAATGCTTGGCGAAAGTCATGAGCATTTAAATCTAGGTGGAGCGCTTTACTTCGTGATGCGTAAGTCACACGGAGCTAAAAGTGCCAAAACATATGTCGAAAGTGTGTTCGGCAACTGTGACTTATTAAAAAGACACAAAGGCTACTACATTTATTCGGCCAAAAAGACAAATTAGTTATAAAGAAAGTGAGGCCATGTATGTCAGTAAAATTACCAAAGAAAAAATTAAATAACGACCGTTATGATTTTACAAAAACATCGAGTTCGTTATCGCTCCCAAATTTAGTAGAAATTCAAACCGATTCGTATGAGTGGTTTATTACTGAAGGGGTTGATGAAGTATTAAAAGATGTGTTCCCGATTTCTAACTATGCGGAAACATTAGTCATTGAATATGTCTCGTTTAGGTTTGATGAACCAGAATTTCATTATTTAGAATGTAAAGAAAGAGATTTAACTTATGAAGCACCGCTTCGCGCTGTTTATCGGTTACGGTTTAAAGAAACCGGTGAAATTAAAGAAAGCGAAGTATTTATGGGTGACTTCCCATTAATGACTCCATCAGGAACATTTATTATTAATGGCGCGGAGCGAGTTATCGTTTCTCAAATCGTTCGTTCTCCTGGCGCGTATATGTCAGCCGAAAGAGACAAATCAGGAACGATGCTTTTTGCAGGTGATTTAATTCCTACACGCGGAACATGGCTAGAATTCATGAGTGATCGCCGTGATATTTTAAACGTTAAAATTGATCGTTCAAGAAAACTATACGCAACAACACTTTTAAAAGCGCTAGGTTTATCAACCGATAAAGAAATCGAGGAGTTATTTGACGAGCAATTCGTAAAAAAACCTCGACTTAAAAAAGGTGAAGAACTACCGCTTACAAGATTACAAAATACTTTATTAAAAGATGCCTCAACTGGTGGAAGAAACCAAGTTGAAGTTCAAACTAACGCCCTAGTTGAAATATTTAGAAAACTAAAACCAGGGGAACCATTAACTAAAGATGGTGTTCATAAATTTATCGCACAAAAGTTTTTCGATGAAAAACGCTATGACTTAGGCAAGGCTGGTCGGTATAAATTCGCCCAAAAGTTAGGTATTTATAACCGTCTTCGTGGCGTCACTCTAGCAGAAAACCTTGTTTCTGCTGATGGTGAAGTTTTATATGCGAAAGGCCATACATTAACAAGAAAAGAAGTGGATGAATTAAAAGCAAACCGCGTCTTTGAAAATGGAGCTCATGAAGTAAGTTTACCAATCAATGATAAGCTTGATCCTGGGCATGACAAAGTTAATATTATTAAAGTATTTACTAACGATGAACAAACAAAAACGATTAATATTGTCGGTACTTATTTAAACGAAACAATTACACGTGTCACAATTCCTGATATTTATGCGACCTTTAGTTATTTTTCTACTTTCCCCTTAGGAATTGGAAAAACTGATGATATCGACTTCTTAGGTAACCGCCGCGTTCGTAGTGTTGGTGAATTAATTCAAAACACCTTTAGAATTGGTTTATCAAAAATGGCCAAAGCGGTTAAAGAAAAAATGTCGATTAGTGAAATTGATTCAGTTACACCACAATCATTAATTAATATCCGTCCATTAACAGCACAAACCCATGACTTTTTTGCTAAATCACAGTTGTCTCAGTTTATGGACCAAACAAATCCACTCGCAGAAATTACAAATAAGCGGCGGATTTCCGCGCTTGGACCAGGCGGATTATCACGTGACCGTGCTTCTTTTGATGTTCGTGACGTTCATACTTCACACTACGGAAGAATTTGTCCAATTGAAACTCCTGAAGGACAAAACATTGGACTTATTAACAACTTAGCGACATACGCAAAAGTTAATAAATACGGTTTCCTTGAAACACCATACCGGAAAGTTGTTAAAGGAACTGGTCAGATTTTAGATGAAACAATATATTTAAGTGCTGCGGATGAAGAAGATGTTATTATCGCTCAAGCAAGTGTAAGCATTGACGAAAATGGTTTTATGACTGATGAAAACGTCGTTGCTCGCCACGGAGGTAATAACGTCGTTGTCGATCCAAAGCAAGTTGATTATATCGATGTTTCTCCCAAACAAATTGTTTCAGTCGCAGCTGCTTCGATTCCGTTTTTAGAAAACGACGACGCAATGCGTGCATTAATGGGAGCAAACATGCAGCGACAAGCACTACCCTTAATTAATCCAGAAGCA
This sequence comes from Erysipelotrichaceae bacterium, assembly GCA_012518415.1. Classification (GTDB taxonomy): domain Bacteria; phylum Bacillota_I; class Bacilli_A; order RFN20; family CAG-826; genus UBA5455. The sequence continues at coordinate 19,155 of JAAYSH010000035.1, read as the reverse complement.
CCAATTATTGGTACGGGATTAGAATGGCAAGTTGCCCGTGATAGTGGCTCTGCCGTTTTAGCTAAGCGTGACGGAGAAGTTACATATGTTGACAGCAAATTAATTGTTGTTGAAACAAGCGAAGGTAAAGATGAATATCACTTACAAAAGTTCGCTCGTTCGAACCAAGGTAGTTGTTATAACCAAAATGCGGTCGTAAAAGTTGGTGAAAAAGTTAAAAAAGGTGAACTTATTGCTGATGGACCAGCGATGCAAAACGGTGACCTTGCTTTAGGTCAAAACGTTAATGTTGCATTTATGGCTTGGGAAGGCTATAACTTTGAAGACGCGATCGTTATTTCGGACCGGCTCATCAAAGATGACACATACACATCAATTCGTATTGAAAAGTATGATGTAAAGAGCCGTGATACGAAGCTTGGTAAAGAAGAAATTACTCGCGATATTCCCCATGTTGGTGAAGATGCGAAAAAATATTTAGATGAAAACGGAATCATTATTCCTGGTGCAGAAGTAAAAGAAGGCGATATTCTTGTTGGTAAAACAACACCAAAGGGCCACCGCGAACCTTCACCAGTTGAAAAATTAATGATGGCAATTTCATCTGATAAAGCCAAAGAAGGCAAAGACACCTCACTTCGCGTTCCTAACGGAGGTGCGGGAACAGTTGTCGATGTTAAAGTATTTTCAAGAGAAAATGGCGACCTTTTACCACCGGATGTAAACCAGGTTGTCCGTGTTTATATCGCTCAAAAGCGAAAAATCTCTGAAGGTGACAAAATGTCTGGACGTCACGGTAACAAGGGTGTTATTTCACGCATCTTACCTGCAGCAGATATGCCGTATATGCCAGATGGAACTCCGGTTGATGTTATTTTAAACCCACTTGGTGTCCCTTCAAGGATGAATATTGGGCAGATTTTAGAAATGCACGCAGGACTTGCCTGTGCAAAACTTGGTATTCGCCTAGCGACACCAGTTTTTGACGGCATTACTAACGAAGAAATTTTAGATTTAATGAAAGCCGCCGATGTTGCCGAAGATGGTAAGACTGTTTTATATGACGGTCGTACTGGTGAGCGCTTTGATGAGCGAGTTAACGTTGGTGTTATGTATTTAATTAAACTTGACCACATGGTTGATGATAAGTTACACGCTCGTGCAACTGGACCATATAGTTTAGTTACGCAACAACCACTTGGAGGTAAAGCTCAAAACGGTGGCCAAAGATTTGGAGAAATGGAAGTTTGGGCACTTGAAGCTTATGGTGCGGCCCATACACTCCAAGAAATTCTTACAATTAAATCAGATGATCGAATTGGAAGAAGAAAAACTTATGAAGCAATTATTAAAGGTCATGAATTACCAAAACCAGGCATTCCTGAATCCTTTAAAGTATTAACGAAAGAATTACAAGGACTCGCAATCGATGTTCGCTTATACGATGATGAAGGTGAAGAAATTGACTTACTTGAAATCGCGAAGAAGAACGTCGCTGAAGAGCGCAAAGTCCGCACATCCTTACGAGGAAAAGAAGCACTAGAATATGCTCAAAGTGTCGAAGAATTAAGAAAATCAGAAGAAAGCGATACGGATGATGAGTCCGATATCGAGTAAGGAGGAGGCTAATATATGTCAAATACATTTAATGTTAATCGACTTCAGTCAATGAAAGTAGGTTTAGCGTCACCTGAAAAAATTCGTGAATGGTCAAACGGTGAAGTTTTAAAGCCAGAAACGATTAACTACCGCTCACAAAAGCCAGAAATGGAAGGACTATTTTGTGAACGCATTTTTGGACCTGCCAAAGATTATGAATGTAACTGTGGTAAGTACAAAAGAGCAAGAAACCGCAATATTACCTGTGAAAAGTGTGGTGTTGAAGTCATTTCCAAAGAGGCACGTCGTGAAAGATTAGGTCATATCGAACTCGCCTCACCTGCCTCACACATTTGGTATTTAAAAGGCGTCCCTTCAAGAATGGGATTATTACTCGATGTGTCGGCCCGATTATTAGAAGAAGTTATATACTTCTCATCCCACGTCGTTTTAAACCCTGGCACATCAGAAGTTTTAGAATACAAACAATTTATTGATGAGCGCAACGGCCGCGAAATTTTCGCAAACGTTATCCGCGAAATTCAAGAAGAAGGTTTAATTAAACCTGATACATATGAATATGCGCAAAGTGAATCAATTATTGATAAACTCCAAGATGTTAGCCGGCCGTTTGACTTTTACACTGTCTCAAGATTTGTCGCTTACTTCAATGGCGCCGAATTTGGTGAAGGTGCAGAAGCAGTAAAACGGTTATTAAAAGAAGTCGATTTAGACGGTGAATATGAAAAGTTAAGAGAATCTTTAACTAAATCAACCGGACAACGTCGACAAAAAGAAGTTAAACGTCTCGAAGTTGTCGAAGCGTTTAGAAATAGTGAAAATAAACCTGAGTGGATGGTCTTGGATGTAATTCCAGTTATTCCACCAGATTTACGTCCGATTATTCAACTTGATGGCGGCAGAAACGCTACAAGTGACTTAAACGATTTATACCGCCGGGTTATTACAAGAAATAACCGGTTAAAGAAATTAATTGAAATGAACGCACCAAGTGTTATTTTAATGAACGAAAAGCGGATGCTCCAAGAAGCAGTCGATGCTTTAATTGATAATGGTCGTCGTTCAAGACCAGTAACAGGTACCGGGGGACGCGCCTTAAAATCATTAAGTTCAAACTTAAAAGGTAAACAAGGTCGGTTCCGTCAAAACTTACTTGGTAAACGTGTTGACTATTCAGGTCGTTCAGTTATCGCTGTTGGTCCAGAATTAAAAATGTATCAATGCGGTGTCCCGGTTGTTATGGCAATTCAATTATTTAGACCATTTATTGCCCACATTTTGATTAAAGAAGGCAAGGCGAATGGTAACCGGGCAGCAGACAAGATGATCGATCAATACCATGAAGCAGTTTTTGATATTATCGAAGATATTATTTCTGAACATCCTGTCTTGCTTAACCGCGCCCCAACACTTCATCGACTTGGAATTCAAGCATTCCAACCAGTTTTAGTAAGTGGTAGAGCTATTAGGCTTCACCCACTTGTTTGTACTGGTTTTAACGCGGACTTTGATGGTGACCAGATGTCAATTCACGTCCCATTAGGTAAAGCCGCGCAAGAAGAAGCACTTACTTTAATGCTTGCTTCCAATAATATTTTAGGTCCAAAAGATGGTAAGCCAATTGTTACACCATCACAAGATATGGTTATTGGTAACTACTATATGACAACGGAAAAGAATGTTAAAGATTTCCGTGACCGCGCCGAAGAAGAAAGAGAAAGAGGCGACTACGAACAAGCAGCTAACTATGAATTATATGCTGCAAGTGAAGGAAAAGTGTTCCGTTCAGTTAATGAAGTAAGAATCGCTTATGAAACTAATTTGGTTCACCTCCATAATCGGGTCGCAATTCCTGGTAAAGCACTTAAGAAAAAATGCTTCACACCAGAAATGAATGCTTCTTATTTAATTACAAGTGTTGGTAAATTATTATTTAATCAAGTTTTCCCAAGTGATTTCGCCTATATTAACGATACATACAATGGGGAAACACTTAATTATGAAGAAACTCCAAGCGAGTATTTTGTCCCGCGCGGAACAAATATTCGTGAATACGTTGCCAAGCAAAAATTACGCAAACCAATTAAAGTTAAAGACATTTCTGTCTTAATTGACTTATTGTTTAAAAAATATGGTGCAGGAAAAACAAGTGCGGTCCTTGATAAGATTAAAGATCAAGGCTTCTCCTTTGCCACCCAATCAGGGCTAACTATCTCACTTGCGGACATTAAAATTGTCGAAGGCAAGCATGAGATTATTGAGAAGGGTGATGAAAAAGTAATGCAAATCCAGCATGCTTTTGACAAAGGACTTGTTAATGAAGAAGAGCGCTATGATGCAGTTATTGATAACTGGAAAGATATTTCTAATGAAGTACGCGAAGCACTTCGTACCCAGTTCAATGCTGATAAAGAAAACCCATTATTCTTAATGAGCGATAGTGGTGCGCGTGGTAAAGAAAGTAACTTCTTACAATTAGAAGGTATGCGTGGACTAATGGCGTCTCCAAGTGGAAAGACGATTGAGTTACCAATTAAAACTTCATTCCGTGAAGGATTAACTGTTAGTGAATTCTTTATCGCCTCGCACGGTTCTCGTAAAGGTGGAGCGGACACAGCCTTAAAAACTGCTGACTCTGGTTATTTAACAAGACGTCTAGTTGACGTTGCCCAAGATGTTATTATCCGTGAAGAAGATTGCGGTAGCGATCATGGCTTTGTCGTTACAGAAATTAGAGAACGGAAGAAAATTGAAGCTGATCGCCCAGTTGTATCCTTATCAGATCGACTTGTAGGTCGCTTTACAATTCATGATATTCTCCATCCTGAAACAGGTGATATTCTTGTTGAAGCTAATACATTAATTACTGAAGATGAGGCACTGCTTGTTGAAGAATCAGGTGTTAAGAGTGTTGAAATTCGTTCATTATTTGGCTGTGAAACACGTAAAGGTGTATGTAGGCACTGTTACGGTGTTAACTTAGCAACTGGTCAACTTGCTGAAGTAGGTGATGCGGTTGGAGTTATGGCGGCGCAATCAATTGGTGAGCCAGGAACGCAGTTAACGATGCGGACATTCCACTCTGGTGGTGTCGCTGGTGGCGAAGACGTTACCCAAGGTTTACCAAGAGTCCAAGAATTATTTGAAGCGCGAAACCCTAAAGGCGAAGCACTTATTTCAGAAATTGCTGGAGTTGTTAAATCAATTGAAACTGTTAATAACCGCTCCAAAGTTGTTATTGCTAATGACTTAGGTGACACGGTCGAAGAAAAAGAATATCACACTAACTACGGTGCGAAGTTACGCGTCAAAGAAGGTGATGAAATTGTTAACGGCCAAAGAATTACCGAAGGTGCAATTAATCCGAAGAAACTATTAGAAGTTTCTGACGTAACTGCGGTTGAAAACTATATTCTTAATGAAGTTCAAAAAGTTTACCGTACATCAGCAGGTGTTAAAATTTCTGATAAACACTTAGAAGTTATTACCCGACAAATGTTACGGAAAGTCGTCGTTATCGATGGTGGAGATACAAGTTTACTCCCAGGACAACGTGTAACATTAATTCGTTTCACTGAGGAAAACCACAAGCACTTGCTTGAGGGCGGCAAACCAGCGGTAGCACGTCCAATTATTTTAGGAATTACTAAAGCTGCGCTTGAATCTGAAAGTTTCCTTTCGGCAGCATCGTTCCAAGAAACAACAAGAGTACTTACCGATGCCGCGATTAAAGGAAAAACAGATACACTTCACGGCTTAAAAGAAAACGTCATTACTGGAAAACTTATTCCAGCTGGACGAACCGTTAACGAATTGTATGATGAAGAAGAAACACTCGCAAACTTCGAAGTCTCAGATGAACTTGAAGAAGTAGAAGAGTTTTACTTATCAGATTACGAGAAATAAATCGCTAAAGTAAACATTAAACTGCGGTTATGCCGCAGTTTTTTGTTTTTTTTGTCATGTATTTTCCTTTTTGATGGTTAAATTAGATATAATTATCTTATGAATAAAACGGATGTTGCAAAAGTAAAATCTAAGAAAAGTGCCTACGGCGTTAATATAACTAATTTTAGTGTTTTATTAATCATGGCACTTTTGGCTGCAAAAGCACATTTAGGTATTGGAATTTTACTTGCGGCAATTGGATCAATCGCATTTATTATTTTTGATAAAAAAGACCGGCTTGGCTTATTTATCCCAAACTTTATTTTTTTACCGATTTTTATTTTAACACTAGGTAGTAGTGAAGTAGGTGATGGAGTAAGTGCTAGCGCGATTGCTCGAGGTAGGGTCGCGATTGCTTCTTGGATAATCGCAATCGTTTACCTCGTATTTGCGATGGTTTACCATCTTTTTACTCCAAGAATGAAGAAAAAACTCATTCCGCCTTATTTTGCAGGTGCGCTTTCAATTGTATTTGCGGCACTATTTATGGTCGGAATTTTAGTGAAGTTTACTTATGTTCCCCTTGATCAAGGCGGGGTAATTAACTATATAGGTATAAGTAATCTAGTTTTGTTTGTCTTTTTGTTTTATTTATTTAATTCGCTTAGTAAGGATAGTTTCTTTAATCGCTACAAACTACCACTTATTTTTATTATGGGCATTTTAATTTATGTGATTCATGACTTAATTATGCTTGCAACGCAAGCTTCACTTGAAGGCACATTATATTTTGCCCGTTTTCAAGAGTTTGGTCATTATAATTATTTTGTTTTTAGTAATTTAGGCGAATATTTTAGATTTTATAACCATATCGATTTTGATTGGTCGTTAATTTTACTTGCGCTTGCACTTACAGTTATTAGTTTTTCAAACACAGTAAATATGTACCGGGGTGAAGGAGAAGAAGTTAGCAAAAAGTTAAAGGAAGGACCTAGTTTAGATTCGAAAATTTTACTAGATAGTGGTCTGACTTTAGCAAATTCAGCCTTTGCGATCCCGCCTTTTGAACTTATAAGTGAAGAAGTTAGATATATTAATAAAAAAGAAAAGATTATAAATACTACCTTTTTAATGGGGATAATTATTTTAGTTTTTGCTTTACCACTTGAATATATTCTCCAGACAATTCCTGAAGGGATTTATTTTGCCTTTTTATTTTTATTTGCCTCAAGACTATTTATCAACGGGTTTAATTTAATTAAAGCAGGAGTTAAGGAGCAAGGAAAACTTCGGACAGGTGTTGGAGTGATACTTATTTTATTACTCGGTTTTATTTTAGGTGGCTTTTTCTTAGCGGAAATATTTTTAGGCTATACACTCGCACTAAGCTTAACGATTGGTAGTGTAAAAATTAATTTCTTTTTAATAATTATTGTTGCTAGTTTCATTTTAAATATTGTTTTGCCGCTGCCTAAGCAAAAAGGCGAAGATATTCTTCCTCATGAATAAAGCATAAACTCCACATGTTACAATAATAAAGTTATAATTATAAAGATAGACTAAGGAGGAGGTAGTGAGAATGAAACGCAAAAAGCTATTTGGATTTAGCATCTTAGCAACATTACTTTTAAGTAGTTGTGAATGGCCTTTTCCGATAATTGACTATAATGAGGAGCCAAGTAGTAGCGAAGCTCCAATATCATTTGATGAATTTAATGAACAAGATAATCAGGGCTATAAGAACTATATTCCTAGTGGAGAGCGCCCGACATATAAATATTTAAATGAGCTTAACGGTATTAGTACGATTAATAGTACAGGAGAGCAAAAACTCCTTGTTGTGCCGGTTGAATTTAGTGATTATCCTGCAAGTGAACTCGATAGTGCAGGTGGTGAAATAACAAGACAACGACTCGAAAAAGCCTTTTTTGGTAGTAGTGATGATACAGTTTTTGAAAGTGTCGCATCTTATTATTATAAAAGTAGTTACGGTGCCCTTAATTTTAGTGGAGAAGTAACAAACTGGGTCGATTTAGGTGTTACAACCTCATATTTAAGCGAATATGTCGCTAATAACAAAAATAATCCCAATTATGCTGGTATGGATGGCTCATATTTTGCACTTGAAAAAGTATATGAGCAACTTGATGCAGCTTTACTAAATGAATATGATCAAGATAACGATGGTGAAATTGATGCGATTTTCTTAGTATATAGTGCTCCAAACTTTTTAAATTCTGAAAAGACCCTATATGATGAAAGAACTGGTCGCAATTACACAACCCAGCTAGATAGCAACGTATTTTGGGCATATGTATTTTGGTATTACGGAAATAAAGAAGCAATTGATCCTAGTGACACGAATAAACCAGTTCCTGGAGTATATGCTTGGGCAAGTCATGACTTTTTATACAACCGCTACGGGGATAGTGAAATTGATGCGCATACATATATTCATGAAGTTGGTCACATTTTAGGTTTAGATGACTACTATGACTACGGCGGAAAAAAAGCACCACTTGGATATATCGATATGATGGATGGCACGATTGGTGACCATAACCCGTTTTCTAAATTCGCTTTAGGATGGATTGACCCAATTGTAGTAACTGGTGATAGTGATATTACGCTTCGACCATTTCATAGTTCCGGCGATGTTATTTTAATTAATAATAATTGGAATAATACTCCATTTGATGAATATATTATGATCGAATACTACACTCCTGGCGGTCTTAATTATATGGACGCATTTTACCCAAATAATCCATTTAGCAATGTATTAATGGGATTTTCTGAACCAGGTATTAGGTTATTACATGTTGATGCTCGTTTAGTTAGAAGCGCCTATTATCTTGATGATGGCGTCAGAACTTTAAATGTTCGTGAAACTAAATATGTCGATGAAATTGAAGCCCCTTCAACGGCAATCGCAGGAAGAAACCAAACACCTCATACATATTTTACCGAGGTCGCACATTCTAATACGATTGATCCGTTTAATCCGCGCTCCGTTGTTAATGAGCATTATTCACTTATCGAAATCGTTAAAGCCGACCAAGGCAAACCAAACCGAACTCCAACCTTATTTGATCAGCTGTTTGGCGATCCAAGTAATAAATATGTCGCAACGAACGATAGTTTATATAAAGAAGGCAGTGCCTTTAAATTACTTAACTTTAATAGCGGCGAAAGTATTGGGTATGCTGTAAAAATTGGTAGTCTTACTGAAGAAGGGGCGAAAATTCAAATTAGGAGTTATTAATTTATGACTATAGCAAAAAGGAAAACACTCCTTACTCTAGTCAGTTTACTTTTATTAAGTGGCTGTGCTTGTTTTGGTGTTGACAGTAAACCCTACGCATTTAGTGATAATGTCAATAAACCTACTCGCCTCAGCGGCCCAAATTTTTATGAACCAAAAGAATATGTCCAAGACTTTCAAACAATATTTGAAAAAGCAAATAATGAAAAAGAGCAACAAAAGTATTTAGATGCATCAGGCAAACAAAACATCCTCGTTTTGCCTGTTGAATTCCCAAGTTACCCTAAAAGCGAACTCGATAATAATAATGGCGAAGACGCACATCAAATTATTGAAAATGCTTTTTTTGGTGACCCAAAAGTGAACCAATGGGAGTCAGTCGCAAGTTTTTATTACAAATCAAGCTACGGCAAATTAAAGTTAGGCGGTAAAGTCGCACCTTGGTATATGGTTGAGGACGAAAACTTAATGAGCCGGATTAATAATTGTTCAAGCGGTGTTTGCCGTGAGAGTGAAAAAACAAGCATTTCCTCTAAAGTAATGCAACTAGCAATTGAAGCGTATAAGCAAACAGTTGATCCACTTGAATTTAAACAAATGTATGATCAAGACGAAGACGGTTATGTTGATGCAGCATTTGTCATATATTCGCACCCAATTGGTAACAGTGGCAAAACGAGTGAAAGCGAAGGAAGTAATCGCAATTCCTTATTTTGGGCGTATACAACTTATGATAAACAATCACCTAATTTAACTTCACCCGTTGGTAAAACATACGCATGGGCAAGTTATGATTTTTTATACCCCGAATATTCACTAAATAATAAAATGCCCGATGCTCATACATTAATTCATGAAGTAGGTCATTTACTTGGGTTAGAAGACTACTATAATACTGGCTCAGGCACTTACCGCCCACTTGGAGGCGCGGACATGATGGATTATTCTCTCGGCGATCATAGTTCCTTTTCAAAGATGCTTTTAGGGTGGAGTAAACCATACATTGTAACTAGTCCTGGAAAGATTACTTTACGTCCATTTGTTACAAGTGGAGATTTCATTTTAATTACTCCGCAATTAAAAAATGATTTTGATGTATTTAGCGAATATTTGCTTCTTGAGTTTTATACGCCAACAAACTTAAATTACTATGATGCGAATGCTTCACAAAAAGTAAACTTGTTTAGTGAATATGGACTTAAAGTTATGCACGTAAAAGCAAACTTACGTCCACTTGTCGCAGGAAAAAATGCATTCATGTATAACAACTCACCATTATATGATGATAATGAAATTTTATATCACTTGTTAGAAAGAGGTGGAAGTCGCCGTCAAGATGGCGCTTTTGCGAATAACTCGACCTTGTTTAAAAACAGCGATCATTTTGGCAGTGAAATTTACCCAAACTTTACTTTTAAAGATGATACTAAACTTCCGTTTACATTTAAAATAATTAAACAATCGAAAAATGCTATGACGATTGAGTTTTTAGCGAATACGTATTGAACGGTTTTAATCAAAAAAAATATTACCTAGTTACGTCACTTTTCAAAGTTAATGCAACGGAGCGTTTCAATAACCTTGATTGAAAAGATATCAAGTTTATTTTCTTGTGCTTTTTAAAGTTGTTTTAATGCGATTTCAAACAAAAAACAGCCTTTTTTAACTGTGTTGTGTAATTAACCTTGGCTGTTTATTTGATTTTTGAGCTTTTTCACTATTCCGTTGCATTAACCTTGAAAAGTGACATTATTACCTAGTTAGCAAGCATTTACTTGACAAGCAGACATATAAAGTTTATAATCCCATACGTGTGCGAAATCACACAAGCTAGTGACAGTGTCACTCCTTTGTTTTGGAGGGTATGACACGCCCGAACTTGTGTGCTTAGATAAAACACTGTAATTACCATGTGAAAGGAGACAAGCCATGCCAACAATTGAACAACTAGTACGTAAAGGTCGCAAGAAACAAGTGACTAAATCAAAATCACCAGCTTTAGGCAAACGCTGGAATTCGATTAAAAGAAAAGAAACAAACCAAAACGCGCCGCAAAAACGTGGTGTTTGTACTCGTGTTGGAACTCTTACACCGAAAAAACCAAACTCAGCATTACGTAAATATGCCCGGGTTCGCTTAAGCAATAACTATGAGGTTAACGCTTATATTGGTGGTGAAGGTCATAACTTACAAGAGCACTCAACCGTCTTAGTACGCGGAGGCCGTGTTAAAGACTTACCAGGGGTTCGTTATCACGTCGTTAGAGGTACACTTGACACAGCAGGAATTGAAAAACGTCGTCAAGGACGCTCACTCTATGGTACAAAACGACCTGAATAAGAAGAATAATTACGAGCACGTTTATTTTTAAAAATTTACACAGGAGGAAAAAACTATGCCACGTAAAGGACATGTTGTAAAACGCGACGTCTTACCAGATCCAATTTATGATTCAAAACTAGTGACGCGGTTAATTAATAAAATTATGTATGATGGCAAAAAAGGTACAGCCCAGTCAATTCTTTATGGTGCATTCGCCCGAATTGAAAAACAAAGTGGCCAACCTGCGATGGATGTCTTCGCAACTGCCTTAAATAACATCATGCCTGAAGTCGAATTAAAAGTTCGCCGTGTCGGTGGACAAAACTATCAAGTCCCTACCGAAGTTACTGCGGAAAGAAAAGTAACTTTAGGCTTAAGATGGTTAGTAAATTATTCACGTTTACGTAACGAAAAAACAATGGAAGCCCGGTTAGCAGGCGAAATTATCGATGCCGCTCAAGGAACAGGCGCTTCTGTTAAACGAAGAGAAGATACGCATAGAATGGCAGAAGCTAACAAAGCTTATGCTCACTATCGCTATTAATAACTAAATTTTGTGAACAATACTAAAAGGAGGAAAATACGTTATGGGAAAACGAGCATTTGATTTAGAACATACTCGTAATATCGGAATTATGGCACATATTGATGCCGGAAAAACGACTGTTACTGAACGTATTTTATATTACACTGGTAAAATTCACAAAGTTGGTGAAACCCATGAAGGGGCAGCAACGATGGATTGGATGGAGCAAGAACAAGAACGCGGCATTACAATCACATCAGCAGCAACAACCGCTACATGGGAAGGTTACCGGATTAATATTATCGATACACCGGGGCACGTCGACTTTACAGTAGAAGTTGAGCGGTCTCTAAGAGTATTAGATGGAGCGGTAACAATACTTGATGCAAAAAGTGGGGTAGAGCCACAAACAGAAACTGTTTGGCGTCAAGCAGATAAGTATCACGTCCCTAGAATTATTTTCGCTAATAAAATGGATGCTACTGGGGCAAACTTTGAAATGTCAGTTACCTCCATTAGTGAACGTTTAGGCGCAAATGCCGCCGCAGTTCAATATCCCATTGGTGAGAGTCAAACATTCGAGGGGATGATTGATTTAATTAAAATGGAAGCGATTATTTACAGTAATGATATAACCGCAAAACCAGAAATTAGAGAAATTCCTGCCGAATACCAAGCGAAAGCCGAAGAATATCGACAAATACTTTTGGAAAATCTCGCTAATTTCGATGATGACTTAATGATGCTTGTCTTAGAAGAGGAAGAAATTCCTGTTGATCTAATTAAACAAACGATTAGAAAAGCAGTCTTAACTAATGAGTTTTATCCAGTATTTTGTGGATCAGCCTATAAAAATAAAGGTATCCAACCACTCTTAGATGGAGTTTTGGATTACTTACCAAGCCCGGTTGATGTTAAACCAGCAACGGGTGTTGATGGAAAAGGCAATCCGTATGAAGCAAAAGCTGACGATGAAGAACCACTCGCGGCTCTTGCCTTTAAAATTGCAACCGACCCATATATCGGTCGACTTGCATACGTAAGAATTTACTCAGGTGTTTTAAAAACAGGCTCATATGTTTTAAATACAACGAAAAATAAGCGCGAGCGAATTTCAAGGCTCGTCTTAATGCACTCCAATCACCGTGAGGAAGTTGATCAACTATATGCAGGTGATATTGGTGCAGTTGTTGGGTTTAAAGAAACAACAACTGGAGATTCAATTTCATCACCAGGACAACCAATCGTCTTAGAAACGATGGAATTCCCTGACCCAGTTATTGAACAAGCAGTTGAACCAAAAACCAAAGCCGACCAAGATAAAATGGCAAACGGTTTAAGTAAACTAGCAGAAGAAGACCCAACATTCCAAACAAGAACCGACAAAGAAACCGGACAAACAATTATTGCTGGTGTCGGTGAATTACACTTAGACATTCTCGTTGACCGGCTTCGCCGGGAATTCGGCGTTAATGTCGCGGTTGGAAAACCGCAAGTTAATTATCGTGAAACAATTCGCGCCGCAGCGGATTGTGAAGGCAAATACATCCGTCAATCTGGAGGAAGAGGTCAATATGGCCACGTAAAAATTAATTTTGCGCCTAATCCAGGTGAAGGATATGAATTTGTCGATAAAATTGTTGGTGGCGTTGTTCCAAGAGAATACATTAAGCCAACAAATGAAGGTATCCAAGATGTCCTTGATCGCGGACTCGTGGCGGGCTTTCCAATTATCGATATAAAGGCGACTTTATTCGATGGAAGCTATCACGAAGTTGACTCAAGTGAATCAGCCTTCAAAATTGCAGCATCTATGGCCCTCAAAGAAGCGGCCAGTAAATGTGACCCAGTAATTTTAGAACCGATAATGAAAGTTGAAATTACGGTTCCGGAAAACTACTACGGTGAAGTTATCGGCGATATTGCTCGTCGACGCGGTTCAATTGTCGGTGAAGACCAACGGGCTAATGCAAAAATTATTCATGCAGAAATCCCCTTATCCGAATTATTTGGATACGTTACCGACTTAAGATCGCTAACACAAGGCCGAGGCACATATGCAATGCAATTTGATCACTACGGTGAAACCCCAGCAGCCGTTCAAGAGGCAATTTTGTCTAAAGTTGGGGGAGGTGCGTCTAGATAGATGCACAAATGCACAATACTATCTGTTATTGTTGCATTTATTGTAAATTTTGCTATTATGAAATCGGAAATTTAATGCGATTTCAGAAGGAGGAAATCACATGGCAAAGCAAAAGTTTGATAGAAGCAAACCACACGTTAACGTTGGAACTATCGGTCACGTTGACCATGGTAAAACAACCTTAACTGCCGCAATCACCAAAGTATTATCATCTCAAGGTGGTGCGACATTCACGGCGTATGAATCAATTGACAAAGCGCCTGAAGAAAAAGAACGCGGTATTACAATTAGTACCTCACACATCGAATACGAAACGGAGAATCGTCACTACGCACACGTTGACTGTCCTGGACACGCGGACTACGTTAAAAACATGATTACTGGTGCCGCCCAAATGGACGGAGCGATTTTAGTTGTCGCTGCTACTGATGGTGTTATGCCGCAAACACGTGAGCACGTCTTACTTTCAAAACAAGTTGGCGTTCCTTACATTGTTGTTTATTTAAACAAGACCGACTTAGTCGATGACCCAGAACTTATCGAATTAGTCGAAATGGAAGTCCGTGACTTATTAAATGAATATGGCTTCCCAGGAGATGACACTCCAATCGTCTCAGGTTCTGCTCGTTCCGCCCTTGAAGGCGATGAAGATGCAGCCGAATCAATTTTAAAATTAATGGAAGCAGTTGATTCTTACGTACCAGAGCCAGAACGTGATACAGACAAACCATTCTTATTACCAATTGAAGACGTCATGACAATTTCAGGACGTGGAACAGTTGTTACTGGTCGTGTTGAACGCGGTTCAATTAAAGTTGGTGACCAGGTTGAAATCGTTGGTATTCGTCCAACACAAAAATCAACAGTTACTGGACTTGAAATGTTCCGTAAACTTCTTGACTATGCCGAAAGTGGAGATAACATTGGTGCACTCTTACGCGGTATTACAAGAGACCAAGTCGAACGTGGACAAGTTTTAGCCAAACCTGGCACAGTTAAACCACACTCAAAGTTTACTGCTCAAGTTTACGTTTTAAAGAAAGAAGAAGGCGGACGTCACACAGCTTTCTTAAGCAACTATCGCCCACAATTCTTCTTCAGAACAACTGACATTACAGGTACAATTACATTACCTGCTGGTGTTGACATGGTTATGCCTGGTGATAACGTTGAATTAACAATCGAACTTATCCATCCAGTCGCGATTGAAGTTGGAACCAAATTCTCAATCCGTGAAGGTGGAAGAACTGTTGGTGCTGGAACAATTACTGAAATTATTAAGTAATTAGTTCGGATCAATCTTAAAAATTACCCCTGCATTGCAGGGGTTTTTTTATATTTTCTAACATAAAAAACTCCTAATTTTTTATAATGGAAATTAAAGAGAATAAAAAGTATAATTAATAAGAGTTTATATATAAGGAAGTAATAATTATGACAACAACAAAGACGGATTCAACGGTTAGACAAAGACAAGTTCCAACTGAGGCGAGGTTTGCTCCTTTACCAAAACCTGGTCGAAGATTTGGGGCTGCACTTATCGACTTCATTATAATGATAGTTTTATTTTTTATTGGTTTTTACGGAGTCGCTCGACCAATCTTAAATGCGACTAGTCAAATCGACTTACATGAGCGCGCATCAAATATGGACCGGCACAACTCGCGCCTTTATACAATTACTTATGTTGGCGAATATGGTGAAGATTTAACTGAATTATCACTTATATATGGTCCAAGACTACCACAAGGTGTTGTAGGTTATACTTCAGCTGTTAAAGATAAATATCTTCAAAGTGCAGCCGTATTAGAGTTTTATACGAAATATAAATATGATCGAATAAATGAAAGTTATGAATATATTCGCCAGTTATATTTTAAAGAAGGCGAAGAGATTAATGAACAGCTCATTACATTTAGAAAAGAAGCAAACGCTGAGATCGAAGAGCAACTTAATAATCTCGGTCTTGATGTAATTGATAGCCAATATATTACTGTTCATAACTTTAGAGATGATCCGGTTACGTGGTTTAAAGAACGCATTTTACGTGTTGATCAACCAAAAACTGATAAATTAGACGCATCAATTTTCGAAAGTACTGGAATTCTTGAGCCTAACTCGAAAAAACAGGCAGTTCAAGTAAATGCTGCCGTGCCTGAAGCACATCACCTTCCCCCCGGGGTAGCGATTAAAGAAGGGAAATCAGCCGAAGCAGATCAATTTTTTGCAAATTTATATACGAGTGCAAGAAATGATTTAAACGCTCAGGCAGATGCACAAATAATTAATCAAAAAGGGTCAGTTGCTATTATACTCTCACTATTTGGTTCTTCCTTAATCGTCTATCTTTTATTCCCACTTGTATTTAAACACGGAGCAACATTAGGTAAAAAGCTCCTAAGTCTTGGTATTGTTAATACATACGGATATAAAGCTAAATGGTGGCAAATTATTGCAAGATACATTGCCTTTTTCCTTTTAACATTTATGTTAGATGTATTTTTTATCTTTTTCGTCGGCGGGGGCGGAATGCTTCCAATTTTCACATTCATTTCATTTACAATGGCGACCTTCGGTAAAAAGAACCGTGCATTGCATGACTTTATTGCTGGAACAAGACCAGTTCATCTTAAGGTTGCAAAAATTTATCCCGATTATGAAAGTGAACTAAAAGATAACCCGATTGAAGAGCAAGTTTTCGTTGAAGAAGAAAGCGATGAAGAGTGGGTTAATTTTGAAGACCGCTTACTTGGTGGTCCAGCGGCAACATTAAGTGAAGAAGATAAAGCCGAACTTGCAGGGGCGATTACAAGCCAAGATGAGGAAGAAGAAAATAAAATTACTAGCGATCAATTTGAATCGATCTTTACTCGTGGCGAAGAACACCGTGAAGAACCTAACGAGTCAAGTGAAGATAATAAAAAAGATGAAACAGACAATTAATTTATTATGAAATATATTAAACCAGCTAAATTAGGTCGCCGTGTTGTAGCACTGCTATTTAATCTTTTAATTTTGTTTACTTTTGCCGAAGGTACGTTTGCTTTAGCAACTGTACCAATTTTAGGTAAGCATTTTGGGGCTGAACAATTAACAAGAGATATAACAAGGTTACAGCTTGATAGTCATTTACTTGTTATTAACAATCATACTCATTCTATTAATGCTCGGCCTGAGGAAGAGTATCCTGAAGCGATTTATCGCTACTATGTCGAATCCGATTTAGCAACAAAACCCTACTCAATCGATCAATACTATGATGAAATATTGCTTCGCAAAAGCGCTGATACCTTATTTGATTTTTCTACTCCGGTTATGACATCAACACCATGGGAAGTAAAAGTTAAGCAAGGAAAAGAGGCTGATGCGAAGAATTTTTATAAGAAAGCTTATCAAGCGGCAATTAATGATCTTGAGGCAACTACAGCATTTATAAACTTAGCGAAACCACTTGGCGACCTTCAAGCACAAGGTCATCTAATTACATATGCGATTTTTATATTTATTTTCTTTTTAATAATCCCGTCCTTTACTCCCCATGGGGCAACTTTAGGTCATCTCGTTATGCGGTTAGGGTTTGTAACGATGTATGGGTTTAAGATGGCAAAAGCTCACAAGCCTTATCGGGCAGTTACAAGTGTATTAATTAATTTTGTTGGTTTATTTTTACTACTACCGATTATATCTGTGGTCATTTTAACAGTACGCAAAGATGGCCGCTCCTTAACCGATCTTGCGGCAGGCACCTTATGTGTTGATACAAAAGAATCAGTTATATTTAATAATATTTATGAAATGGAAGACTTTGATGCCAAAAGAGCAGTCCAAGGCGCAACGATTAAGAAATGGCGTGCGGACGTTTTAAAAGATGAAGAAGAAGGTGATTAATAACTATTACTTTAGCGCTCAATGTAGATAATAAGATGCAAAAAGGATTTGCTTTTGAGGTAATGGCAAGGAAATTAACTGAAAAATTACAAAACTATTACATTATTAAAACTAACACAATAGACCTTATTAATCCTACGAATACTCTAAAACAACATACAATTGAAGGCTTTACTACAACTAAAAAAAACTGTAAGATAAAATTATTATAGATAAGTTTATTTACTGATGTAGAAACATAAAAGAAGGGCAGTTATTGAAATATGCGCAAACTGACACAAGAAGAATTGGATATGTTGTCGAATATAGAGACGACGGTATATAACAAAGCGGATAGAAGCGGTTTTTATAAGAAATGGCTTGAAGAGAATAGAAGAACCCATAGAGGAACAAACTTATACCGCCTCGTTTCGAAAGCATAAGAGCGAACAACCAAATCCCTTAAAAGAGAAGAAGGACTAGTCAAAAATATACGTAATTAGCTAAGAACAATAGTCCAAGATATTTAATCATATGAAAGCAGGTATATATCAAAATAAAGAATTATGTGTCGCTAAAGTTAGTTTTCTAAACATAATGCGCCTTAATGGTAAAAACGATTTCAAAAGTTTAATCACCATTAGTGCAATTAAACGCAGCTAATATATATCTTATCAATTAGACAATTTTATGTTAGAATGTTAACAACATAGGAAGAAAATTATACATAACTTTGATATGAATTTCCAAGGAGGATAAATAATGGAAGTTAGGCTAGAAAACCTTACAAAGGTGTTTCCAGGTAAAGGTCGGGGCAAAAATAAAGCGCCTGATGTTTATGCTGTCAACGATGTTAATTTAGTTATCGAAGACGGTAAATTATACGGCCTTCTCGGACCATCTGGATGCGGGAAATCCACGACACTTTATTTAATCGCTGGTTTACACAAACCAACGGCGGGGCATGTCTATTTCGGTGAAACTGACATGACGAACGTACCGCCTGAAAACCGTGGTATTGGACTTGTTTTCCAAAACTACGCACTTTATCCACACTTAACTGTACGTCAAAACATTGGCTTCCCACTTGACAATGTTCGGCCGAAATTAAGTAAAGAAGAAAAGGATGAGGTTATTTACCAAGTAGCGGCATTAGTTGACATCGAGATGCTGCTTGACCGTAAACCAAAAGAATTATCCGGCGGACAGCAGCAACGTGTTGCGATTGCCCGCGCGCTTTCTAAACATCCAAAAGTATTATTACTTGATGAACCCCTAAGTAACTTAGACGCTCGCCTCCGTTTGCAAACACGGGAAGAAATTAAGCGGATTCAACGAGAATCAAATGTTACGACAATATTTGTTACGCATGACCAAGAAGAAGCGATGTCAATTTCAGATCAAATCGTCGTTATGGATCATGGCGTTATTCAACAAGTGGATGAACCGCAAGTCGTTTATGACGAACCGGTTAACTTATTTGTAGCCAAATTCTTAGGAAGCCCTGCAATTAACATTTTT
>JAAYSH010000034.1 GCA_012518415.1 Erysipelotrichaceae bacterium | reverse complement strand
TAACAATGATATCACATCACTTGAACATTACATTAAACTCGTTGAAGAATGGATTGTTTTTTATAATTCTGACCGAATAAAAAACAGGAAGTCTTAGTGACATCCTGTCTTTCGTTAGGCTTTTTTTTAATATGTGAACTAAATGGGGTTCACTTCAAAATGCACCTCTTTTTTTAATTCCATCTTGAGTAAGGGAGAGCGAATTCATAAAGCATTAAGGCGAATTCATACTCACTATTAGCGTCCACTCCATCAGGCTTAATTTCTCCGTGTTCAAGTAATTCATAACTAATTCCAAGCCCGCTCATCCGGTAAATTAAATCGGGTTGGTCTTCGAGTAATTTCCTTAAGTTAAGATGAATTAAACTTGTCGAGCCTGCACTATCACTAATAACATCTACTTCAAATGTAAACCGGACTAGTTCGTATGTTTGAAGTGTGTAAATGTAAAAGTCTAAATTAATTTTTACTCGTGCCTTATTAACAAAGCCGCCTAGTTCGGCCCAGGGAATATTCGTGCCTCCGCGGAGTGCAAAAATTAATGAACTGTAATCGGTTAATTCTTTAGCAAATTTTTGCTGAATGCCCGCTTCATTTATTTGCATTCTAATCGCTGCACCGCGGCCATCACACATAGTAATACCGTCGGTTAATTTAGAAAAATAACCACGTCTAAATGACTCATCAGTATTTCCTAGACTTACCGTCTTAAAATAACGTTGACCATAAACAATGTCATTTGGTTGGAGTGGTTTTTCACCAACACCACCCTCATTTTCATATTTATGTAGATCGGTTAAGTACTTATCGTACTCTTGTAAGTATTCGTTTAATAAATCACGTGCTTCATTACTCATTGTTTCACTATATAAACGCGCATCATCCATCAATAATTTAATTACGGAATCTTGATTTAGTGAAAGACTATCGATATATGTAACTGTTTCTCCGTGTTCATCTAATTCAAATACTGCTTTTGGGCTAATATCATCAAAAACTTTTTTTGGTGTGTAGTAGTTATCAACAAAGTCAGGATTTTGCAAAATTGGTCCATCATATATTTCATTTAAGGCGACACCGCATCCTGATAAAAGTAATACCGATGCTAAAAGGAGGGCGGCTTTATTTTTCTTCATAAGTAGTTTCCTCCATTTCGATAAATTCTTCTTTTTGTTCACTAGTTTTAGATTTGCGTTTTGTTGGTGTTGAAGTTCCGCCGACCATATAACCAACTAAAACTAAGCCAATAAGGAATGGTCCGCTATTAGTAATTGGATGGTGGTTAATCGCTCTAATTGTATTATCGGTTTCTACTCGCTGATGATACGGATAAATAAATAACGCTAAAACTAATAAAGTAATTAAATAACTAATAATTATTAATTTAATACTTAAAGGATCATCACTATTTTGATAATAGTTGCATGCATGCCAAATACTATAAGCGATAAAGGCAACTAAAATAATAAAAGCAAAAGCACCAAATTGATATATTACATCTAATAAGAAATTACCAGTTGCGTCTTGTAAATATACTCCATGCCAGTTATAACCAAACAGTGTCATACCTTGTATAACATCTTTCCATCTTAGCATATAGCCACTGCTAAATATCCGGCTAAACACTGGGAGATGCTTAAATATATCAAATACATCAAACGCCCAAAAAATCGCTAAAACTCCGAAGATTCCAAATAAAGCTAGGATCACATATAATGTTGGTTTTAACCATTTTTTGTGGAGCGGATAAAATTTAATAACTAAAAGTGCTAGTGTTGAAATACCGTAAAATAAAATCGCATACCAATTAGGATACATAAATAAGGCAAGTAACCCGAGCGCACCTAAACCGATTAAAATCCATTTAGTTAATTTCTTTTCAAACTCATTAAATGTTAGTAAAGTAGGCAGTAACACACTTGCAAGTAAACCATTATAAAAACCTGCAACTGCTTCATTCGCATAAACAAACTCAAGTCCAATTAAAAAGCGCACTTGATTAGATATAACGACTGGTTGACCGTCATAGTAAAAGATCTTACCTTTATATCTTGCTAAATAAAACAATCCATAATTATATAAATTGACAAGCAATGTAAGTAAAATCAAAACACCTAAGCCAAGAAATAGACCCATTATAACGAGCCTAATCGTTGGTCGTTCTAAAACTGTTACTAAATAGCCAAGGAGAAAAAAGGTAATAAAACTAGCAATAACACTAAATAGACCTAAAAAATCCCGGTCTCCATAATATGACCCAAAGGCTGCAAGTGCACCAAATATAAATAAAAGCAGTCCGCCGCCAAAAAGGATTTTACTTACTTTATCATCAAGCGTATATAAGCGCATTGTCGTTATAACTGCGAGTATTAATAAAATAATGCCAATAACTGTTACAACAATCGCGCTTTGATCTAGGCCTAAGGCGACAAAAAATAATAACTCTGCAAGTAAAAACCCAAATAAGTCACCCGTTACTGCATTAGTTAATTTATTTCTCTTTTTTTGTGTTGTTTGTTCCATGCTACCAATAGCATCCTTCTTCTACATTTTCATATCCGCTTGGTCGTTCGCTTGGGCGAATCCAATGTTCATTAATTTTCGTTTTAACATAGTCACGATCTTCCCATCGTTTTCCTATTATACCAAATAATAGTTGGGTTGCTCCACCCGTTTGCAATGCTTGCTTACCTAAACTTTTAATATATAAACAAAGCGGAGAACCATACGCTCCCGCACCAACAAGAGCGATATCAAAATCTTTCGTTAATATTTCTATTTTCATCGCATCAAGCGCTTCAAACCAAGTTTCATATCTTGGATCTTTACTATTGCCAATTGATTGAACTGCTTTAATTGTCGTTAGTTCAAACTCTGGTAAAATTTCTTCGTCATTTGGAAAGAGGAGGAGTCTTTTTTTATACTGTGCTTCGATATCTTCGGCGAATGGAGAAATAACTAAGACCTTCTTTCCTTTTAATAAAGGTGTCCAAGAACCAAGTAAAGGATCAAGCGCCCAATTTTGAATAATAGCTGCAAGTGGTGTGTATTTTTCATAAAAATAGTTTTCCATATGAAGACCAGATATTGCCAAAGTATCGGTATTAATGAGCTCTTTTGTCATATATTGACCGTAAAAGTCTAATTGCTCATCATCAGCAGGGAAAAATCCCGCATTATTTTTCATTGCATACTTAACGCTCTTTTTATATTTCCTTTTAAATCTAAGTCGAATCTTTTCATAATTATTCAGCGCACTTAATTCACTTCCCCCAAAGCGAATCATCGCAAAGGGTTCACCATTTTCAAGTTTTTGTTTAATATAATCATCACTAAACTCAAAAGTAATATTTTTTCTTTTACCGAGCCGGTCATATGGCGGCACTTTTTTAAATAATTTATAATTTAAAACACGCGGTATACCGCGAATAAAGTTCCATATGTATTTCCAAAAATCTGACCATTTTTTCATACTATCATTATACAATTTATTGTTAGTCGTTGTTAATTAAACGTTCCAACCAAGTATGCTTACTTAACTCGTATTTTAATATCTGGGACGTATTGGTATTTGTTTGGATTTCTTCATACGTATGAATATGTACAAACCCTTGCTTTGAAGCGACTTTTTGTGCCGCGATGTTTTTGGCATTAACATGAACAATAATCATAGCAAAACCGACTTCTTTGAAAGCAAACTCTAAGACTCTTGCTAACGCTTCGCTCATATAGCCATGATTCCAAAACTCATAAGCGAGCCTAAAGCCAATTTCACCTTGTTTTGCTTGTTTATTAACATTATATATTTCAAGCGTTCCAATTACGATATCGCTTTCTTTTAAAGTAATT
The DNA here is from genome assembly GCA_012518415.1 of Erysipelotrichaceae bacterium. GTDB lineage: Bacteria > Bacillota_I > Bacilli_A > RFN20 > CAG-826 > UBA5455. Next base: position 28,251 of record JAAYSH010000034.1, on the reverse strand, counting down.
CCCCAAGTAAAAAAATACGGCTCCTCATAGCGAGAAGTAACTAACTGTAAATACAATTTACTATTACTTCCAATACCACTATGAATTGGCCGCATATATTTATTTACCCGTGTATCATTATCTAAATAATGATAAATGCAGTATAAATCTAAGTCATCATTTTTAAGCGCTCTTAATACTAACCGCTTTGAATGTAATTTAATTGTTCCAACTTTTTTCATTAACTATAACCCTTTAATTAGTTCACTCGCCACATAACTAGCGAGTAATAGGCCCATCGCATTTGGGACAAAGGGTGATGAACCAACCACGTTTTGATGCCCTTTTTCAAAAACCGCACCTACTTCTTTCGAAAAAGCGACTGGTAAACTCTTAATACCTAATTTTCTTAATTCATATCGCATTACTTTTGCTAGTGGATCATGACTTGTTTTAAATATATCACAAATTTCTAACTTACTTGGGTCAAGCCGATTACCTGCTCCCATTGCGCTGATGACTCTAACATTGTTTTCGCTACATTGTTTGATAATTAAAAGTTTCGCACTGACATTATCGAGAGCATCAATAACAAAATCAAATTCATCCCAATTTATATTTAAATAGTTATCCGCATTGACAAACATATTATGTACATTTACTTTTATTACAGGATTAATTTCTTTAATTAAATTTCTAATTACTTCAACTTTGCTTTCACCAATAGTTAATTGATTTGCAACAACTTGACGGTTAATATTACTTTTTTCAACGACATCAAAATCAAAGACACTAATTTCACCAATGCCTGCCCGGGCAAGCGCGATTACTGCAGCGCCACCAACTCCACCAACACCAAAAATAGCAACATGAGATTTATTTAGTTTATTAATGGCGTTTTCGCCAACTATTAATGAATATCGATGTAGTTCTTCTTTCACGCATTTATCCTTTTAAGCCACAGCGACAAAACTTAAAACTATCCCAATGACAGTAATAATTAATCCGATTACATAGTAAGGTAAAAAATATGCTGGTTTTGCACGCCGTTTTTCCTCTTTGTATTCCATATACTCATAGGCATCTTTAAAGTGAGCTTTTTCTGCTTCTTTGTTACCGCGTTCATCTTTTCTTGGAATTCTAATATAGTGCCAAAACTTTGAGAAGCCATATTGAATAACATCAAACGTCCCCTTATTACCAATTAAAACAATTGTTGTCATTCCTAACAAAATTACACCCGATATAAATGACACATCAGAAAAAAGTCGGACGTCAAATAATTCTCGGTTTAAGCTCGCAACTAAAAGAAGCACTCCAAAAAGAATTGCAGCAATAATCATTGCGGCAATCCACTGATTAAGTTTTTTTCTTGTACTTGGTAACATTTATCTAAATAACCTTAATTAAGTAAACATCCAAGGCTAATAAACCTTGGACGTTTAATTTATTTTTTACTTTTCGTTCTATCTTCGATTTCCTTGCGGTATCGCTCAAGTTCGACCTCATTAGCAAGAACAAAGTGTCCAGGCGTAATTTCGGTCAATGTTGGGTTACCTTCTTCGGCATAATTATGCGCTTCCGCTGGATTATAGTGAATTCTCTTCCGAGCTTTTTCACTAATTGGATCTGGTTTTGGAATCGCACTAATAAGTGATTTTGTATATGGATGAAGTGGATTAGCAAATAAATCTTCACTCGTTGCTAATTCAACAATTCTTCCAAAATACATAACTGCAATGCGGTCACAGAAGTATTTAACTAATGAGAGGTCATGTGCAACGAATAGTAAGGTTAATCCCATTTCATCACGTAAGTCACTTAATAAGTTAATAACTTGCGCCTGAATTGAAACGTCTAATGCACTGACTGGTTCATCACAAATCATAAATTCTGGTTGCATAACAATCGCTCGAGCAATCCCAATTCTTTGCCTTTGACCACCGCTAAATTCATGCGGATAACGTGAGGCATACTCTGGAAGTAAGCCAACTTGGTCTAAAACATCAGAAACTTTGTTAGAATTTGCTGCCTTATTGCGATATCCTTGGATTTGTAATCCTTCTTGAATCGCATCTTCGACTGTCATCCTTGGATCGAGCGAGTCTGTTGGATCTTGGAAAATCATTTGAATTTGACTCATGAATTCTTCATCATAGTTTTTATTGTCGTATCTAATGAGTTTAATTTTTGTTTTTTGGACTCGAACGATTTCATCGATCTCATACTCAATCGCCGCAATTTTTTTATTGTAATGATCTTTGATTTGTTCTGATCTTGCTTCGGTAACATCTTCATCAATCGCTTCAGCGTCATCTAGTTCCTCTTTCATCTTAGCTTTGAGTTCTTTGATTTCCTGACGCAAGCGAATTCGTTTCCACTTAATTTCTTTCTCATTCCATCTTGTTCCACCTGATATCCGGTGGCCTTTAAAGTAAATACTGCCTGAAGTTATATCGTAAAGACGAATAATCGAGCGACCAGTTGTTGTTTTACCACAGCCTGATTCACCAACAAGCCCAAATACTTCACCGTTATGAATATCAAATGAAATGTCATGAACCGCTTTGGTCCTTAGTTTGTTTGCTCCAAACCCGCTTTCGAAATATTGCTTGAGGTGGCGAACACTAAGGACGACATCATTTTCTACTAATTCTGGTTTATAAGAGTCGAAACGTAGCTTTTCAATCTCTGACGGACGGTTTTCAATATCTTCAAAGCCAGCTTTTTGCCACGCTTTAAATTCATTGTATCGCGCCTTTTTTAAAATATCTGCTCTTCCTCTAGCGACCTTTAAAATTTGCCTTATTTTTTTAAGTCTTGGTTTAAATTCAGCTTTTATTAGCCGGTCGCGAGCTTTGGCAGAGCGTCTCGCAGCTTTAATTTTACTTTTTTGTTTTTTAATTAAACCTTTATTTTCAGCACTTTTTTCAGCGTCTTTAAGTTCTTGAAGTTTTTCTTCTAGTTCACTAATTTCTTTATTCGCTTCTTCTTGAGCTTCTTGTAACGCTTCACTTTGTTCTTTTTCGAGTGCAAATAATTGTCCTTCTTCTCTTTGGAAAAGACTTATGTAAAATTTCTCTACAACTGCGTCAATATCAAATTGGTTTACTTCTTTATTACTCATCTAATTTCACCCCCGCTTCCTTCGCGGCTTTCAGCGAGTTTTTAATTCTTTCTTCAACAATTGCTGGCCGTTCAACTTTTGGTGCGCGCGGATCAAGTAACCACGTTGAAGCAAAGTGAGTTGGACTCACCTGATAAGTTGGTGGTTCATATTCATAATCGACCGCGAGCGCGTATCTGTTTCTTAATGAGAAGGCATCTCCTTTAGGTGGATTAACCATATCTGGTGGAGTACCTGGAATTGCTTCAAGTCGCTCTTCTGTATCAACGTCAGCGATTGATGAAAGCAGCGCCCATGTGTATGGGTGTTGTGGGTTATAAAATAATTCATTAACCGTTGCACTTTCAACAATTTTACCAGCATACATAACGGCAACTCGATCAGCCATATTAGCAACAACACCTAAGTCGTGCGTAATAAATATACATGATAAGTTTCTTTCTTCCTTAAGTTCATTAATTAACTCAAGAATTTGCGCCTGAATCGTAACATCAAGGGCGGTTGTTGGCTCATCAAGAATCAAGACATCAGGGTCTTGTGTTAAAGCAATCGCAATAACAACGCGTTGACGCATTCCACCTGAGAATTCAAATGGATATTGCTTATAGCGACGTTCAGCATTTGGAATACCGACCTCAGTCATCACACGAATGGCCCGTTGTTTTGCAGCTCTTCTTGTAATCTTTATCGAATTAACATAAGTTTCTTTAACTTTTTTAATTTCGGCTTTGATCGCCTCTTGTTGTTGTTCATCTTCTGTCGCTTTAAGCTTAGCTTGCAATGCTGCGACTTCTTTATCGCGTTCTTCTTTAAGTTCGCGTTTTTTCTGTTTAACTTTTACTCTAGCAGATTTTTTCACCAAGTTTAGTTGCTGTTTCTTTTCTTTAATCTCAGCATCAGAACTTTCGCGGATAGCCTTTTTCTCGTTTCTTATTGAGGTTTTAGCTTCCTTATATTGTTCTTTTTCTTGAGCGATTGCTGCAGATTTTTCTTCACGAGATAATTTATTGTTTTCTTTAATTTTCGTAATCTCTGTTTCTTTTTTTCGTTTTGCTTCTCGGAGTTCTAAATTCGCATTATGAAGTAAACGTTTTTTATTAGAAACTGCGTTTTTATAGTCAACAAATTCCTTAGCGATTAAGTCATTATAGTACCTTTTGATTTTATTACTATTTAAAATAATCGCTTCAGTAATTTGCTTTCCAACCCGCATAATCGGGTTAAGACTTGATAATGGGTCTTGGAAAACCATACCGATTTTATGTCCACGAATCCGGTGGAACTCTTCTTCGGATACTTTCGTTAAATCTTCACCTTCGTACATAATTGAACCGCCATCGATTCTTCCGTTACCAGGTAAGATTCCCATAATTGCTTTTGTCGTTACCGATTTACCTGAACCCGATTCTCCAACAATACAAAGAATTTCACCCTTACGAAGTTGAAATGAAATACCGCGGACTGCACGGACACGACCATGATCAGTATAAAAAGATATTTTTAAATCTTTAACATCAATAACCACTTCGCCTTGTTGTTGAACATTTGCTTGTAATTTTTCCATACTACTCCGCTCCTTTCAATGATGGGTTAAACGCATCACGTAAACCGTTACCAAACAAGTTGAAACAAATCATTAGGATTGAAACGACAATTGCCGAAGATACGATTAAATACGGGTCAGACGCCAAGTATTTTTGTGCTTCTGATAGGGCAACACCTAAGCTTGGCATACCTTGTAAACCTAAACCTAAATAAGCAATGTTAGCTTCAGTAAACACAATGCTTGGAATCATTAAGATACTACCAGTAATAATTGGTCCAATTGCGTTTGGTAAAATGTGTTTGAAAATAAGTCGGCTGTCTTTTGCACCTAATGTTCTTGATGCTAAGACAAACTCTCGACCTTTATATCGATAAAACTGAGCCCTTGTCCTAGATGAAATACCAATCCAGCCGGTTAAGACTAATGAAAGGATAAAGACTCCGAAGTTATTACCAAGTAATAAAATTGATAGAGTCATCACAACAATGTAAGGAACACCACTTAAAATATCAGTAATCCTTTCCATTATAAGATCAACCCAGCCACCGTAATAACCAGAGATTGAACCCCAAATAATACCAATTGTTACACAAATAACAGTCGTAATTAAACCAAGTAACAATGATGTTCGAAGCCCAGAGAAAACAACTTTAAACTGGTCTCGACCACTATGGTTTGTACCAAAAATATAATAAGGGATATTATCATAACCCCAGTAACGATACATAACTACATCACCAGTAAGTTCGTAAATTGTACCTGTTGCACCTGGGAGGTCTATTTGTGCAGAAACACTTCGTAGTGGTGAGTGTTCTTCGCCTAATTCGGTTAATTTAAATGATGAAACGCCTTCATTAAAGTCATACTCAATCCAGCCTTCATTGATATATTCGGTCACTTTTGTACCTGATATAACATAATTTTTTCTTAGACCAAAAACATCTAAGTATTCATCATATTCAAACGTTACCCGTGTAACGTTAGCGCGGTCAAGTGAACGTGTACCACTGCCGTAAATGCTCCAGTTTGTTGGGCGCCACTCCGCAACTGGAATGCTTTCAGGTCTTGTAACTGGACGAAGGAGTAGTGCGTTTGCATCTGACCATGAGAGTCTTTCTAAATTTTGAGTCGTATCAAGTTTATTTTCAAAGATAAACTTATCGACAAATAAGATTGGGAAGTCACCTTCTGCAACAGTTTTAAGTTCATAACCAACCTTAGCGTTAAAGGTTGTTTCACTAACGCCATCAGGACGATTAGCAAGTACTTTAGCATTGACATCATCAATGATGATTTCACCAAATTGTGATGAGAAATCAGTTAAGTAAACAATCTCCTCCTCACCTGGTTCATACTCAACACTAATGAAAACTGCATACTCAGCAATTGATTCGCGGACAACATCGACGCCGCCGAGTCCAACAGAATATGTGTTTTTATCTTCTGGTAAATACATTTGTATTTGAAAATCACTATTAGCAGAAAAATCTAATTGCTCTGGATAGGAAATAAGTCCGCTACTTCTTTCTCTTGTATCAGTACGGATTGAAAGACTTCCACCAGTTGCATAAATCGATGGTGTACCAGAAATGGTATCATCAAAATACCTTTCACTACCAGCTACAACAGCTTCTTTTTTCCTTCCTGCTGGATACCAAGTTGACTGATCGTCTGGATCAGGTTTAACAACTAAAGCATTTCTAAATGTCCGTTTTCCATTAAAAACACTTGCGTTTTCAAAACCGCGCCACCGGGGAGTTAAGAATCTTTGCTCCGGGAAGTTGCGGTCAATTGGGTTATCGTTGAAAACCGGGACAAAAATAGCCATTAAAATAATCACTGATAAAATGATAAATGCGACAACTGAGGATTTGTTCTTAACAAAACGTCTAAGCGCATCTTTAAAGAACGTAGTTGGTTGCGTATCAAATTTTGTATCATGGATTGACTTATCCATTTGAACAAACTTAAAATCTTCTTGCGATATTTCTTCGCTACTCGAAGGGTCTAAAAATACACGCGCACTCTTTTTTGATTGTTCATAATCAAATAAATTTTGCTTATCTTTTTTATTTGCCATTATTTTCTCGCCCCCATTCTAATTCGCGGGTCAACAATACCGTAACTAACATCAACGATTAATGTTGTAAATAAACCAATCATTGTATATACCGACATAACAACCATAACGAGGTTGTAGTCTTTTTGCGTAATACCTTCGGTAAATAAACTACCGATTCCTGGAATACCATAAAGGTTTTCTAAAACCATTGAACCACCGAGTAATCCAACAAATTGACCAATAATCATTGGTACGAGTGGTACAAGTGCATTACGTAAAGCATGACGTAAAACAGATTGAGTTTTGGTTAACCCTTTTGTTCTAGCTAGTAATAAAAACTCACTAGACATAATTTCGGTTAATTCTGCCCTTGTCATTCTTGTAAATCCCGCGATTGTTCCAAACGACAAACAGGCAACTGGAATAATATAGCCCTTGAACCTTTCCCAGGCCGGTGCTAACACCGATGGCCACTGAGTTGGTAAAAGGTTTGTATCAAAACCAAACCACTTCATTAAGAATGTGATAATTACAAATGATGGAACTGAAATAAATACCATCGTAACAATTGTAATAATATGGTCAGTTAATGTGTTTTTCTTTAGAGCAGCCCATATACCAAAAAGAAAACCTAACGGAACAGAAACTACCATCGCCCAAATATTTAATTTTAAAGAAACTGGTAATCTTCTTCGAATAACTAACATAGCTGGTGATCCAGGTTCGATTACTGATGATGTTCCCCAATGCCATTTAGTAAAAATGTTTTTAATCCATGAAACATACTGTTGAAATACAGGAACTGCATTATATAAGTATGGTTGGCTTGGATCAAGTTCATTAACGACAATGACATCACTAGCTGGTCTTGGCGAGCCTTTTTCATAATGGACTCTAACCATGTAGCCAAGGTTAACTTGGTTTTCATAATACGCTAATTGGACATCAGCGCGACCAAGCGGTTTATCCATTGGTAACAGTTTCATTAATAAATATGTGAGTGAAAGAATTATAAATGCTGTAACAAATATTAATCCAATTCTTCTAAGGATATACCTCCACATATTTTGTCCTCCTACTCTATAAATAACATTAATAAGAATATCATAATTATATTGATATACGTAGACAAATTAACATTGCCGGCTGTTAAGGCCGGCAATGCTTGTCCACGAATATACTAACCCTGGCACTGGTCAATTAACCAGTGCTAGGGTTAACTAAATTCACAATTTAAGCTGCGACTGGTCCGATAAAGAGTTCGTAACCTGATGCAGTTGAATCTATGCCATCAACAGTTACTGTGAAGTAGTAGTCGATTTCATAGACAGCAGTGCCGTCTTCTTGACCTTTTTGGTTAGAAGCAGGAACTCCTTTGACGACTAGTACCCATGTACCATCATCATTGAAGGTAATTTCAGCTACTGCACCATTTGGATTTTCACCCTCTCTAATTGGACTTGTAATAGCTCCGCCGTTGTCTTTGTAGTACCAAGCTTGCGGATCATTAGCTAAGAAAGCTTTTGCTTCTTCTGCGCTTTCAAATCCTTCTCCAGATTCACCGTAGTACCAGAATTCAACGTAGTCTAAGTCGACCTGAATTTTGTCTGGCGCACCATTGTAGTAAGTACCTGATGCTGTAACAGTGACTGTTCCGTCTGCTTCTAATTGAGCAGCGGCTTCGACTGAATCGAATGTGAAGTTTTGAAGTTCAACACCGTCTTTAATCGCGACACCGACTGTTGCGGCGCCTAATAATGCGTCGAATGCATAAGCTTCGCCTTTATAGAAGACTGGTTCTGGGTCAACTTTGCTTGTATCTGGACCCCAGGATAATGTAAATCCTGAACGGTTGTCTGAGCAAAGTGTGTCCAAGAAGCCGATTGGGTCAAGTACGTTTCCACCGATTGATCCAAAGCCAAGGTCGAATTGACCTACCATCATTGAATCATAATATGGGTCGAACCAGTTTTCTGTTGCGTATGAATCGACTACTAATTCGAATCCTTCGACTGCATCGTTGAATGCGTCTTGGATGTATTGTTCGATTAATTTCGCATCAGTATCGACTTGTTGTTGAGTCTGCATGTGGTTTCTAATTGTAATGACGGTTGGCCTGCGTGATGAACCACGTTTATATGCTCCGTCTTCAACTAAGTCATCCATTGCTTTTTTGAAGTAGTCACCAGCTAGTTCTTTTGAGAAACCATAAGTTGCTGGTAGACGTCCTGCAAGAACTCTTTCACCGTATGGAGTATCGCGGAATGATACACCTTCGACTGGATCAATCATGTACGCGCTTGGGAAGAATCCATGTGCTGGAGTTCGTCCGTTTGATTCCGCTAATTGTACACGGTCAATTGCGTAATAAATTCCATTTAAGAAGTCTCTATTACTCATTACTGGTTTGACATCCCAGTATTGATCTTCTGCATGAGGTGCGATTGCACCATCAACACCGAATAGTTCTTCCCAACGTCGTGGGTTTGTAGCGTTAACTTGTAATTTGAAGACTGTATCTCCTAATGTACGACGACGTTCTGGGTTGTTCATTTCGTCTTCAACATAACGTGTTGGGACTCCGACTGAGTCTAACTGACGGTTTTTATAAAGTTCATAAGCCGTATTAGAGTCTTTAACAATTTGATATGTGTATCCTGCGAATGAAGCCCGATCTTTTTCAAAGTATAATGGGTTCTTTTTGAAGACGATTACTTTGTTATCTTCCCAGTGTTCGAGAGTATACATACCTAATGATAAGATACCATCAACGCCTAATTCTTTTTTACCGTAACGTGCTGCTCCGGATAAATCTTCATCTTCAAGGTTTAAACCATCTAAGTAATCAATAAACTCTTGTGGACGTGGGGAGTATAAACTTGAAGCGTTATAATACATTGCGAAGAATGAATCGTGTCTTGTGTTAAATTCAAACTCAATTGCACGTTCTTCTTCGTTAAGTTGAATACCTAATACACTCCAGTCTTTTTGTCCTGCTGGTTGTGCTTTATACTGAGCAACACCAACATAACCACTTGTTTTTGAACCTAAGTCTGTTGAACGGAATAAGTTTCCATCTAACATCGCTTTGAATGGTGTTAAGTAGTCTTCTAATTGGACTCCTCTGCCATTATATTCTGCGACTGCTGGAGTTGTAGATAGTGTGTGATAAACCAAGTTTGGGTCATCTTCTACAGTTTTAACTGGAATCCGCCACTTAGAAGCCCGACCATTTGCGTCTGGGTTTAATGGAATTGGCATTTCTCTAGCGAGTTGCGTTCTCCATTGGTAATTGGTTTTGTCATCTGTAAACTCTGTTGAATAGTAACCTGAGTTGAATAACGCCCAAAGGTCACCAGTTACAGCGTCTTGGCTATCCCAATAGTTAAGTGTTCCTGGGTCTGATGATTGCCATGAGTGGTAATACCAGCGCCAAGCTTCGACCGGCTCTTGTTCAGCGGTCATTGGTTCGGTAATAACACCTTCTCCAACACCAAATCCATAGTTAGGGACGTAAACGTCTGATGGAATTTGTAATCTTGGTGAATAAAGAACGTTTGTACCGTTGTCATAAAGCGGAATTCCACCTAAGAAATTGTCTAGTGCATATTTCTCTAGTTCGTATAGAATTTCAGCTTTATCTTCGTAGCTATAGTAGGAAAAGTTTTTAAACCCATCAGCTACGGGCCCCGCATATGGAGGTCTTTGATCTTCACCACGGCTTTTCCATACTAGCTCTTCGCCGCCGCCACAAGCGGATAAGATTAATGTACCGAGCACAGTTAAGCCTAGTAGTTTTTTCTTTTTCATAAACTTTTTTCTCCTTTCATTTTGTATGCACTTCTTGTGCATTTGTGGATATATACTAGAACAAAAAAACGCCAATGTTAAACAAAACTAAAGTGAAAATGGATGTAAGCGTTTTCAAGGTTTTTTTGAATGATTGATAAAAAAGGCTTATAGTGCGGATAGTTTGTAGTTTTTAAGAAATTAACCAAAATTATCCATTTCCCCAAAACACACTTACAATCAGTGATTTGAAGATATTTACATTATTAAAAAAACGTCCCCGTTATATATAGATATGTATTTGGGCAAAAAATCGGTAAAACGTTTTTGAAAGGGCTTACTTATTAAAAAATCCGCTTATAATCAGCAGTTTTCCATTTTACATTTAGAAGTCATTCCATTTATTTTCTTTTTTTAGAAAAACATTTAGATTTTTATTAAAAACCGTATATAAATAGGTTTAAAATAGAGGGAATTTATAATAAAGTATAAGTAAATAAGGTGGTGATAATATGAAAATACAAGAAGTTGTTGAAATGCAAAGACAATATTTTAGAAGCGGGATTACACTTTCGTTTGAATTCCGCATTGATGCTTTGGAAATGTTATTAGAAACGATTAAAAAACACGAAACCAAAATCATTAAAGCATTGAAGGATGATTTAGGTAAAAGCGAAATGGAAGCATATATGAGTGAAGTTGGAATTGTTTATAATTCACTTAACTATGCAATCAAAAATTTAAAAAAGTGGATGAAACCAAAAAAAGTTAAGACACCGCTTGCTAACTTCCGCGGGAAATCATACAGGCTCCCCTCTCCTTATGGGAATGTTTTAATTATGAGTCCTTGGAATTATCCGTTCTTACTTGCAGTTGATCCTTTAATCGGTGCGATTGCAGCAGGTAATACTGCAGTTATTAAACCTGGTAGTTACAGTGCTCATACCGCGGATGTAATTTATGAATTGCTTAGCGAAGTTTTTCCAAAAGAATATGTCGCAGTTGTCTTAGGAGGTCGAAAAGAAAATACCGAACTTCTCGAAACAAAATTTGATTACATCTTCTTCACTGGTTCTCCAACCGTTGGAAGACTTGTTCAAAGTAAGGCGAGTGTCCATTTAACACCTGTAACATTAGAATTAGGTGGCAAATCACCAGTTATTATTGATGAAAGTGCCAATTTAAAACTCGCAGCTCGAAGAATAGTCTTTGGTAAATTACTAAACTCAGGTCAAACTTGTATTGCGCCTGATTATGCTTTAGTGCATGAAAGTATCGTCGATGAGTTCATCGATCTTGCTCAAAAAGAAATCACAAAGCAGTACGGCGAAGAACCCTTAAGTAATAAGGATTACGGTAAAATCATTAACGAAAAACACTTTGAGAGAATAAGTAATTTAATCGACAAAGAAAAGGTTGTATTTGGCGGAGAAGTTAAACACGAGACCCTTCAAATCTCACCTACAATTTTAAAGGATGTTACTTTAGGTGATGCAATCATGCAAGAAGAGATTTTCGGCCCGCTTTTGCCGATTATTACTTATAAAGAAGATGATGAATTAGAAGGAATTATACTGCAAAACCCGACTCCTTTAGCATTATATATCTTTTCAGAGCGAGAAGATTTTATTGAAAAGATGCTTGAGCGAATATCCTTTGGCGGCGCAGCAGTTAATGATACAATCCAACACATTTCCACCGTTCATATGCCTTTTGGTGGCGTTGGGAATTCTGGTATGGGTGCATATCACGGTAAATGGAGTTTTTCGACATTCTCACACTACAAGAGTATTTATGAGAAAAAGGATAAACCGGATTTAAACATTCGCTATCAACCATATACGAAGAAAAAATATAAGTATTTACGCAAAGTATTAAAGTAAGTAAATATTAAAAACTATTGCAAAAAGGCCGTGGCTATCAATGCGAAGGTTAAATCCAACTTCATCATAAATAATTAATACTTTATACATTTCATCTATCGCTTTTAGGTATAGCCCTCTTAATTAATATAGGTAGAAAATACTGCTTTTTATACACTTTTTGCTATACATCCTTTACTTTCATAAAAAAGCCTAGGGTAATTCCTAGGCTTTATATGTTTAAAGACAAAATTAATTATTCGACGCGTACTTTTTTAAGTTGAGCGTATTTAGTAATTCCGTTTTCATAATCAAGTTTAATTCCGTCTTCAATTAACGGAGCTAAGTACTCTCTCATTAGGTCGCCGTTGCCGTTGTGAATATCATCGATAAATTCTTCGGGTAACTTTCTTTCAACGTTCGCGACTTTTGAAGCTTTTTGTAAGTAACAAGTTGATTTGTATTTACCTGTACTTGTTACTCCGCGTTTTAGAGCAACCATTTTACCTGAGTTGCTATCTTTTAAAACGCTACGAACAGCTTTCCTAGAAATACGAATCGCTTCATTTTGATCAACTTTGGTAATATGGCTTACACCTGCGCGTTGCATTAAAGAAAACTCAACCGCACGGACTGGAACATCGAATTTGTCTTGGACATAACTTCCAAGTTCACTTGCTAAGCCACCAAGTTGTTTGTGACCAAAACTATCGACACGGACATCTTCACTTGGAATATTCGCGTCTACACCTTCAGAAATAACAATAAAGGCTTTACCTTTTTCTTCGTATTTTTCTTTAATTAAGGCACCGAATTCATCAATATCAAAGTCTTCTTCTGGGAAGTAAATGCGGTCTGGGCGAAGTTCTTCTGGTAACATCACTGCCGCGGCAGTTAGCCATCCAGTATGTCGACCCATAACTTCAACGATTAATACTTTACCTTTATCATATGAAAGGTTATCAATTTGAATATCTTGTAAACTTTGGGCAACATATTTCGCTGCGCTTGGGAAACCAAGACTGTGGTCTAAGCCGTATAAGTCATTATCAATTGTTTTAGGAATTCCCATGACATTACAATCATAATCAATTTCTTTAAATAACTTACTCAACTTAGTACACGTATCCATTGAGTCGTTTCCACCGTTGACGAGTAAGTAGCCGATATTATGTTTTTTAACAACTTCGACAATGCGTTTATAATCATCATCATGAATATCATTACTTAACTTATAGCGTGCGCTACCAAGTGCTGCGCCAGGTGTTTGTTTTAGTAATTCAACCGTTTCTTCATCTTCTGCTCTTAAATCGATGAGGCGGTCATTTAAGACACCTTCAATACCATGAATTGCTCCATAAATTCCATCGATTTCTGGATGCTTTTTCGCCTCGGTGATTACACCATATAAGGAGGTGTTAATGACTGAGGTTGGGCCTCCGCTTTGAAAATATAATAGTGATTTTTTCTTCATATATTCTCTCCTTTTTCTTGTTTTAATATTTTAAAAACCACAACTAGTATAGCAATTAATGCTTAGTCTTTAAACTTATATATTGAAGTCGCTTCATAACCAGCGACATCGAGACGGTTAAGCGCTCTTAACAAAGCAGTTTGTGCGCGTTTTATATCGATTTTTTCCGACTTTTTTGCAAGTCTACTTTCGGCTCGCTCTTTAGCAGCGAGGGCACGGTCGACATCAATTTCATCTGCACGTTCAATCGCTTCTGCTAGTACAGTCACTATTTCCTTCTGCACAATCAAAATACCACCACTTATCGCGTAGTCACTTCGACCTTCGGTTGTTTCTAACCATAAGTTTCCATATTTAATCATTACGATAAAAGGATAAGTATTCGCATGGAGAGTGTAAGGTCCACTTTCAGTGGGAACGTGTAACCTTCTCACATCTCCGCGAAATACTTCGCGGTCAGGAGTAAGTATTTGGATTGGAAATAGTTTCATATTTTATAAACTTTCTGCCTTTTTAACTGCTTCTTCAATTGTTCCTACATATAAGAATGCTTGTTTTGGTAAATTATCGTGTTTACCTTCAATAATTTCTTTAACCGAGCGAACTGTTTCTTTTACCGGTACAAATACGCCAGGGACGTTATTAAATGCTTCCGCGACATGAAGTGGTTGTGAAAGAAAATTACGTAATCTCCGGGCCCGGTTAACAGTTAAGCGGTCCTCTTCACTTAATTCATCCATACCAAGAATCGCAATAATATCAGATAAATCTTTATACTTTTGTAACATAGCTTGAGCTTCACGCGCGACTCGATAATGTTCTTCACCAACATATTCAACTGAAAGTGCTGTTGAAGTTGATGCAAGTGGATCAACTGCAGGATATAACCCTAAGGCTGCAGTGTTTTGATCAAGAACTGTTCTTGAATCAAGGTGAGCGAATGCGGTCGCAGGGGCGGGGTCAGTTAAGTCATCCGCCGGGACATAAATTGCTTGAATTGATGTAATCGACCCTTCTTTTGTCGAGGTAATTCGCTCTTGTAGTTGACCCATTTCCGTTGCTAGGGTTGGCTGATAACCAACGGCACTCGGCATTCTTCCAAGTAGTGCAGAAACTTCACTTCCTGCTTGAGAGAAGCGGAAAATATTATCGATAAATAATAATACATCTTGTTTATTTTCATCACGGAAGTATTCTGCCATTGTTAAACCGGTAAGTCCTACTCGCATCCTTGCTCCAGGTGGTTCATTCATTTGACCAAACACTAATGCTGTTTGCGCTAAGACACCACTATCTTTCATTTCTAAATATAAGTCATTTCCTTCTCGTGAACGCTCACCAATACCAGCGAACACGGAAATACCTTCTTGTTCGGTTGCAATATTATGAATTAATTCTTGGATTAATACGGTTTTTCCAACACCTGCACCACCAAATAAACCAACCTTTCCACCTTTAATATATGGGCACATTAAGTCGATAACTTTAATACCTGTTTCATATATTTCATGGGAGACGACTTGATCTTTATATGCGGGTGGAAGTCTATGAATTGCTGCGTGTGGTTCATCACTAAAATCACTGTCACCATCATCAATTGGACGACCCAAAACATCGAACATCCTTCCAAGTGTTTTTTCGCCAACTGGAACAGTAATCGGTGCACCAGTGTTTATAACTTCCATACCGCGACGCACTCCATCCGTTGAACCCATCGCAACAGCACGGACAACATCATCACCGATATGTTGGGCGACTTCAACAACTAATGAATCACCTGAATCACCTTTAATCTCTAAAGCGGTTAATAATCCTGGTAAGTTGTCTTCAGGAAATTGAACGTCAATAATTGGTCCGATAGCTTGAATAATTTTGCCTGTTGGTAATTTGTTGTTTGCCATAATTCCTCCTAGTACAGTCCGCTGACAATTTCGGTAATTTCTTGGGTAATTGCCGCTTGTCGGGCTGCGTTGTATTTAATCATTAATTCATCAATCATTTCATTAGCGTTATCAGTTGCTAAGTCCATCGCTAGTCTTCTAGAGCTTTGTTCAGCGACTTGAGCAGCGATAACATATGCATAAAGCATGTTATTTAAGTAAATCGGAATAAATGCTTGGAAAAATGTTGGTTTATCAGGTTCGATTATTGACTCAATGCTTAAATCAAAATCTGCTTCCTCATCATCATCTATTCCTAACTCTGCGATTAGTTGTTCATCTGCTTCATCTAATTCAACTGGATCTAAATATGTTTCACTTATTCCAAATGGTAAAAGCGTTACATGTTTAACCTCAGATGTCATTGAATTAATGTAGTTTGTATAGTGAATAACGACTCTTTCATAGTTGCCACTATCATATTCGTTACGTAAATGTGCACCAAGTTTGCTAACATCATCGTAACTTATATTTAATTCAAGAAACATATCATTACACGTAATTCCGAGGCGTGAAAACTCTCTTTTCCCGCGCTTTCCAATCATAATAACTTCATCACCCTCATTTATTAATGGCGCGGTTGCCTCAGTAATATTGTTATTATATGGACCTGCTAGGCCAAGCGAACTTGAAATAACTACATGCAAAACCTTGCTTGATTGTTTGTTTAATGTCAAATATGGGTGAGTTTCTTTATCGATTCCTTTAAGTGCTTCTTCTAAAATCTCACCTAATTGGTTTGCAAAAACTCGGTTCGCCATAAACTTACGTTGCCAAGTTTTTAGGCGCGTTACAGCTACTAATCCCATCGCTCGCGTAATTTTTGCTGTCGATTGGATCGAGCGGATTCTTCTTTTTGTTGCATGCATTGCAACTGACATTAAACTTCAACCTCCTCATTATCTCTTGTTTCAAAGAAGTCTTTAATAAATGCTAATAAGTTTTCTTTTAATTCATCACTAATAATTTCTTCTTCAACGATTTCGTTTAAATATTCCGGATGTTGAACTTTTAAAGCGTTATACGCGTCGGTAAGTGCTGGCCCGATATCATCATCGCTGAGTTGTTCTAAAAAATTATGTTGCGCGACAAACAATTCGAATATTTGTCGTTCAATTGGATATGGTTCGTATTGGTTTTGTCTTAATACTGCTAGTAAAACACGCCCGTGATTTAGTACGCGTCTTGTTGATTCATCTAAATCACTACCAAATTGGGCGAAACTTTGTAATTCGCGGTAGTTGGCAAGTTGAATTTTCAACTGACCTGCGACTTGCCGCATTGCATTAATTTGCGCGCTGCCTCCAACACGTGAAACTGATTGTCCGCTATCAATCGCTGGGCGTTGACCCGCATTAAACAATTCAGTTAATAAGAAAATTTGTCCATCCGTAATCGAGATTACGTTTGTAGGAATATAAGCGGAGCGATCGCCTGCTTGTGTTTCAATAATTGGTAGCGCCGTAATTGATCCACCACCATTTTCTTCGTTTAATTTACATGCCCGCTCTAATAATCTTGAATGGAGATAGAAAATATCACCAGGATATGCTTCTCTTCCAGGTGAGCGTTTTAGTAATAAAGATAAAGTTCGATATGCGACTGCGTGCTTACTTAAATCATCTAAGACGATTAAGACATCTTTTCCTTGTTCAAGCCACTCTTCTGCAATTGCCATACCTGCGAATGGGGCAATCATTTGCATCGGTGCCGCTTCACTTGCGGATGCTGAAACAATTGTTGTATAACTCATTGCGCCTTTTTCGATTAATCTTTCGTTTATATCCGCAACACTGCTTTGTTTTTGTCCGATTGCGACATAAACACAGTAAACATTTTCGTTCTTTTGATTAATAATCGTATCAACAGCGATTGCAGTTTTACCAGTTTGGCGGTCTCCGATAATTAACTCTCGTTGCCCGCGTCCAATTGGTACCATCGAGTCGACTGCTTTAATTCCCGTTTGTAGTGGTTTATTAACAGGTTCTCGTTTCATAACTCCTGGCGCAATTCTTTCAATTGGTCGAGATTTTTTCGTTTCAATTACTCCCTTTCCATCAATTGGATGACCAAGAGCATTAACAACACGGCCAAGCATGGCGTCACCGACCGGAACTTCGACAACCCGGTTTGTTCTTTTAACAATATCGCCTTCTTTAATTTTGACATCATTACCTAAAAGAACGGCGCCAACATTGTCTGGTTCTAAGTTTTGAACCATTCCATAAACTCCACCAGGAAATTCTAAAAGTTCGCCAAGCATTGCATCGTCTAAGCCGTAAATGATGGCAATACCATCACCAACTGTCACGACTGTTCCGACGTCCGCGCTTTGAACTTTCGCTTCAAAGTTTTCTATTTCCTTTTGGATTAGAGCACTAATTTCATTTGTTTTAAATTTCATATACTATTCCGCCTTTCCTTGGTGTAGCTTTGCTTGTAATTGTTGGAGTTTACCGCTGATTGAGCCATCATATACTTCATCGCCAATAACGACTTTGATTCCACCTAGTAGTTGTTCATCAATTTCATTTCTAAGTAATACGGTTTTGCCGTGTTTTTTTGATAATGTGAGCTGTAATTGCTGAAATTTCTCTTCTTGTAGTGGTGTTGTTGAGTAAACGATTGCCTCCACTTTATTTTGTACCGTATGGGCGAGTCGTTTAAACTCGAATGCGATTGGAATAAAACTTGATAGTCGCTTCCGATCAATGAGAACTTTAATAAAATTCACATAATTTGGTAAATTAATTGAAGTTAAAAATTTATCAACTAGCCCTAATCGGTCGCTTTTTGAGATGAACTCTGATGTTAGCAATGCATATAGTTCAGGTTGTTCTTCAAATAAGTGCAACATCAAATCATTCGCCGCTAAATAACGGTCGATATCATTTTCTTCAATGGCAATATTTAAAAGTGCCTGTGCATAAGTAATTGCTACATCAGCCATCTAGTTAGTCATATCCTTTATAAAATCATTAACAAGTCGTTCGCTATCTTGTTCGTTAATTTCTCGTCCAATAATTTCTTTTGATGCTAATAAGGCGACATTAATAATTTCGCTTCTAATTTCTTCTTCTGCATCTTTTCTTGCTTGCGCAATTTCTTCACGAGCTTTAGCTTTTTCAATTTCGATTTCAGCCTTAGCTTGTTCAATGAGTTCTTCCTTTGCTTTTTCACTTTGTTTAAGCGCTTCCGCGACGAGTGCTTGAGCTTTTTGCCGTTCAGCCTTAATTAGTTCCTCTGATTCCGCAAGTTGCTTTTCCATTTCTTCACGCATAATTTCAGCGGAATTAATGTTTTCTTCAACAGTGTTTTGCCGTTTTACTAAAATCTTTTTAACTGGATTATATAAAAGTTTCCACACGATTAAAATGAGTACTAAAAAGGCAAGTATTTGCGTTACTGCGCCCCAAAGAAAGCCGCTTGGGAATAATTTGTCAACAAAATCTTCTGCAGTAAAGGGGCCAGTTTGCTCAGCCTCTGCCAAAATAACGATGCTTGTTCTTAATAAATTGTTAAGCACGTTTTCCTCCAATTATCCTAAAATGAAAATAATTAAAATTGCGACAAGTAAAGCGTAAATCGCGGTTGTTTCGACTAGAGCGATACCGAGAATCATCGTATTCCGAATATTGTTAGTTTGTTCGGGAACACGCATCATTGCATCAATTGCCTTAATTGCAATTTTCGCTTCTCCCCAGGCGTTCACCATCCCCGGGGCAACAGCGATTGCAGCGGCAAGCGCAATAATTCCATCCCTCGTTGATGCTCCAGCTAAAACTGGAAGTGATTGTAAAAAGTTTACTAGCATAAATTAATTCTCCTTTGCTAATGTTGTAATTGTATTTCCTGCTTTATCGACAAACTTCTGCACCGGGACATCTTCTTCTTCAGGTCCTTCTTGGGCAATAAACATCATCGAAAGCATTACAAACACGTATGTTTGAATAAGGCCGCTGAATATATCGAAATATAAGTGCAACCATGGTGTAATTAATGGCGCTAACCAAATTGAGGCAACTCCTGCAGGCATAAAGAAGCCGAAAATAAAGTTACTTCCCATTTCCAGCGCCCAATAAATAAGGGTCATAATCGACCAACCTGCCAAGGTGTTACCAAATAAACGGAAAGATAAAGAGATAAGTGGTGAAAACTGCGAAATAATATTCATCGGCAAAAATAAAATACTCGGCGATGTATACCGCTCAAAGTATCCCCACTTATTCGTACGTACTGATGTCGCATGAATTAATATAACCGTAAGCAAAGCAAGTGCCATTGGAACAATCAAACTTGCTGTTGGTGTTGGTAAGCCAACTAAACCAACGAGGAAGTTCAAAAATATAAAAATAGCCACACCCATAAAGTAAGGTGCCATCCCATTAAAGCCTTTACCCATCGCACTTTCTTTTAAGTTATCAAAAAAGGTAACTAGTATTTCGACCAAATGCAAAATGCCTTTTGGTTTTTCTAACGGATCGGCTTTTCTTGCTTTTATTGAAACGATAATACCCAAAATTAATACGACTATGACAATTAAAAAAGTCACATAAATTTCACTTGGTAAGTTATGAAGAAATTCACTAAACCAATTACTATTTGCAAAGACTTTTATAAGCATTATTCGATATCATCCTCTTCTTCATTAGTTGTACTATCTTTTGAAAATAAATCTTTTAAAGTGAATATCCCTTCGCTATCGCCTTCACCTTCTTTTAGGGGAGAGTCTTGACTCCAAGGTGATTTCGCGCCAGAGAAGCGAACACTAAATTGGGTTAAAACTAAGCCTGCAAACGTCGTCCATAAATTAAACAAGGTCGTTTCAGGTGTTTGATGTTTATAAGTAAGCCAACCTGATAGTGCAAGCGCACCACCAGCAAGTAGTAAGCGGGCTAAGAATAAAAAACTCGCATAAACGCTAACGTTTCGCTTATTAAGTGAACGTACCGTTAAATGCGCTTGTAAAACGATAAGTCCAAAGTTTATCATTCCTACTGCCGCACCAAGTAACCAACCAAAGAACATTCCTTGGGAGTAATTTACTTGAAACACCCATAATACTCCAAAAAGCAATAAACCGAAGGCGGTTAAGCCTGATGCGATTATGAATGTTTTAGCGACTATTGACAACTTCTTCATCTAAGGTTTAACCTTTCTACTTAACAATAAAAATTATAACATAAAATTATTTTTGTCACTTATACAATGATTAGGTTTTTGTCTATCAATTAATCGCGGTTAGAGTTGTTCTACTTGCTTTAATTCATTTGTAAGTTGACTGACAGCTTCTTTTGTTTTTTTGATGTCAACTGTTTTACTTAAATAATTATGGATGATTTGTGCGACTTTTTTAGCTCCATCTTCTTTTAGTCCGCGGGTTGTAAGCGCAGCAAATCCAATTCTTACACCACTAGTGACAGACGACCGTTCCTTATCATTTGGTAACATATTTTTATTTAAAGTAATATTTACTTCACCTAAAAGATCTTCTGCATCTTTGCCACTTATACCGTAAGTTGCTTTTGTATTGAGTAAAAATAAGTGTGTGTCAGTTCCGCTTACTATTGCATCTAATTTTGCAAATTCATCTGCGGCAGCTTTCGTGTTTTTTACTACTTGTTTTGCATAATCCCTAAACTCTGATTGGCTTGCTTCATAAAAACATTGGGCTTTTGCGGCGATTACGTGCTCAAGTGGACCACCTTGAAGCGCGGGGAAGGTCGCTTTGTTTATTTTGTTCGCTATGTCTTCATCATTAGTAAGAATTAATCCGCCACGGGGCCCGCGGAGTGTTTTGTGCGTTGTCGAAGTAACAACGTGGGCATAATCAACAGGATTTTCGTGCACTCCTCCTGCGACTAAACCAGCGATATGAGCCATATCAACTAGTAAGTACGCCCCAACTTCATCAGCGATTTCGCGAAACTTTTTATAATCAGTTTTATACGGATAACTTGAAAATCCTGCTAGTAATAGTTTTGGCCGTTCTTTTAGGGCGACTTCCCTAATTGCTTCATAATCAAGTTTTTCATCTTCACCTAAATTGTAGTGGGCGATATCATAGTACCGACTTGAAAAACTAACTGGAGAACCATGAGTTAAATGTCCGCCTTCATCTAAAGAAAGCGATAAGATTTTGTCTCCTGTATCTAATAGAGCGTAGTAAACAATCATATTCGCGCTTGAGCCGCTATGTGGTTGAACATTCGCGTATTTTGCATTAAATAACTTACATGCAAGTTCAATCGCCCGGCTTTCCATAATATCAATGTATTCGCAGCCGCCGTAATATCTTCGGCCAGGATATCCTTCTGCATATTTATTTGTTACAATCGAGCCTTGTAAAGATCGGATTTCTTTTGTTACGAAATTTTCTGAAGCGATTAACTCTAACCCTTCGTTTTGCCGCTTATTTTCATTAATAAGTGCATCCTTTAAAATTTTATCCATATTAATTACCTCACTTTTTTAATTATATCGAGATTGCGATGAGATTACATTTAAAACTAGTCATTACATAAATTTAAGGGTTTATGTCTAATTAATAGGTTATAATTTAAATATATAAAAAGTGGAGGAAATATAAAATGAATAAAGTTGAAACTAAATTACGCGGATGCTTAGCAAGTGTACGTGAATTAACTGATTTTGTACCTGAGGTCGCGATTGTTTTAGGCTCAGGTTTAGGTAATTATGCAAAAAACATTGATGTTGAACTAGAAATTCCTTATGAATCAATCGAAGGATTTCCGGTATCAACTGTTGTAGGTCATGATGGCCGCTTCATTTTAGGATATGTTGGCGACATTAAAGTTATTTGTATGAAAGGCCGGGTCCATTACTATGAAGGTTACGACATGAGTGATGTCGTTTTACCAGTCCGGTTAATGGGATTACTCGGCGCGAAAATCTTATTCTTATCAAATGCTGCGGGAGGAACAAGTTTAGACTTAACTCCAGGTGATTTAATGCTTATTGATGATCATATTGGACTTGCACCAAATCCATTAATTGGACCGAACTTAGACTCCCTAGGAACAAGATTCCCAAGTATGTCTTATGCTTATGATCCTGAATTAAAAGAAATCATATTAAAAGCCGCGGACAAAGTCGGTGTTAAACTTCACCGCGGAGTCTATTGTCAGTTCACTGGTCCAACATATGAGACACGCGCAGAAGTTCAAATGGCAATTAAGTTAGGTGCAAGTGCGGTTGGTATGTCAACTGCTGTTGAAAATATCGCTGCAGTTCATATGGGCTTACGCGTATGTGGGGTCAGCTGTATTACTAATTACGCTGCTGGACTAAAAGAGGAACATTTAAACCATGCGGAAGTAGAAATTGCCGCTAACAAAGCTGCAAGCAATTTTGAAAAACTTGTCACTGAAAGTATTTTAAACTTTAAGCATTTACTCTAATTAAGTTTATTAAATTGAGCATTATTATTAATTTGCCTTATTAAAAAAAGATAATAAACTTGCAATAATTAAACTAAGATGAAAACAAGTAAACCAATTATTATATTTACACACGGATATGTAGATAGTGAAAAAGCATTTGAAAAAATGACGAGTTTTTTAGTCGAAAACTATCCGTCTATGATTGAATATCCTTTTATCAATTTAGACAACTTACATATGCCTGCGGGTGATAGCATTAAGATGAGTTTTGCGGACGAATTAAGCGAAATTCAGTTCCATAAAACAGTAAAAAAGTTTGCTAAGTTCGCGCTAAAATACTCAAAAAAATCAATCTTACTTCGGCTTCGCTTATGCGGGAAAGACTACGCCGCGTCAGTTGAAGAGCAAGCACTACGACTTGTATATTTAATTAGACATTTATATATTTTATCTCCTGATCGTCCGCTTGTATTAGTTGGTCATTCTCAAGGCGGACTTGTTAACTTGCTCGCTTCTTCTTATTTAGATGCGATGGTCGATCAAGTTATATCAATAAACACTCCTTACCGTAATGTCCAGGCAATTTCGGAGTTTTTTGCTCTTTATAAACGCTCAGATAGGGCATCAGACGCTTTGCATAAGTTTTTATCTAACTCGGTTCCTAATTTGACCGAAGAAAGTGAAGAAAAGCTTACTGCAGCCGGTATTCGTTTTACGAACAATAAAATGTCAAATGAAATAAAAGAGCGGTTTGCTAATTTAACTTACCCTCCGCGTCTTGATGTTATATGTAGTATCTCTGGTATATTTAATGGTTCCGTCTTCAATTGGCGTAGAGCCTACGATGGCTTTATCACTGTTTATGAAATGCAAGATGTCGATTATGATGAACGGCATATACTTAGTGAAAAAACGCTTCCTTGCATTAAGGAAGAGCGGACAGTTTTTAATGTTTATAGTCGCTGTTTAACTTGTCATGATTGTGAGTTAGTCGAATTCAACTTCCGGAGCCTAATCCATGACTTACGTAATAAAATTCCTATCCCCCATTTAATTAATAGTGTTCTTGATGGTAGTTTTGATGCGGTTAATAATCGAGGTCATAATAATGAACTTAACATTGAAACCTACGACATCTTCTATGAAACTTATAGTGGCGGTTATGATCACTTCCACATTAGTGAAAATCCCTTAACAGCAAAAAAGATTATCGAAATACTTGAACAACAAAAAATCTTATAATAATTATTAAAAAACTGCTCTAGAACAGAGCAGTTTTTGTTAGCATAATTACGCTAAATTAAACATATATATGGGAGCCTTCTTCCCAAACTATTAGCAAATAATCGAAGACATCTGAGCGAAATTGGTCAGTAATGCCCCTGCCAAATTTAACTTGCAGGAGGATATTTTCGTTTTCATCAACTAATATATGTTGATCATCGGAATTGTAACCAACTGCCCAAGTTATTTCCTCACCCTCTTTGAAGAACGGAGTTCCAATAACTTGGACCGCGTCCATATATGTAATCATCGCTAACAAATCTTCCTCGCTATTTCGTGCTTCAACATGCATTCGACGATAAAAGAGGTTCGGGCAATGCTCGCCAGGTTTGTGTGCTCTTTTACCTGGAATTCTTCTAGCGCACCCTGGCGTCCACCAATTCTGTTCTAATTGTGGACAATAATCTATCCCTCCAACATGATAAGTTTGAATTATATCGGCATCAATTTCACTAAGATCAAAATCAAATAGTCTCATAGGATTTTCTCCGTGTTTACTTCTTTGTGCTTCTAAATCAGTAACCATCCCTTCAAATGTTTCAAATGAGTTGATAAAAATTGACAAACCACTTTTACTTGCGCCACAGCCACTAGTAAGACTAATTAGGCCTATTGCCAAAAATATTGCCTTTTTGTTTTTTTTCATAAACAGCCTCCCCTAATATGCGTCGTACATAATGATTTTGGTAGGATACGTCACACTGCTTGCAAAACCCGTTATTCCCGAAAAAATATTTAAATCCAAAATTATTGCATTAGTCAATATCTTGTTCTCCTAATTAAATTGTAGCATAAAAAAACTTTCAAAATTGTTCGTTTTTTTATAAAAACGTTAAAACTCTCACTGAAAACAAATTATTGTTATACAACTTATTTGCTTGATGCAAATAAATTAAGCGCGTTCGTTTTAATATAGTCCAGCGCAAAAAACTTTTTAGTATAATTTTGTATATGAAAAAACCAACTTCTTCTTCCTAAAAAATTTATTAAAGTGAATTAAAGATTATCGCGGATTTTATTCATCCGCATAATTATCAAAATAGCCTTGGATATAAATAACCGGTGTGCCTTTATCGCCACTTCCAGCCATCAAATCAGATAACGAACCGAGTAAATCGCTAATTTGTCTCGGTGTTGTTCCAAGTGCGTTCGGGGCACTTTTGCTACTACTTTTGATATGTTCTTTTAGTTTTTCTTCAAGTTCTTCACCATCAAGATGCTTAAAGTCATCATCAGCGAGAAGTTTTAATTTATTTTCATGAGGGGTTCCGCCTAATCCGCTTGTATACGCGGCCGCGACAACTGGATCAGCGAGTTCCCAAATTTTAGCAACTGGGTCTTTAAACGCGCCATCACCGAAAACAAGGACTTCGACTTGGCGGTTAGTTTTTTTCTTGAATAACGCCTGAATTTTTTCGGCAACCTGCTTTGATGAACGAGGGAATAATTTTAAAACATCCTCACTTGCATAATTTGAACCGAGCAATCCGTACTCTGGATGATAACCACTTCCTCCAATTGATTTGGTTAAAATATCGTCAAGTCCTAACACGAGTTCAGCACCGCCCTGCTTTAATCTCGCCTTTGTTATATGTCGAGAGTGTACGTCTGCAGCAATAACTTTATTTGTATATTTTAAAATAGCTTGAGGGTCGTTTGAAAAAATTATTTTCACATTATCCCCACAGCTTTTATATAAGGAGGGATAGTCTTGCTTCGTGATTGGGTGAAGTAATTCTTCACCAAAAAGATTGCGAAACTCTGCTTCTTCAAATGTCTGTGTATTTGGATTAATCTCATAATCAAATAATAATTCTTCGCTAATTAAAGCATTCCCAACCTCATCACTTGGATAAGAAAGTTGAATAATTAATTCATCAACCGCGCTTGCAACTGCCTTAACGATGCCATACATTCGATTTCTACTTAAAATAGGAAAAACAAACCCAACCGGTCCTTTTCCAACTTTAGCCTGAACATCTTTAATAATTGCTTTGCTTGAGGCATAGTTGCCCTCTGCGCGCGCAACAATCGATTCGGTTAAGGCAATAATATCTTTATCTTTTACTTCGATTTTTTCGTATTTAAACGCTTGAAAAATTGTTTCCGCAACGATTGTTGCTAAGTCATCCCCTTGACGAATAATCGGCATTCTAACTCCGCGAGCAACTGTACCAAAATAACGCATATTATCTTTCTCCGTTTAATTTCTCCGCGATATAGCGAGCAATATATATTCCATTCGCACTGCTTTGGGCTAAGCCTCTAGTAAGACCTGCACCATCGCCACCAACGAATATATTATTTAAATCACGCAATTCAAAACCACCTCGAACTGCTGGTCTAGCGCTATAAAACTTCGCTTCAACCCCGTAAAATAATGTATGGTCGTTTGCAATACCTGGCGTTACACTATCAAGCGCTTCAATCATTTCAATAATCGCTTGCATTGTATTAAATGGAAGGACTAAACCTAAATCACCTGGAACTGCATCTTTTAAGGTCGGTTTTACGAAGCCTTCATTAATTCGTTTTACGGTTGATCTTCTTTTCTTTTTAATATCACCATAACTTTGAACGATAACTGAGCCATTACTTAATTGATTAGCAAGGCGTGCGATTTCAATCGCGTATGCATTTGGATTTTTAAATGGTTCTTCAAAACGATGTGACACTAATAAAGCAAAGTTGGTGTTATTACTACCTAACTCCGGATCATTAAATGAATGACCATTACATACTGCAACACCGTTATGGTTTTCAATAACGACGTGGCCTGAAGGATTCGCACAAAATGTTCTTACTTTTGTTCCTAAACTTGTTTTATAAACGAATTTACCTTCATATAAGTGTTCGTTAATTTCTGCCATAACAATATCGTTAGTTTCAACTCTAACGCCAATATCGACGGAGTTATGATGGTGAATAACACCGTGTTTCGTTAAAATTTTCTCACTCCACTCGGAGCCGTTACGGCCAACGCCTAAAACAACATATTTAGAATATATTTTCTCTCCTGTAGTTAGTAAAACACCAACGACAGTTTTATCTTCAACGAGAATATCTTCGACTTCTGTTTCAAAGCGCATTTCAACATGTTTTTTCATTTCAAGGTTAATATTTTTTAGCACTTGTAAATTAACTTCTGTGCCAAAATGACAGACTTCTGCACGTAATAATTTTAAACCGTACGCGATTCCGCGCCGTTCAATTTCTTCGACTTTTGGCGAATATGGGTCGGTAATATTTTTTGGTGCACCGTGTTCCAAATTAATTTCATCCATATAATGAATTAATTCTAAAATTTCTTCATCATCTAAGTATTCATCAAGCCAACCACCAAATTCACTTGTAATATTAAATTTTCCATCGCTATATGCGCCAGAGCCACCGAACCCCGAAGTAATTGAACATGCTGGTGAGCAACCAATTACTCCTTCTGCATTCGTTGGACACTTTCTTATTTTTCCTTGTAAAATCGGACATTGACGTTTATGAATGTCGAGCCCTTTATCAATAAGTAAAACTTTGCTTGTAGGTCGCGCTTTTAAAAGTTCGTAAGCACTCATCATCCCCGTTGGACCAGCACCCACAATAATTACATCATATTTTTCCATTTTATATCTTTAATTCCTTCCCAAATAATTATAGCAAATTGCCACCTATCTAGGACCCTTTTAGCCGATTAATTTGTAAATATTTTTATTCATGTTTAATTTGTGTAAATTAAGCCTATTTAAAGAAAAAATCATATAACTTTCTCACTCATTCAACATAACAATAAT
>JAAYSH010000033.1 GCA_012518415.1 Erysipelotrichaceae bacterium | reverse complement strand
CTATCTTTGGACCGGAGTTCGACTCTCCGCATCTCCACCAGAAAAAAAACAATATCCGCTCATTGAGCGGATTTTTTGTTATCTTTGTTTATTAAAACATTCTAAAATGATGATTTCCTCTTATAAATAAGCACGGGAATACGTGACAAGTTTGCTTTTATAGAGGAACATCTACCTCGCATTAACGATGTTTGTCTGCGATTAATCTAGATTTAATTAAAAAACCATTATAAAAACTTCCTGTTTTTGGGAGAGACTTTAAAAACATCAGCAAAATCTAACTGTTTTATGTGAAAGTGACCCCTATAATTAAAATTAAAACCTAAATATTAAGCTTAATTTCATTGATGTCGCTGTGTTTTTATAAAAGTAAGGAAATAAAAAACACCGAGTGTTAACTCGGTGAGGGTCTATAGGATTACTCCTATAGAAATCGTAGCGGTTTCTTGCAAAAAGCAAGACCTGCAGATAATTTCTTATCCGTTATGCAAACAAAACTCTGCTTGCAAAAATATATTATCAGATAAAAAAGAATGTCAAACATAAAAAAGAAACCGACATAGCAATAAGAAAACATAGAAGTAAAGGCGAGGTTAGATAATATCAAACAAATGAAAAGTACTAAAACTAAATGCTTAACTAATTGGTTGAAAATCTTTAATATTGCTTCTGACTCACTTATATATAAAAATAAAATAAAGATATAGATGAGATGCGTAATTGTAAAGAAAATGTAAAAACATTAATAATTTTAACATCACTATTATTTTAAAACCAAGCACAAGAGTTGATTGTCTTAAGTGCCGCATATATTAAATATAAAAAGAAAACATCGTTATCGGAAAAAATAAACTTAGATTTGCATATTATATTGCATCCTAATAATTAGAAGCGATAATTACCTAAACCAATATTTAGGTAAGAAAATTTTATTTAATAAATTGACAGTAAAATGATGAATATTTTTTATATTTGACTTTAAATTTCAATTAGTGTATTTTTAATGAAGTGTCGGGGTCAAGCTTGAAACATTAAGCAACACCGAAATAATAATTTACGAGACTTAACATCGTAGAGAAAAGGAGGGTGCCTATTGCAAAGTAACAAAAGAGTTAGTCCAAGCAAAGTAGTTCAAATCGGTTTACTAGTCATGGTAGTAATCTTGGTTTTCGCCCTTTTATTCTCATACAGTCTGAATGTTATCGCTGGACGAGGCGGTGTATACAAAGTATCCATTGACGATCAGACAATACTAAATCTCGATGTTACCCCATTTCATGGAAGGAAGAGTTTAGTACCCAATAATCGAGTAGCTAACGAAGATGAAACGGAAGTTATCGAAACAGATGTTACCGTTTATCTTACAGGCGCTAAACCTAGAGTAGGACAATATTACGAAGTTGAATTAGGAATAGAAAATATGCTAATCGGCGGTGACGCAAGCTACGTAAATTTAATTAACTACGTCTATGAAATCGAAGGAGAACAAATTACAGGTGAAACAGCAACATTATTGCTTGGAAGAGATACCGTTAATGTAAAAATTAAAGTATCGCTGGAAGAACCTGAAAACAAAGCAGTTTATGATGAGATAGCAGGCAAAGAGTTAACGTTTGGCCTATATCTCAACACTAGATGACCCCATATTATATCTGGCGCATGTATAGGAGGAAAATTACATGAAAAAGAGAAACAAAAAACTCACAGTCGCATTATTAGCCTTATTAGGATTAGTATCCGCCGGTGGAACGTTCGCATACTGGCAAGGACAAGTCTTAGCTCCTGCTGATGTTTCAGAAACAGTCAGCATTAATATCGGTACAGCGAAAGACGTTACCACAGTTCTTAACGTTACTGAAACACTCGCAGCTGAAGCAAAAAAATTAGTCCCAGCCGGACAAGTTAATAACTCAGTTGGTG
>JAAYSH010000032.1 GCA_012518415.1 Erysipelotrichaceae bacterium | reverse complement strand
TTGAAAGATTGGCATGAAGGATAACAACTTAAATATCAAACAGATGCTTAAGAAAAATGCTACTTATGAGGTCAAGACGACTGATCAAGAAGTTTTGAATGCTTATAATGTCGCACAAGCAAAACTTGCCGAAGAGAAGAAATCGCGGCCATTCTCACTTAAAAATAAGTGGGCGGTATTTGCCTTCTCGCTTGCAGCTGTTATTGCGATCGCATCACCAATTATTCGCTATGCAAGAGTCCAACCTGAACCATACTCTACGCAACTACAAACATTTTTACGGCCGCCAGAGCTTGTTGAAAAAGATAATGACACCCTAGTATTACAAGCAACAAGCGCAATAAGTATGATTGACCCAGCAGTGCAGACAGCCAAGCCACAATTAAGCGGAAAATTGCAAGCATATCGAGCAAATAACATCATTAATACCCCGATTAACGAAGAGGTATCGATGGATGAACTCGTTCCGAAATTTGATTTATTGCTAAATCAAACCGATTCGATTAAATACCGGGTTGCAAGTGAAAGTATTCGTCCTGAGTACGATAATGCCCAATATATCGAATTTGAAAATCTCGCCGGTGAAAAGTCAGAATACGCACTTTATTTCAATACGATCGATTCTGATAGCTACTTATATTTCTTACCATATTTCGATGATGATGACGATGATCTATTTGAAAACTTAGGTTCAAGTGACTTCCTTGATGAATGGTCAACAAAACTTGGGGACAAATGGGACGAAACAATCGGACCTTGGAAAGAAAGAATGGATGAAAAGTTCGATCTTGACTGGAAAGATGACTGGTTAAAAGCAACGGAAAAGATGAAAGACGTTATCAGTGAGCAAACAAGCGAATGGAAACAAACGCACACATTCGAACAAGAAGAGTTTAAAACACTTATCCCTGATGATATCGCGGATAAAAAACTCGCCCTTATTCAAGGAGTAATTACAATTGATGAAGTCGACTTACCATTCTTCAGTGTTTCTACCTTATCAATTGAAGTTGATGATGATGAAATTGAAAGCGAAAATAGCTTCTACTTTAAACTTAATGATCCACGCGAACAAGATAGAACAATCATTATGATCCGGACATTAAGCGAAGAAATCGAAACCGATGAAAGTGAATATGAAGAAGAACTTATATATAAAATTTACGAACAAGGTCGGTTAACGTATGAATACAAAGTTGAAATCGAAACCGAAATCGATGAATACGGGAATGTTGAAAGCGAACTTAACTTAGAATTTGACGGTAAAGAATATAGTGTTGAAAGTGAAACCATTAATGGTAAAACGATTATCGAAATCAGCGCACTTACTGCCGGAGTTGAGATTGAATATATTTATGAAAAGATTGTCGAAAACGGTGAAGTTACATATATACTCCTAAGTAAAGAACTAGAATATTAAGCGAAAATTGTAATAAAAAAACGTCAATCAAAAATAGCGCGTAATGCGCTATTTTTTTAATTTAATGATTTAATTATCTAAGAAGGAGCAGAACCTACGTGACTTAACATTTTTGTGGGTAAAGCTAGTAAATTTTACTAACTGTCAATGATAAACCCGCCTATTAAGCGAAGAATAAGAGCGAAGCGCACTAATCCACAGTTGTAGATATATTACTAAATAACTACTAATTAATTACTACCGCCTTGTTTTTTCTGCCCGATTACATTCTCGGTTCCTGTTTTTAACCGCTTAATATTATCGCGGTGTTGGAAGATTAAAAAGAGTGTTAAAATTGTCAATAGGCTCGTGTAAACACTAATATTTGGTACGACATATAAACCCGCGACAATACTTTGCATTGCGGGAATAAAATATAAAAATGATAAAAGTGCAAGTATTGCCGCACTACCCATTGAGGCAATGGAGACGATCTTTTTTTGGCTAACAATTAAAAAGAAAATGATAATACCAAGTAATGTTAAAAGCCAATTAGAGGCAACAATGAGACCAGCAAAAATCGCAACCCCTTTCCCGCCTCTAAATCCGTAAAATAACGGATAACAATGACCAATACTTAAAGCTAATAGGGCAACTCCGCTTATAATATGAGCGGCAACTTCGTTACTTAACCCGCTCCACATCATTGTTAAATATAAGGCATAATAGACAAAAATTGCTTTAAGCATATCTAAAATAATAATCGTAATACCAAAGCCGCGCCCAAACACACGACCAGCATTCGTACCGCCCGCATTTTTCGAACCATATTCACGGATATCTTTTTTATAAAGTAACCGCGAAATAAAAATTGAATTAGAAAATGATCCAATTAAATACGCTAGGGGAATAGCGAGAAGTCCAAATATAATCAAATACAATGTTGTTTCATTCATAATCGATAAATCCTTAGGTGAAGAGCGATAAATTCCGCTTTTAATACTTTTAATTATAACTATATTTTTGTTATAATAAAAGCCGATAACTTGATTTATAACTTAATGGAGGAAAGATGGCGGACACAAAAACTACTACGCAAGCATATACTGCTGATTCAATTCAATTACTTGAAGGACTTGAAGGAGTAAGAAAACGGCCCGCGATGTATATTGGGTCGACTAATTCAACTGGACTTCACCACCTCGTTTGGGAAGTTGTCGATAATGCTGTCGACGAGGCCATGAGTGGTTATGGTTCAAAAATTGTTGTTACCATCCATAAAGATGGTTCTTTAAGTGTGCTTGATGAAGGTCGAGGTATTCCTACAGGAATGCACAAACAAGCAAATATGCCTGCAGTCCAGCTTATTTTCCAAACCTTACATAGCGGCGGTAAGTTTTCTGATTCCGCCTATAAAAGTGCAGCAGGTCTCCACGGTGTTGGTGCAGCAGTTACTAACGCTTTAAGTGAATGGCTTGAAGTTACCGTATACCGTGATAATAACATCCATTACATGCGCTTTGAAAATGGCGGAAAACTTGTTATCCCTCTTGAAAAACGGGGCCGAACAAGTAAACACGGTACACTTGTAACATTTAAACCTGATCCAGCGATTTTTGGTAATCTTGAATTTAAATGGGATACATTAACAAACCACTTACAAGAAAGTGCCTTTTTACTAAAACAAGTAAAATTCGTCGTCATTGATGAGCGCTACGATAATAAAGTTGAATATTTCTATGAAGATGGCTTACGTGAATACATTGATATTATTAATAAATCAAAATCCCCGCTTCATGAAGTTATTTCTTTTGAAGATGTTGTTAGTGTTAATCAAAGTAGTGATCAAATTAAAATCGAAGTCGCCTTTCAATACTGCCAAGATGATTATGGCGAAACGATTTTAAGTTACGTTAATAATGTCCGGACTCGTGATGGGGGTACGCATGAAACCGGCTTTAAAAGCGGACTAACAAGAATTATTAATGAATTCGGTCAAAGTATTAATTTACTTAAAGGTAAAGCAAAACTTGATGGAAGTGATATTCGTGAAGGATTAACGGCGATTATATCACTAAGAATCCCTGAAGAAATACTTGAATTTGAAGGTCAAACAAAATCAAAACTTGGGACTCCTGATGCTTTAAGTGCGACCGCGACCTTTATATATACGAAACTAAATTACTTTTTAGATGAAAACCAAGAAATCGCTTTAGCAATTATAAATAAAGCGCTTGATTCGCAGCGGGCAAGAATTGCGGCAAGAAAAGCAAAAAGTAATGCACGCTTAACAAGAAAACCAAAGCGTGACTTAATTACTTCAGGTAAATTAACCCCTGCCCAATCAAAAAAATATGAGAAAAATGAGTTGTTTATCGTCGAAGGAGATTCTGCGGGTGGAACAGCAAAAAGCGGTAGAGACCGGCTTCACCAAGCAATTCTCCCACTTCGGGGTAAACCGCTTAATGCTGATACAAATACAAAAGCAAGAATGTTAGCCAACCAAGAATATGCGACATTAATTTCTGCGATCGGCGCAGGTGTCGGTAAAGATTTTGATCCTGAGGAATCTAACTACGGCAAAATTATTATTATGACTGATGCTGATACTGATGGCGCGCATATTCAAACATTATTATTAACTTTCTTTTATCATTATATGAAACCAGCCCTAAAAGAAGGGATGATTTATATCGCGGTCCCACCGTTATACCGTGTTTATAAAGAGGTAAATAAAAAACTTGTTTATGAATATGCTTGGGATGATGCTTCACTTGAAGAGGCAAAAGAAAAAATCGGGCGCGGTTATAAAATTAATCGCTATAAAGGTTTAGGAGAAATGAACGCGGAACAACTTTGGGAAACGACAATGAACCCGGAAACAAGGACACTACTCCGTGTTTCGGTTAATGATCCGCTCCTAGTTGAAAAGCGTGTTTCGACCCTAATGGGCAAAGATGCCGCGCTAAGAAGACAGTGGATTGAAGAAAATGTCGATTTCCATGAAGAAGATGAATTTATGAAGGAGGCGCTTAAATAATGGCAAAAAAGAAAAATAAAGCGACCCCTGAACAAGCTTTTGTTGAAAACATTCGCGAAGCTGCGATGGATGATATTATGGGTGACCGCTTTGGTGTTTATGCAAAAGAAGTTATTCAAAACCGCGCGATTCCTGATGTTAGAGATGGCTTAAAACCAGTTCAACGTCGAATTATTTATGCGATGTATGAGGATGGTAATACATTTAATCGACCAACAAAAAAATGTGCCCATACAGTTGGGGCGGTGATGGGAAAATATCACCCGCATGGTGATAGCTCAATATATGACGCACTTACAAGAATGTCGCAAGATTGGGTCATGCGGCTGCCTTTAATTGATTTTCAAGGTAATAATGGTTCAATTGATGGTGATGCACCAGCAGCATATCGTTATACGGAATCGCGACTTGCAGAAATATCCGAACAGTTAGTCCGTGATTTTAATAAAAATACGGTTGAGATGATGCTGACATTTGATGATACAGCACTTGAGCCAACCGTTTTACCAGCGCGGTATCCAAACTTA
Source organism: Erysipelotrichaceae bacterium (assembly GCA_012518415.1). Lineage (GTDB taxonomy): Bacteria > Bacillota_I > Bacilli_A > RFN20 > CAG-826 > UBA5455. Next base: position 5,703 of record JAAYSH010000032.1, on the reverse strand, counting down.
TATGTTAACGGTGCGCAAGGTATTGCGGTCGGGGTCGCAACAGAAATCCCGCCGCATAATTTAGGTGAAATTATCGATGCGGTAATTTATCGCTTAAAACGTAAAAATGTAAGTGTTAGTGATTTACGTAAATTTGTCCTGGCCCCTGATTTCCCGACCGGCGGCATCATTTACGGTGATGAAGGCCTTGATGAAATATATGAAACTGGTCGGGGTCGAATTGAAATTGAAGCAAAAACATCGATCGAAACAACAAGAAACTTACAATTAATCGTTATTAGTGAAATACCATATGCGGTTAATAAAGCAAAAATTGTCCGTGATATCGATGAGATTATCCAATCAAAGAAGATTGATGGAATTATTGATGTTCGCGATGAAAGTGACCGTGAAGGGTTAAGAATTGTTGTCGAAGTTAAAAAGGATGCTGATATTGAGATAATCCGTGATTTCTTACTAAATCGGACACAGCTTCGTGTTGGATATTCCGCTAATATTGTCGCAATTGATGGGGGAAGACCAAAAACACTTAATTTACTTGATTATGTTGATGCGTATATCGCCCATCAAGTTGATGTAATTACGCGAAGAAGTAAATTTGATTTAGAAAAATATGAAAAACGGCTCCATTTAGTCGATGGCTTAATCCAAGCGATTAGTGTCGTTGATGAGGTTGTAAAAATAATTCGCGGCTCTAAGGATAAAGCTGATGCGAAGCTAAACTTACGTAATGCGTATGATTTTAGTGAACCGCAGGCAGAAGCAATTGTTAACTTACAACTTTATAAACTAACAAATACCGATATTAATGTTTTAAAAGATGAAGCTAAACAATTAAATGAAGATATTAAGCAGTTAAATGATGTTTTAACTGATGAAAAATTATTAAAGAAAATTATTATCGATGACTTAAGCGAAATCAAAAAGAAATTCGCGGCACCAAGACGAAGCGAAATCGGTGGTGAACGCGAAGTCGTTACAATTGATAAGCGTGATTTAATTGCTGATGAAAAAGTTATGGTCGCTGTTACACGTGATGGCTACATTAAGCGTTCATCGATGAATAGTTACATTAGAAGTGGTGATAATCCGCTCCCAGGCTTAAAACCAGGCGATATCTTAGTTGCAATGGGAGAAGTGATGACGACGGATATATTGATTGCTTTTACGAGCCGGGGTAATTATTTATATATACCTGTGTTTGAAATTCAAGATGGTCGCTGGAAAGATGAAGGTAACCATATTAATTACTTAATTACGATGAGCGGGGATGAAAAAATTGTTAATGCATTCGCACTAGCAAGTTTCCGTGATGATTTATATTTCGTTACATTATCGAAAAAAGGCCAAATTAAGCGAACACAAGTAAGTGAATATGAAGTAACTAGATATAAGCGGCCAATTCAAAATATGCGCTTACTAAAAAGTGATGAAGTTGTTAGTGTCACAACTAGTAGCGGTGATTCAAATATTTTGATCGTTGCTAGTGATGGGAAGGCGACTTTATTTAATGAAAACGAAATAACCCCTGTTTCAACAAAAGCCGGAGGCGTTAAAGCATTTAGCAACCTTAAAAAAGCGCATGCAGTCGAGGTTTTAACTTACTTGCCCGAAGAAAGAGGTAAATTCTTAGCTCTTAGTGAAAAAGGTCATTTAAGAATTTTAGATAGTAATTATATCGAAGTAACCGCTAGAACTGGGAGAATGCAGTTTGTTTGGAAGTTATTTAAGAGTAGTCCGCATCAACTTATCTATGCAAGTAAACTTAAGCATACCCAGGAGAGTTTTGTCTTAAACACTCTGACTACAAAAGGCAACCAAATTGCACTTACGATCGATGATTTGCGGCCAACAATGCCTGATAAATATGCAAAAACTAATATCGACGAACTGCCAAAAGGTGAACACTTTATTAGCGGCTTTAGAGAGGAACTCATCCGAATCGATGATGAAACTCTTGCTTTTACACCAAAAGGTGAAGAAGAAGACAAACCTGAAGTCAATTCAAAAGAAGAACCAAGTAAAATCGACATCGATGAAGATGATGACTATGAACAAATCTCGATATTTGATGTTATGGGCGACTAAAAACTTACTTCAAAAACATCAACAAAAAAGCACTATTACTAACAATAGTGCTTTTTATATACTTTTAAACTACTAGAAAACTACTAAAGTATCCAAAACGATAGTTTTTTAATTAGTTTTACAGCTGATGTTGCTTCTTCACTAAGCCAATCTAAGATTGATGCTTCACTTATAGTAATGATGATAACAAGCACAAATAGTAAACTTGTTATAATTAAAGTTACTAGCGCAAATACCCAATCACGTTTATCATAAAAAGCAGTACCGGTTTGTTTTTGCTCGTTTGCATAGCCAAACGCAAATCCCGCCGTAATCACACCTAAAAGAGGAATTGTAAAGATTCCCAATATAAGGGCGACTACGGACAATAAGCGGATTTGATGAACATCGAGCCATAATTTAAATTTACTCGGACTGGGTTTATTAGTATTCATAGCATTTTTATTATATCAATTTATTGAGCGTACTGAAAATGATAAAATTTGCTTTAATAGTTGGCCTCAAAATGACAAACTTAAACAATTCCGCAAAAATACTTGCAATAATAGCCTAAATCAAGACAAATAACTTTAATTACTGCGACTTTTTCTATATAATAATAATTGAGGATTTTATGTGCACACGTCGATATATTCCAACATATTACGCAAATAACATATATGAAGTAGACATCGCTTTTTATGAGGCGGAAAATATTACGACTTTACTTATCGACTTAGATAATACACTTGATAGTTTTAAAGCAAAAACTCCAAGTGAAAAAGCGAGGTCTCTCATTGAGAATTTGCACCAATATGGTTACAATATTATTATCATATCGAATAATAAGGGAAATCGCGTTAAAACGTATGCGGATGCACTTGATTTAGCCTACCTTGGTAATGCAAGAAAGCCATTCGCCTATAAGATAAAGAAAATATTAGCGGAAAATGATATCGATAAAGAGAAAACTCTCTTAATTGGCGATCAACTAATGACTGATGTTAGAGCCGCAAAACGAGCAGGGATCAGAGTTATGTTAACCGAGAAACTTGTTAAAGAAGATCAGTGGACTACACATATTAACCGGTTATTTGATCGGCCGATTAGAAGAAAACTAAAAAGAAAAAACTTACTAAATGATTGGAGGGAAGTATATGAGCAAAATTAAAAAGGTCCGGCGCTGCGTCTCTTGTGGCGAAGTACTCCAAACAACAAATCCGCAAGTTCCAGGATTTACAACGGAGGCAAACTTACAAAAACACGTCGTCGTTTTATGTGAAACGTGTTTTAATAAGCAAAATCTCGGTCATGATGCTTTAAATGAACCGATATTTAATGAGGACTTCCGTGTTATTTTAGAAAAAGCTCGGGTTACCGAATCACTAATTGTTTATGTTGTTGACTTATTCTCATATGAAACTTCATTTATGAGCGAAGTCGCGGCCGCGATTCGCGATAATCCACTTATCGTTGTTGCGAATAAGTTTGATATTCTTCCTGAAGGTACGGATGAAACAACCGTTTTAGAAAACGTTAAAAAACGTGCGGAAGATGCTGATTTACATCCGCTTAAATATATTGTTGCCTCATCGACAAAAAATTATAATATTGATGAAGTTCTAAAAGCGATTCTTGATCACCGTAACGGTAGAAATGTCTACATCATCGGAGCGGTTGGCTCAGGAAAATCCGCGCTCGTTAACTCGCTTTTAAAAGTTTATAAAAACCCAACGAACTTTTATATTTCAACTTCAATATATCCAAACACGACTCTAGAAGTTATCGAAATTCCGCTTGATCGCCGCAGTGCGATGTATGATACACCGGGATTATCGATTTCTAACTCAATGATTGGCTTTTTTGCTGATGAAAGAGAAGTTATTCGGACTATTGTCCCGCGGGAACAAATAAAACCCCGTTCAGTCATTATTGGTCCACGCGATATTTTATTGTATGGTGGTGTTGCAGCAATTCAATTTGTTAGCGGTATCCGTTCAACATTTACAAGTAATGTAAGTAATGAAGTTAAAATTCATCGAACGAATAAAGATCGCTTTGAAAGATTTTTCAAAGGTTTAATTCGCAAAGATGAATCGCGGCCGTTATCAAAGAAAATTACAACGACAAAAGACTTCGATGTATATGAAATTCAAGTTGATTTTGGCGGGAACCGTCAATTAGTCGACATTCATATCGCTGGTTTAGGCTGGGTCTCATTTAAAGACCGCCGCCAAAATATCCGCGTTTATGTGCCAAAAGGCGTTTCAATTGATATAGGATTGGCAAAAGTTTAATTATGATTGATAAACAATTAAAAAAACAGCTAAAAGCTGCAGCGAATGGACTAAAGCCACTTTATCAAATTGGAAAAAACGAAATAAGCGACAATACGCTTGAATTGCTAAAAAACGGTTTAAGAAGCCGGGAATTAATTAAAATATCCGTTTTAAAGTCAGTCGAAGCTTCTCCGCAACAATTAGGAGAACGGCTCGCTACGCTTCTAGAAGCAGAACTCGTCCAAGTTATTGGCCGCGTTATTACTTTATATAAATTAAATCCGCAAATAAGAAAGTATGAAAGATAAGAAAATGGCTAAAGTTAGAACAATAATTTATGGCGGCTCATTTGACCCGCTACATGCTGGACACATTGAAATCGCACTTACAGCATTTAATGCTTGTAACGCGGATAAAGTCGTTTTTATGCCGGCAAAAAATCCGCCGTGGAAGCAAGTAATTGCGCCACCATTTGACCGGCTTAATATGCTTAAATTCGGCCTGGGTGCGTATTTAGAGTTTGAAATTTCTGAACTCGAACTATTTTCTGATGATGAAATAAATTACACATATTTAACTTTAGAAAAATATCAAAATCTCCATAAAGATGAAGAAGTCGCACTTTTAATTGGCTCTGATCAAGCAAACAAGTTTAGTGAATGGTACAAAGCAGAACAACTTGCCAAAAACTGGCAAATTATTGTTTATGAACGACCTGATTATAAAATTAACGATCAAATTGCGAGTAAATATAATATGGAAGTTGTGGAAGGTAGTAAAATTGATGCTTCATCGACGAAAATTCGTCAGTTACATGATGCAAAAACTCCTCTTTCCGTATTACACTATATCGCCCGACAAAACTTATATTATATGCCAAAACTTCATGAATATTTATCACCACAGCGGCTCGCTCACTCACTAAGAGTCGCCCGTCTTGCCTATGAAATCGCTGCCGCGAACAAACAAGACTACGGCCGCGCCTATGTTGCCGCACTACTACATGATATCGGCAAGGAAATACCTGAAAAAGAAGCACTACAACTCATAAAAAAGCATTTTGATGATGAAGAGTTAATAAATAGCTGTAAAGGTAATGAATATATGATTCATCAATTACTTGGAGCGGTTATCGCTAAAGAAGATTTTGGGATTGAAGATGATGAAGTCATCGATGCAATCGCCTTCCATAGTAGCGGTAAAGCGAAGATGACGACAATTGGTAAAATTGTATATTCTGCCGATAAAATTGAGCCAGGGCGTAAATTTGACTCACGCGACTTAATTGCAGCCTGTTTAGAAGATCACGAACAAGGATTTCTCGCTGTATTAGAGGCAAATGTTGAATTCCTTGCTA
>JAAYSH010000031.1 GCA_012518415.1 Erysipelotrichaceae bacterium | reverse complement strand
GTTAAAAATTCCTGATGTGTCTGGGAGCCCCCTTAAGCAAATAACAATAATTAACGAGTGAATACCCCCTATGTATCCTTAACGAGTAAAATTGTGTAATTATGCATTTTTCAACCTAAATCTAAAATTCAAATGTCCCAAATATAAAAATATGACGATATTATGTTAATTATCGTGTTTTAGACAAGAAAAAAAGCTTGAAATTGTATCAAAGCTTTACTAGGCAGATGGCAGGGGTGACAGGAATCGAACCCGCAATGATGGTTTTGGAGACCATAGTTATGCCATTTAACTACACCCCTATAACGACCGAGCGATTTCGCTAACGAGTCGCATGTCGACTTGACCTGCAAAGTTGATTTTAAAGTATTTCATTACATTTGGCAATGATTTATCTTCAAGTTTGTTAATTTCAGCGCGAATCTCCGCTTCACTTAACATTTTAGGAAGATACTCATCAAGTATTTGTAACTGAAGTTTGATTTCGTTAATCATTACTTCGTTATTAACTTTGTTGTAGCCATCAAGTTCATCGTTTAATTCTTTTGCCGTTTTAAGTAAGATTTGGTTAACGTCAGCGTCAGTAATTTCTTTTTGCTTCGCCCGAAGTTCAATTTCTAAATTAGCGATTTTATTTAAAATAACCGACAAAATACTTCGGCGTGTTTTATCTTTTGCTTTTAAGGCTTTAATGTTATCTGCTTTTAGCTTGTTAACAATCATACTTACTTCTCCTTAAGTGCCTATATATATTAGCGAGTTTATCCTCTTTTTGCAAGCAAATAAAAAGCCTCGGTATTCCGAGGCTTAATATTTCTTTTTAGAAGTTTTTATCGGCCTTGTGAGGCGATTTCGTATGCTTCTTCATAAAGTTCTAAGAATGAAGTAACGGTCATGGTTGTTCCAATTTCACCACCGTTGACTGGTTTGCCTTCTTCATCAAGTTCAAGTGCCTTGAGTTCGGCGGCTGTTTTACCAATTGCATACGCTTCAAATGCTGCTGCCTGCTCAAACCATTCAGCACCACCTTCGATTACACCAATATTGGCTGAAGTATCTTTCATATCGTAATCAAATTGGAGATCTTCTTTTGATTTGACTGAGGTGTTAACTGCGTCAACTTGTTTTCTTTCTTCGTTAATTGCAACTTTGAAAACAGGTGCTTCTGCTTCGTCGACTGATTCATTAATAACATATGGAATTTGATATGAGTCAACTTTGCTTCCAGCGACTTTATCACCTTCGTATACAGCACCACCAACTTTTACAGTTGTTTGTAATGGGGCGTGCATTGTAAACATAGCAACACCAACTTTTGATTCTTCTTTTGCAGTTTCAGCTTGTTTTCTGTTTTCGTAAGCTTCTTTAATAGCAACGAATGTGTTAGAAACTGTCATTGTGTTTCCAATTTCAGCTCCGTTAACTAAGTCACCATTTTCATCGATTGAAGCTTCAATTTCTGCGACAGTTTTACCAACGGCCCAATTTTCAAACGCGATTGTTTGTTCAAACCATTCAGCACCACCTTCGATTGCGCCGATGTTAGCTGAAGTATCCTTCATGTTGTAATCATAGCGTAATTCAAATTTGGACTTAATGTCTGTGTTGGCTTCATCGTTGTAGCCGGTAGCATTTAATAAAACTACATCTAATGCTTCTGCCTTTACCTTAACTTGTAAGGAATCAACTTTAAGATCTAAGATTTTTCCGTCTTTATTAAATAAGGCTGATGCGGCTTTGATCGTTGTTTGGACGTTTCCGCCTCGATCTGTTTCATATGTAGCATCACTTCCAAATCCGTAATAAACCTCAGATTTGTTTTCGCCGCCACAACTTGCAAGTGGTAATGCAAGTGCTAATGCGATTAGTGGAACAAATACTTTCTTTTTCATAAGAATTCTTACCTCCTATTTTTTCCGTTATATACTATATGATATTTAATGCAAAAAAGCAAACAAAAAAGCGATGAAATGCATACTTTTTATCGGTATTTTCCGTACGATTGTTGGAAATACTCAATAGCCATCTATTAAATCGGTATTTATTTACCTTTAATTTATTTTTGTAATTGTAATGTTATTAAGCGCGACAAGGTGAGGAAAATAATTACTAGTAGCGAATGCTTCAAATGGAGCATCGAATTTTTCGCGCATTAACCAGCAAGCACCAAGGATAACCTCGTCTTCATTATTAACTGGATATTGTTCGTTAATTGCTTTTACAAGCGCTTGTCCATCTTCTAAACTTAAACACATTAAAGCTGTCGTTAAAGCATCAAGCTCAGCACTTGTAAGCACGGTTGAAATAATATTTACATCAACGATTTGATGATTAGCAGGTTCACCTGTAGTTGCATCAATAATATGATGGCGGTGATATGTCTTGCCGTCTTTATTAGTAATATAGTAATTTTTCATAAATTGATCACCCGCGGATGTGGCTAGAGAAAACGGAGTTTTTCCAAATGTAATCCCAAATGCATCTTTATTGTAATTATTATCTTTCGTACCAACTGAGTAAGATGTGAGAATAATTTTCCAATTTTCATTTGGGATGAAATAAGGACTTAACACATCAATTGATGATGCAGAACCAAATAGTAAACCTTGGTTTAATTCTTCTTTAAGTAAGTGTGTCTTAATAACTTCATTTGCATATCCTTTAGCGATTCCTCCAAGCGTTATACTTAAATCTCCAATCGGAACACCTTCTTTTTTAAATTCAACGTAGTAACTACCATTTTCTTCACTAAATATAAGTGTGTCTTTTATTTGCTCTTCATTGAGCGGGACATAACTTTTTAATGTCGCAAGTCTTTTTGCACTTGCTTCATTATTCATTGGATCACTATGTTCACGGTCATAAGTTTGTTCCACATCAATTTGAGTATTCCACCAGTCACTTAATTCACCAACAAAAATATTAAAAGCGGAATTCGTCTTAATACTTAATTCGCAACTTAGACGAAGCAACTCATATAAATCATAAGGGACTTCGACTTTACCTAAATTTAAACTTTCATTAATCACACGTAAGTTATTAAGTCTTGTCCCGTTTTTAACCTCTTCACTATTAGCGGTTTCATGACTCATTATTTTTGGGTTACTTGGAATTTGTTGATTAATAAGCGGTTCACTACTGTAACCATCTGGATAAATTGCTTCGAGAGTGTAGTAATTATGCCTATCACTTAAAGCATGAAGTTTTGGCGTAACATAAGCAAAAATTTCATCAACGCGCTTTTGTTCTTCATCGCTTGTATTATTTGGATAATGGAGTCTATATGTGCCTGCGACCGCTCCAAAGGGGTTTTGCCTATATGAACTTTGCCCACTTGTTTCTGGTTGTTGATAAATATTACTCTCATAACCAAGCGCAGTATAATTAGTTTTTAAATCTGAACTAACAAACGGAGGGCTTGTGTCGATAAGTGTTAGTAGTAAAATCACAATAATTAAAAACGTAACAATGATCGCCACAATTTCACCCGCATTAAAAAACCGCGGCTTTTTTTCTGGCGTTTTTTCTTCGTTTGTTAATTTTACTTCTTCCATTACTTGCTCCTATATATAAGTTAAGTTTTCGCACCTACTACTAATTTAGCAGGTAAATGCTTAATAATTAAGCGGACTAAAAGCGCGATTAATAATCCCGAGATTAGTCCAGTTATGCCTAATATTGGGAATAAAATAAACATTCCCCATGTTTGATAATACATGCTCACAACAATAATTTGCCCAAGTCCGTGGAATACCGCGGACGACATTGAAATACCAAATAGTGAGAATTTCTTCGTGCTATATAAAATTAAAGTAATTACGACACTTAAAAACCATCCACCTAAAGCGATTAATGTTCCCATCCCAAAGCCAAACATTAAAGCAGTTAAAAGCACACGTAAAAGCCCGATAATTACGTATTCTTTCCAGCCGTAATAATATAAAACAATTAAAGTAATTGTGTTTGCAATACCGAGTTTAATTCCGGGCATAATCGGAACATTAATTAAGACGTTTTCAACAAAATTAAATACGGTCCCAAAAGCTAAAAATAGTCCTAGTGTTACTAGTTTTCTTGTATTCCACTTTTTCATTATGACTGCACCTCAATAACAACACGGAAAAAATTTGGTGCGCACGTAAGTGGCCAATTAAGTTGATCAGTTGCTTTCATTAAAGAACAGTAATTATGCTGGCTAGTTTCAGCAATAACATCGACAAAACCACCTTCAATACTAACGACAATTGGACCTTGAAGTAGATGGCCTTCCTTATCATCAAGATTAATAAACTCAATGTTAGTTGCATTATAGTCTTTATATACACCGCGAGAAGTTATTTCACTAATTTGAGGGACTTCATCATTTTCGATGAGTAAATAATTACTGTATTCATTTATATTTTCTAAATGCTCACTCGTATGGAAAATATATGTCCGGTCGACTGCGGGTGACATTTGATAAACGACGCTATCACGAATATAAGCGTTAACTACTTTTGGCCCGCTGCCGGTTGAACTTTTACTTAAACCGACGAATGTTGTTGTAATTAAAAGCAGCATCGCTAAAACAGCATATGTATCACCTGGTCGCTTTTTTAAACTAATATGTGCCATTAATGCTCCTTTAAATACGGACTAATTTTAGCTTATCTTACATATTTAGACAATAAAAACGGGAAGAGTTAGCTCTTACCCGTTTTAATTAATTTAAAGTAATGTTACACGCTAACTTTACTTATTTCTCCATCTGGTCCTGGAGTTTCGTTTAAATAATCGACGATTGCTTGATGCTCTTCTTTTTTAGCAACATTACATAAAGAGACTTTGCTCACTTCACCAGTTACTAAACCTTCGGCAAAATTAGCGCAGCCAGGATAGCCACATCCGCCACAATTTGCCCCAGGTAACATTTTTGTTACTTGATCGACTCGCTCATCAACTTCGACTGCGAGTTTTGAATCAGCAACTGCTAATAATAAGCCCATTAAGCTGCCTAAGGCGAGCATAATAGCTACTGCAATAATAATTCTAGTCCAATCCATTACTTATCATCCTCCGCTTCAATTGATGTTTCTTGTACTCCTAATTCTTTGCGATGCCCGCAGGCGACAACTTGACAACCTGCACATGCAATTATATTTTCTTCACAACCTTCTGGTTTTGGTGTTTTTCTATTTGCGATGTAGGAATATATAAATAATCCAATTAATACAGTTAAGATAATAATCGCAGCTAAGATTGAAACCCAAAGAGGTAGTGCTTCATTTACTTCGGTATAAATCATCTTTAGAGCATCCCTGTAAATGCGGCGAACGCCATTGCGATTAAACCAGCGGTAATAAGTGCAATTGCATTACCTTGGAATGGTTTTGGCATCGCGGCAGTGTTTGTAAGTCTAACTTGAATATAACTAAATAAAATAAAGATAATCGCAAAACCAACTGGGACTGCAATCGCGTATAAAAGCATGCCCCAATAATTTAGCATCGAGGTGCCATTAACTAAGATCGTTGATAATCCTGGAATTGCCGGTAAAGAACCACGGCCGACGACATCAAGGGCAACGGTTAAAACGACACAGTTCGTTGTAATAAGTGGAAGGAAAATACCTAAGGATTTATATAATCCTGGCATTTTCTTTTTCATAAACATTTCAACGAATTGAACAAAGCTCGCAATAATTAAAATAAACGAGACTAAGTATAAATAACCAATCCCTAGAGGTACTAGGATGTGACGGTATAAAATATACGAAAGTATTGTTGAGAAAAAGACGACAAATATAACTGCTCCTGACATCCCTAACGCGTTCTTTGGATTTTTTGATACGCCAAGAAATGGACAAATACCAAGGAAACGGGTAAGGACGATATTGTTAATAAGAACAGCCGATAAAATTAAAATGATATATGTCATTATGCTTTACCTCCTTCTTCTTTCGCTTGTTTTGCTTTTTTCTCCTTATTTGCTTTAATTGCACTTTGAATCGCAACAAACGCTGCAACAAGGAAACCAAGCATAATAAAGGCTCCAGCATTTTGTGTAAATAAACTAATCGCATACTTTTGTGGGAATAGTTGTACATCAAATAAAGTTGCACCGGAGAAAGGATTAGCAAAGGCAAGACCGCCTGTACCAATAATTTCTCTAAAGACTGATAAGATAACAACAACTAAGAAAAATCCTAATCCGTTGCCAAGTGCGTCCACAATTGAATCAAGTGGTGAGTTCTCAACTTTTGAAGCAAAGGCTTCAGCTCGTCCTAAAATAATACAGTTAACAACAATAATTGATAAATACACCCCAAGAGTTTCTGCGAGTGTAAATGTATATGCATACATGAGCATTTCAACAATTGAAACGACTGCAGCAATAATAATAATAAATACAGGAATTCTAATTTCATCAGGAACCCATCTTCTAATTAAAGAAATAATTAGGTTCGTTAAGACTAAAACAACAATAACTGCTAGTCCCATACCAAAGGCGCTGGAGAAACTTGAAGTTGTCGCTAGAACGGGACACATGCCTAAGAATAAGACAAATATTGGGTTTTCATGAATTAACCCATTGAGGAAAACTTTTAGTTTTTTACCGCTTTTTGGTTTTGTTTGCTTTGTAGTTTTTGTATTTTCCATAATTTCCTCCCTTAGCGTCCGCTTAGTGTTTTATAAGCACTAACGACACTTTCTAATGGTCCCATCACTGCATCAAGTGTAATTGTTGAACCAGCCTTAACCGCTTCAACATCAGCGCGAATTTGGGCCATTGTTGTTGATATATCTTTACCTTTTAAATATGTTGTAAATTCATCTAAGATATCCGATCCAAATCCTGGAGTCTCTTTGGATGATACGATGTTAAATCCAGCATACTTACTGCCACTAAAAGCAACTTGGAATGATAACTCGCCGCCATAACCATTACTTGTAATATCATAGGCTGCTCCAAATATTGAATCGCCTTCTTTTAATTGCAAAATATTTGTTACACCAGCATTACTAAGTTCATCGGAAATTTCTAGGTTAGATAATTCGTAGTTATCGAAGTTATCGAGACCAAACATCGTTAAATAACCTTCATTCGCTTTAGCGCGAATATTTTGTTCGATGACTGGTTCGGTGAACCCGTTAACAATTGCTAGCGCAGCAGTTGATATAAGGGCGACTGCACCTAAGAATACTGGTAATTTTATTGATTTTTTCATCTTCATAACTACCTCCTATACTAAACTTGCGACATAGTGAGCCGCGATAATATCAAGCGCATTAATAACTGCATCTCCAGTAATTGTTGCGCCTGCTTTTAAGGCGGTTATGTCCGTGTTAATTGTTGTAATATCACTATCGGCTGGCTTTCCAGGTAAATAACCAGCAGCGGCAGTTAACCACTCGCCTCCAAACGATGGCGTTTCATCATTTTCTAAGGCGACAAAGCCACCGTAGTTAGCCCCGTTAAAGCCAACGACGAAATTTAAATCATCTTGTCCTGATGGAGTACCGTAGTCTGGATTTGTACTATAACCTCCAACAGTTGCGTAATACGCTAAACCGATACGCTCCTCGCCAAGTTTAAGTTCGCTTACTTTATGTACACCAGCATTACTTAATTGTTCTTCAACAACTAAATCAGTAAGTGTATATTCACCAAGCGATAAAATACCAAAGGCGGCGAGTATATCTTTATTTTCATATTCGCTATATTGGGCGGCAATTACTTCAAGTGCAGCTAAGACTGCGTCTCCAATAATTGTTGAACCACCTTTTAAGGCGGTTATATCCGCATTAATTTCGGCGATATCCGTTGTTGAGGCTTTACCAGGTAAGTATTCACTAGCAGCCGTTAACCATTCACCACCGAAACCTTCAGTTTCTTTATGTTCACCAGCAACAAAGCCAGCATAATTACCGTCTTTAAAGCCGACATAGAAATTAAGGTCATTTTCTCCTGATGGGGTTGAATATTCACTATCAGGATTTGTTGAGTACCCACCAACTAAGGCGTGATAGCCAATTGCACTTAATTGGCCATCTTGATAAAATTCAACAATTTCTTGAACACCGAATTTGCTTAATGTATTGGCGACAAAAGGGTATTCAAATGTGTAGTTTTCAAATTCTTCTTCAGCAATATCAACTGCAAGTGCATATGCTCTTTGCGGATATTCATCTGGCCAAGGTTTTACTTCTTCGCCTTCATAATCGCGGGCGTGAACTGCACTTAGACCTCCGTTTAAGCCAAGGCTAACAACGAGTAGTCCTCCAATAAGTCCCCACTTAAGACCGAGTTTTTCACTAGTTTTACCTTTAGTTAAACCATCAATTAATGGGGTTAAGATGTTCGCAATTGCGATTGCAAAGACGGTTCCTTCGGGGAAACCACCTTGAACTCTAATTAACATGTTTACTAATCCGGCAATAACACCGATTAAAGCTTTACCAAATGGTGATGTTGGTGAGGTGACTGGATCAGTTAGCATAAACACTGCACCAAATACTAAGCCACCTAAACTAAGTTGTAACAATACATATTGTCCAACATGGAGACCATTAATTAAAGCGATTAAAATTGAGGTTAAAACGACAGTTCCTAAATAAAATACTGGGGTACGCCAGTTAATAACTCGAAGTGCGATAAAGACGATTCCAATTACAAGAATAAGTAATGTAAATGTTTCGCCTAAAGCACCGATGTGGTTACCTAAGAATAAGTCGCCTAATGAAGCGTTTAAGTTCGTATATGCGCCAGTAAACCATCCGCCACTAGAGTTAAATGCAGTTGTTACTGTTGCGCCAGTTGTAGCTAAACCACTACTTAAATCAGCTGGGGCCGCAAGTGAGGCTCCAAATGCTAGTGTGACAAAAATTCGGCCAAATGCGGCAGGGTTTAAGACGTTATTACCAAATCCACCAAACATATGCTTAACAACGACAGTTGAGAAGATTGCCCCTAAAATAACAACATAATAAGGGGTCCATGCTGGGAGAGTTAGGGCAAAAATTAAGGCAGTAACATAAGAAAACTCATTAATGAGTCCTCGTAGTAAATATTCACCGTAGTTGCCAGCTTTCTTTTTATACCGAATCGACAATACCGCGATATCGGCAAGTAATGTCGCAAGTAGTGATACTAGCGGAATTAAAATTGCTCTTACACCATAACTTGGTGAGATTTGAACAAAATGATAAACGATTGCTGCTATCCACACACCGAGCAAACCGATAAGTAGATAAAGCATTATTTTGTGAGTTGAATTTGAGCTCCGTTTCGAAGGAGCGTTTTGTGTTACAAATTTCATATGTTTATCTCCTTACTTCTTTCTTGTTCCTTTTGTATTTCCTCGGGATTGTTGGAATTTAAGCATCGTCTTTGCGCGTGAGGTCGCATCCGAAACTTCAACTTTAGAAGGACATACCCACGAACATAGTCCGCAGTCACAGCAATCAAGTGCGTTTAAATCTTCTAAACGATCCCAATCTTTCGCATCAAGTGCGAGTTTGATTTCAATTGGTTGTAAATCGGCTGGACAGTGGATAATACATTCGCCGCAGCGTAAGCATTCAACTGCCCATTTTTTAATATCAAGTGGTTTTAATACGACAAGCCCATTCATTTGTGCTTGAATGGCAAATTGGTCGGTCCGCTGTGCTTTTGAAGTCATTGGACCACCAGCTTGTAAAATAACTTCCTCACCAATATAGCCGCCTGCTTGTTCAATCAATTCACTAGCAGATACTCCAACTGGTGCGAGGATGTTCATCGGTTGCTTAATTGCATCACCACTTACAGTTACGATTCGATGTGTAATTGGACGACCTTTAATAAGCGCACGATATACCATCGCTGCGGTTGTTGAGTTATTAACGACTAAACCACATTGTGATGGAAGCCAGTCATATTTCTTTTTAAATACTTCCTTGACAAGTGTTCGCTCCCAACCCATTGGATATTTGTCAGGAACTTCTACGAACCTAACATGGGGGAAGTCTTTAATTGCTTCTTCAAACAATTCAGGTAATGGATCTTTTTTAACTTTAAAGGCAATAACGGCCTCTTTTGCATTAGCGGCCCGACGGAGTAACTCCGCGCCTTTAACAACTTCATCAGCATGCTCGACCATAAATAAATAGTCACTTGTTAAGTATGGTTCGCATTCGACTCCGTTAATTAAAATAGATTCAATTTCACAATTTAAGCCAGCGTATTTACGGAATGTCGGAAAACCTGCTCCGCCTAAGCCAACAATACCTGCATGTTGAATCGCTTCAATAATTTCTTCGCTAGTTGCTTTTTCAAAATCAAGTTTCGTTAAACTTTCTTCATCGCGAAGACTTTTACCATCACTTTCAATAATTAAGTGATCGCTTGGACGTCCTGCTGCGCAGTTATGACGTCGTTCAGTTCCTACTACTTTTCCAGAAACTGATGAAAAAATTGGTATATCGCAATCAGTACGTTTCATAAGCACTGTACCGACTTTCACTTCATCGCCTTCTTTTACAAGTAACTCATTTTTGGAGTTATTTGGGGCGACGGTCGGAAAATAAACTTTTAAACCAGCTACATCTGGGAAGTTAACTACTTCACTCTGATCGGTTAAGTTCTTATGACCCTTGATATGTCGACTACCTCTTGAACCAAAAATATTCATATACATACCTCTTACATTAATCAATGAAAGTATAGCATTTATATATTAAATATACACGCGTATTTTCGCTATTATTCGGTCTTTTTTACCGAGTTTATTATATTTTTTCATTAAAAAAGACGAATAGTAACATAAGCGTTTCATTCGTCGTTTTCTTTTGCTTTATCTTTATAATATTGTTCGATTTGTTTGCGCCAATAAATTTTGTCGCTCTCATCTAGTTTTCTGATTACTTTCGCAGGGTTTCCCGCTGCAACGACATTGCTTGGAATATCCTTCGTGACAACTGATCCCGCTCCGATAACTGTATTGTCCCCTATGGTTACACCAGGAACAATAACTACTGACCCGCCAACCCAAACATTATTACCGATAATAACCTTTTTTCCTGATTCTAATTGAGAATTTCTTGCTTCAGCATCAAGTGGATGAGTGGCAGTGTATATTTCAACTCTTGGTCCAAACATAACGTTATTGCCGATAATAATTGGACAAACATCTAAGAAGATACAGTCATAATTAGCGTAAAAATTGTCACCAATATAAATATTGCATCCATAATCAACATGGAGTGGTGGCATAATTCTCACATTAGCGCCAACACTACCAAAAACCTCACGGATCATTTTTTCGCGTTTGCTATGTTCGTTTGGTTTTGTATTTGAAAACTCAT
Organism: Erysipelotrichaceae bacterium; assembly: GCA_012518415.1. Taxonomy (GTDB): domain Bacteria; phylum Bacillota_I; class Bacilli_A; order RFN20; family CAG-826; genus UBA5455. The sequence continues at coordinate 8,917 of JAAYSH010000031.1, read as the reverse complement.
AGCGGAAATGTTGGCCAGCATCATATAACTTTTTTAGTTCTTTATTACTAGCATTATATAATTCGCCAGCCACCATTCGCTTAAATTCACGATTATATGTCATAATCCACCCTAAACAATTAAATCATTTGTATGATTCTTCGAAGTCAATGAGCCATTGCTTCTTATCTTGCCCATAACTGGAGGTTCCAGCATCACCGGTTGATTTAATTACTCGGTGGCAAGGAATAATTACTGGCAACTTATTTTTTGCTACTACTTTACCAACTGCAGACGCCTTATCAGGGTCGCCTAGCTTTTCTGCAACTTCTGTATAAGTTAGAGTAGAAGCATAAGGAATTTTTAAGACTTCGGCATAAACAGATTTGACAAACTTACTACCTTTAATTTCATAAGGCAAATCAAACTTCTTCGCATCTTTGTAAAAGTAATCTTTAAGTTGTTCAATAACTTCTTGAGTTAGATGATTTTTCTTGTCACTTCCAACTGTGTCACCTTTCAAAATCGAAAGACGTAAGACTTGCTTGTCATTTGCTACAACTTTAATGTAGCCAATTGGTGATTTTAAGTATTGATGATAACGCATATTTTCCCCTCCTTTTGACTATATTATAGCGGATTTATTGCGATTTTTGTAGCAAAAACTAAGTTTTTCGAAATTTACAACTTTTTCCTTTTCAATATAAAACAAAGGGGTTTTGATGGGGTTTTTAAATGAACAATTTAAAAACAACGTAGTTTTGCAATTTTAATTTAAAAAAGAGCCCAGTTTTGGCCCTTTTTTGAATTGTAAAATTTCAAAAAGTAAATATGTTTTTTGTGCAATTTTGCAACTTTGTCCAACATATTTTGCGATATCTTCGCTCAAACCGCATCATTTAACTTTAACCAATTCGTTTTTTTTTGAAACTTTTCATTTATTTTTTACTATATATAAAACTATTGTACTAATTATTATTATTTCTAAATCCATTCATTATATTTATCATTGATATACTCTAGTTCTTTACAATAAAAAACGCCATCTTTTCAGACAGCGTTTATTAATCTAATGGCGACCCGTATGGGATTCGAACCCATGCGTGCATGCGTGAAAGGCATGTGAGTTAACCGCTTCTCCAACGGGCCGGCTGGCGCCCAGTAAAGGATTCGAACCTTTGACCTACCGGTTAACAGCCGGTTGCTCTACCGCTGAGCTAACTAGGCAAGTAGGCGCAAAATGAAATATACCACACAAGCGCCTCCGTTGCAATTAAAATATGAAACTTTCTATATTTTTTGTTTGATTGCTTCGTAGACGTCACCAACTTTTTCAAATGACATCATTTCATCATTAGTAAATTCAATGGAAAACTCTTCTTCTAATTCCATCATAATTTCGACTAAATCAAGCGAATCAAGTCCTAAATTTTTTAATTCTTCATCTAAATCAATGCTGTCTCTTTTAATTGTCTCTAAGAAGACAGCTTCAATTTTCTTCAAGACATCATTACTCATAAAGTTCACCTCTTCTTTCGTAGTAAATTAATATTAGCGAATAATCGGTTAATGTCAAGAAAGAAACTCCGCAAATAGATGCGGAGTCACTAGCCTTTAAAAGATTAAAAATAGTTTAGAAATTGGATTTCAGCTTGCGAACCATACAAATCACTCTCGGCTTCATTCATCTTTTGTTGAATTTCTTCAGCAGTGTCCGATAACAGTGTTTTTGTAATTGCCGCGATTGCGCCAAAAGCGACAACAACAGCTAAAACTGCTAGTAATTGCCCTTTTAATTCACCCATTAGTTTCCCTCCTTTCTAACTTAGTTATAGTAGCCAATGACAACAGCACGGCTTACTTTGATTGTCATGCTTTCTTTCGCCATTATTAGTGGCGTATATGCTTTGGTAATCTCGTACTTATATGTCGAGCCAAATAAAGTCATGCAGTATCCAGGAACACAGTTTATTTCTGCATCATATGATGCGACTAGTTCTTCAACCGAAGGTGTAATTTTCCCTTGCCGCGCTATAAGTTGATTAACACTCATACTTAAAGCGTCAAGTTGACCATATATCGCTTGAACATTAACAATATCGCCACCTAAAAGCATAATTTGTACAACAAATATAAGTGAAAGCATAAATGCGAATTTATAACCCATGAATCATGTCTCCTATTACTGTAATAATTCCAATTGACACTCCGACAATAAGTAGTCCGCTTGCAAATAACGGCAGCATAGCCACCCGTTCGTAATAGGCAAGTGTTTTTGCTGCTTTTAACTCCTGCATACTTTGCTCGTAGCGCATAAATAAGTGATTAAACTGCCACATATCACTAAGTGAATTACCACTTTCGTTTAATTGGAAAATTGCAATCATAATTTCTTCAATCAATGGATTTTGAAAATAGTTTGCAAGTTTAATATAAGGACTGATACTTTTATCTTCATCAATTCTTGCAAGCATTTCTTCGACCTTGCTTTTAAACCATGGTTTTAAGTGTTGGCTCAAGATTTGAAACGAAGAATAAACGTTCGTCCCGTTACTTAAGTAAATCCGAAGATAATTCATCCCGTTAATAAACTCTTGTTCATATTCAAGTTGCAATTGACTATATTTGTTAGAGATTTTATGACGGTAATACAACACTCCAATTGGACCTAGTAGTGACAAAGTTAGTAAAGAATTAATCCGTAAAAAGTAAAATATAATAATGCTGCTTACTAGCGGAATAACAAACATAATAATTTGCGTAATTAATGCTCGTTCTTTTTTTATGTGTAATTCTTCGAGCATTTGCTTAAACTTCATTATTGTTCACCTCCATACTTAGCGTATAAAATTGATTAAGAAATAAATGAAATGCAAAGAGGAAGATTAAAAAATAACCAACGATAAATACTAAAAAGATTGGATTCTTAATCATAATTTCATATATGTCCCCAATCGCATATTTTGCGGCAATTAAGACAATAAAGCTCATAATCCATAACGAACTAATTTCTGCGAATTTCTTTTTTACAAGTGTAAGTAAGTTTTCAATTACTTCACCACCAAGGCGGACTTGGGCAAGTAAATAATCGCTAATTTTAATAATGTCACCACCTTCACTTTTGTAAATGTTAAGTAAGTCTAAAAATACGCGATATAACTTGCTGGTAAAATAGTTTTGCAGGCTAATTAGGTTTTGAAATGGATCAAGAATGCCGCTATCATCAAGGTGTTTTCTAACTCCCGGCGGCCACTGTTCTTGGAGATGATTATATGTCGCACTTATACTTTCATGAACGCTAAGAGTAATAATAAATTGATTGATAAATGCATAACACTGACGCGTATTACTTATTTGCGCTTGGCTTTTTTGAATACGCTTTCCCGCAACGCCAAAAACATAAATAATTGTTATAGTGCTAGTAATTAAGGCTATAACTAGCGATTCGCTCATAAAAAATGAAAGCGCACCGATAACTATGGTTAAAATACTAAACGCAATGATTAAGGTAGTCATTTTTTATCCTCCCATTTCTTTATGATTTCATCATCAAATTGAGCGAGTTTTGCTAATAGTTTCTTAGGGATTTCATAATATTCATCAGTTTGTTTTTTAGAGTAAATAAGGTGGAAAACGCCATCTTCATATACGCCAACATCACTAACGATGCGAATAATTTCATTACTACCTGTTGTTATTTTTTTACAGTAAATAATAAAAGGGAAATGATGAATAATATCGGTAAAAACGATATCGTAATCGAGATTCTTATCACTACTTAATACCATTCTGGTCATTCTTGAGCTAACCGCTTCGATATGTAAACTATGCAAGGTCATAATAAGCGGATGGCCGCTCATCGCACAGTTTAATCCATCTAACATTTCCTTACCTCTTGCTTCGGCCATAATTAACCAGTCGGGATTTGCCCTAAGTGCGTTTTTTATTAAATCCGCATAACTAGCTTCTCCGCCTTCTTGCATTTGCCAAAGTGTTAGGTCAAGTTTTTCGTTTCTTATACATTCGAGTTCTTGTAAGTTGTCAATAACAATGATGCGCGTTGCTTTTGGTAATTGACTAATTAAGTACTTTTGCAATTCTGTTTTACCTGAGCTAGTCGCACCTGCGATAATAATTGAGCGGTCAAGTTGAAGCATTAATTTAAGAAGTTGTAATAATTTATGAGGCATATGCTGGTCTTTTTCATAATCGATAATGCTATCTTTTGTAATTCGCAAGGCGAATGTAGGGGTTTTTGAGAATTTATATCTTCCAATCGAGGTGAATACACCATTAATTCGCATCGATCCAACTGAAACATCAAGATAGGGGCTTCTAACACTCCACTGGACTTCACTTAAGTTTGCGATGTGTCTTAAAAATTCATATGCTTCTGTTTGAGTAATGTTTACTGTAGATTTACTTCTTCCGTAATATCGGTGTAAATAATATATATCCTCGCCATTATAAGTTATATCGCTAATATCTGGATCATCGAGCAAAGGACTTAAAAAGGATGATTTAATAAATTGTTCAAGCCGTTCATTATTCATCTTAGTTACCCTTATTAATTGTGTAATTATATGTTTGGTCATAATTAGGAAACGGACTCAAATTTATAACAAGACGAATTTGGACACCTGTGCAACTATTAAGACATGGTTCGAGTGTTTCCGCATCAAAATAGTAAAAACTTATTTTATACGTATCGCAGTAGCGACTTAATTCTTCACTTAAGTATGTTTTAACATTCGCTTCTAGCTTTGGTTTATAAAAATAAACATTATTACTTGTGTGTTCCATATTAATTAGACCGCTTTCAATGACTCCACCACTAAGTGATAAAAATGTTCTTTCGATACCAGTTAATTTATATGAGTAATTAAAGCCGCTTACCATGCTTATAAGCAATATAAAGCCAAGAAACCAATTAAGCATTTGTTTTTACCTCCTCAAGTGTTGTCCCAACTTCTAAAATGGGCAGCCGGCTTGTTGTTATATGGACGACCCCGTTTTGGATATCGCCAACAATTGGCTTGGAAAAGGTGTAAAGCGTTTCAATATTTAAAGTAATTTTGTTCGCTCCAAAGCCAACAATTTGTAGTGTCACTCGAGTTTCTTTACCTTGGTCAAATGTATTTTTCGGCATGAATATTTGTTGGGTCGGTTCGCTGAAGGCACTGCTTCGGGTTAAAGAAAGCCCCCATGTGAGTGGGTGTAAATACATCGGTTTTGGAGTAATATTTACAACGTTTTGGTTATTTGCCCGTAAAGTACAGGGGATATAAACCGTCCCCGGCATTGCAGTCGGTAGCGAGCGCATAAAGTGACTAGCATTATGAATAAGTAGTGTAGCGTTTATGTACTCGAATTTTGGTCCACTATAAAGAATGTGGTAATTTTCCAAGTCTAAGTAGCGATATACGGGGATATGACGCTTGCCATGGTAGTTAAGCAAACTAATTTCTTCTTGAACATAAATTAGTGTCCCATTCGCACTTGTTGTTGTAACTCTTGATTTAGGTTTGATTATCCGTTTATGCGCAGGGGTATTTAAATCAATTGTATGTGTTTGATTATCTATTACATTGACATCGAACAAAAGGGCGCGTGACTTTGTTTTTTCTAAAACATTGTAAATAACTAAATGGAACCGAGTTTTTTTATAAAATGTATTTGCTGGAATGTAAAAATATAAAGGATATAATTTGTCTTTTTCTAATATTCTTGAAGTAAAAGGCGATAGAAGGCGAATTGATTTAACATCTTCTGTTTGTTGCTCATAAAGGAGGATTTTACATTCACCTTCAAGTTCGCTTACATACTGTCCAGTAATAACAAGTGGGCGGTCTTTTTCAATTAGATTGACACTCAAATTTCTTATAACTAATTGCCTGTTCCATAAATACAGTTGATCAATATAACTATCACCCGTTTGCGCGACATTTTTACCGCTTGTTAAAAGTAGAAGCATTAAGGGCAGTCCAATTGTGAAATATTTTCGCTTTCTTTTAAACATAAGTATCAAGCTCCGCTAAAAACTTTCTAATACTATGCTTTTTAAGCAAATAATAATCGCGTCTAGAAAAATAATCACACCACCAAAGTGGAGGTTCACTACCAAGATAATCTTTATATAAAATTAGTTGCTCATTTTTATCAAACGAATTTACAATCGCTTCAATTGAGCGAACATAAGCATAAGCATGACGTAAACCCTCATCACTTAACTCATTTTTACTTACTAACGTTCCTTCTTTGCGCTCCAAATTAAGCCGGGCAACGACTAATTTAATAAAATAACTTTTATATATCGCACTTATCCGCCGCATCGCGGCATCAAGCGTAATGAAACTTACTTGCTTTTTCATAATCTTTCCTCCTTAGTAGGGCTTTAATATTAAGTTGAAGGCAGGCATATATTTATTCCGAAAAAAACTAAATTATTAAAATGAAGCTTGTCTAGTTTAAAAGTAAGTAATAATGGGTATAATTAAACTAAGGTAAATTAAATGATTATATTAGTAGGAGCATCCGCCTCAGGAAAAACAGTTGTCGCCAAAAGATTAGGCGAAATGTATGGCATCGAAAAATTTGTTACCCACACGACAAGAAACATGCGTGTCGGTGAACAAGACGGTGTTGATTATTTTTTTGTGACAAAGCAAAAATTTTTAAACATGCAAGTAAACGATAAGTTTGTTGAAACGACAATTTACAACGAAAACTACTACGGAACCGCGAAAGCTAATATCGGTTTTGAAAAAGTATTAATTGTCGAACCGATGGGGTTAAAGTCATTTATTGAACTTAATAACCCGCGAATTGTCACCTTTTACCTCGATTGTCCTGAAAGCGTACGCTATGAAAGAATGCTAAGCAGAGGTGACGATAAAAAACTCGCTCAAGAGCGAATTAATTTAGATAAACATCGCTTTTCGCTAGATAAAGTCGAAATCGCAGATTATATTATTAATGCGCAGGTAAATTCTATCGATGAAGTTACCGACTTAGTATATTCTTTATACAAATCACATTTAGCTAAACTTGATGATTAAACTTCTTTAATCTTATTTGTATAAGTTTTAGGTCTATTGATGAACGAGTTGTTTGTCTTCTTTTTTACTTGCAAACGATTGCACCCAGTTTGCTTTTTTATAAACAATTATACCGATAATGAACCGGACAACTTCAACAAGGCGGTCAAGAATAAAAACAAAGATAATTAACCCATCACTAGCAGCGATATTACCAAATAGTGTTTGATAAAATGCGGATGTTGTAAAAGCATCAGGAGCAATAAATATAAAAACAACAACTAAAGGAATTTTAATAACTAAATACGGTAAGTTATTTATAAGTAAGGCTGATTTAGCAAATCCACCTGACCTTGTAACAAAGACAATATTTGTCGCCAGGAATGAAAACGGTAAACTTAGTGCTTGAACAATCATAATAACTGCTAAAATCGCTTGCGTATCGGCAGTGAATCCATAAATTGAGTTAATTAAAGGAATAACTGCAATCATTACAATTACGGAAAATACACCCATAAACGCAACATAGCCAAGTTGCCATCTTGCGTTTTGTTTTGCTTCTTCTAATTTATCCGCGCCAAGTCTGGCTCCGACCATAATAGACGCTGCAACTCCCATACCGCCAACAAAAGCGACTACTAAATCAACAACACTTTGCGATATTGTTACCGCACTTATGTAAGTTGAATTACCGGCATCAATGCGGGCGTAGGAAAATAACATAAATATAACAGTTGCTTCAGTTATAACTTGCGCAAGTCCTGTTGGAACTGAATATTTTAATAAAGCCTTCGCTTCTTCTTTGTTAAATGAGAATACTTGCTTAATACTTCCGTAGAAGGCAGGTTTTTCTTTTAAGTAATAAATTAAAATTACACTTAATTCAATAAAACGCGCGATTAATGTCGAATATGCAGCGCCTCTTATACCTAAATCAAGCACATAAATAAACAAAATATTTAATACAAAATTAGTTGTCGCTGTTGCAAGAGTTGCAAACATCGGTACGAGTGTCTTTTTTGTTCCGCGCAGGGCAAAAGCAATTGGGGTTGTTAATGATAGGGGAATAAACGATAGTAAGATGATTCGTAAATATGTCGTTCCATGTTCGATCATTAGTGCGCCATCTTGTCTTGTTGTTGCAAAAAACTTAATTATTTGCGGTGCAAAAATTAAACCGAACATTGCAAAAACAAAATATAATATGCTAATCATCATTATTCCAATCCCAAATGACCGTTGCATATTTTCTTTTTTCTTTGCACCAAAAAATTGCGCGATAAATACACTCATCGCAACCGCAACCATCACTGTTATATTATTCGCTGACATAAAATAGCGATTCGCTAACATAATTGCCCCTGTGCCGATTTCTGCTTTGGCTAAATTCGCCGTTGCCCACGTTGAAATCATCGCACTATCAAGTAAATTTACTAAGCCACCTAAAAGCTGGTGGATCGCAATGGGAAGCGAGACCGCAAGTAATTCTTTATAAAACGGCTTATCGCCAATAAAACTTTTTATAAAATTCTTAATAAAACTTTCCTACCAATTCTAAGGGGTAACCCCGAGCGCTATTATAGCGGATTAACAAAATAATTACTATTCTTACATAAACTTAAGGCAAATAAAAACTAGGCTAGTGCCTAGTTTTTAATCATAATTAATAATAACAACCTCATTGCGGGCGAGTGATTTTTTTACATCAATAATTCGTTGGTTATCTGAGCCGCGAAATTTTAAAGTTAGGTCACGTTTTGCAAGGATAAACCTTCCATCGATTAATATATCAGTAAGTTGCAGTAATTTTTCTAATTGTTTATCAACTTTCGCCTTTTCAAGTAAGTGCTCGTATAAATAACCAGTGTATATAAGAATATGGTATTCAGTCCCAAGTTTTT
>JAAYSH010000005.1 GCA_012518415.1 Erysipelotrichaceae bacterium | reverse complement strand
TAATTTGAATTTATTTGGAAAAATAAATTGTCATTAACGTACAAATCAACAGCAATAACAGGAACGAAATTTAACTCAGCAATTGAACGGAAAAAATTAACAGTTGTCCCGTGGCAAATAATCGCATCAACATTATCTAAGCGTTTAATGTTAGTTTTATCTTGTAATATCAGATGATATTTTTCTTTCGCAAACCCGTCACGAAGCATTGATAAGCCTCTCCACTCACTATAAGAGCCAAGCCCATCCGCGAACTCACCAACATAAACAGCGATTGTCCTCGTTAAAGATGGTGTTAAACTTTTCGCGCTTGATGTCGGTTTATAGTTGTATAAATTTACAATTTGAAGAACCTTCGCCTTTGTTTCTTCTGAGATTTTTTGATCAACCCGGTTATTAATGACATAAGATACTGTCGCAGTTGAAACACCAGCTTCACGAGCGATATCTTTAATCGTTACTTTTTTCATATTCATTTGCCCCTTATTGACGTCGTAATTCGTCTCTAAATTCCTTTCTTATTATAATTTATTATATAATATATTTGTACTTAAAAAAACTTGTTACTTAAATTAAGGAGAAACTTTTACATATGAATAAACACGCTATTTATCATAAACCTGAATATGCTTATGGTTTTAACCGCGACTTAACAACTTTTGTTATTCGCTTACGTACCGATAAAAACGATGACTTTAAGCAAATAAACCTCATCTACGGTATGAAATACGATTATCAAAAAATTCGCACAACAAAAAAACTTTCTTTAAAACATCGTGATGACTTATATAACTACTATGAAGTCGTTTTATCACTTAAAGATAGCCGGCTTGCCTATATTTTTGAACTTAACATTCATGAAAATACTTATTACTACAGTGAAAAAGGCATTACTTCTACTTATGACTTCGCTGTTTCTTACTATGATTTCTTCCAACTTCCTTATACAAACAAAATCGATTTAATTAATATCCCTGATTGGAGCAAGACCGCTGTTTTTTATCAAATATTTGTTGACCGCTTTAACATCGGTAATAAAGACAAAAATCTTACTTACATTAACTTAAACTGGGGTGATAAGCCTTCACCTAAATCATTCGCCGGCGGCGACTTGCAAGGCATCATTGATAAATTAGATTATCTACAAGACTTAGGTGTGAATGCAATTTACTTAACCCCGGTTTGGGAAAGTGTTTCGAATCATAAATATGATGTAATTGACTATTTTAATGTTGATCCAATGTTTGGTGATAACCAAACACTTAAAAGACTAATTGATGAATTGCATAAACGGGGAATGAGAATTGTCTTAGATGCAGTATTTAATCACTCTTCTTCTTTCCATCCGTTTTTCCAAGATGTAATTAAACATGGAAAAGACTCAAAGTATTATGATTTTTATATAATTGAAGATGATTATGTAAGTGATGATCCACTTAACTATGCGACATTTTCAAAAGTAAAATATATGCCAAAATGGAATACATCAAATAAAGATGTTCAAGATTATTTAATAAGCATAGGCCTTCATTATATTAAAGAATACGACATCGATGGCTGGCGTCTTGATGTCGCGGATGAAGTTTCACATGCGTTTTGGCAGCGGTTTCGCAGAGAAATTAAAAACGCGAAACCTGATGCATTAATTATTGGTGAATCATGGCATGCAAGTGAAGTATGGTTACGCGGGAATGAGTTCGATGGTATTATGAATTATTCATTTACTAAAGCTATGCTTGATTATTATGCTTATGATGAATTTGATGCAGAGCAACTAGCTAATCGGCTAAATTATATTTTAATGCGCTATGAAGACAACATTAATCAAATGATGCTTAATTTAATTGATTCGCATGATACTCACCGCTTTTATACACTTGTTAATGAAAATGAAGATAAAGTCTTATCAGCACTTGCACTCACAATGATGTTCCCTGGAATTCCTTGTATTTACTATGGTAGCGAGGTCCCGCTTCCTGGTGGCTATGATCCTGATTGTCGGCGGTGCATGCCATGGGATCAGCGCTTTGATTCCACCACGTATTTTAAAACCCTTCAAGCAATTATTAAACTACGCGAGTACCCAGAACTTCATAACTATGATTATAAAATTTATGGCAGTGACGACTTGTTTTTCCTAGAAAGACACGGGGAAAATAAAATCGTCTTTATTAGCAACGAAAGTAATAAAGACGTTTCTATAAATGTAAACGGTGATATATTAGTAAGTAACAAATATCATGATGGACACATATATAGTCATGGTTTTGTAATTTATAAAGGGAAGTAAACTTTTAAGTATTCTCGCTAATAATTGTGTGAACTCATTGAGTTTTACTCAAAAAGCGCTTTGTGTCGTATGAATTAATATGGCTCTTCTTCCATTTTTATAGCACTTGGAACTTTTCTAAGTCCTGGCATAATCATGACCTCACCTGTCATTGGCACTAAAAAGCCCGCGCCTGCAGATAAACCAATATCTCTAATCGTTAGTGTATGTCCGATTGGAATATTTAGTAATGTTGGATCATCACTAAAAGAATACTGGGTTTTTGCCATGCATATTGGAATATTGTGATATCCCATCTCTATATATTTTTTAATTTGAACTTCAGCTTCGTTTGAATATTCAACCTGATCTGCTCGATATATTTCTTTAGCAATAATCGAGATTTTTTCTTTTATATTTAGGTTATGATCATAAAGTCGTTCATACTTCGATGGTGTTGAATTAAGTGTATCGACTACTACTCTACTTAACTCTCTTGCACCTTCACCACCTTTAGTAAATGCATCTAAGATTGCTGCAGGATAGTTATTACTACTACACCATGCTAATAAAACATCTAGTTCTTCTTTACTATCATAACTAAATTTATTAATACAAACTACGACAGGCACACCAAATTTCTTCAGATTTTCTAAGTGTCTTTGTAAATTTTTTACTCCTAGTAACATCGCTTCAGTATTTGGCGTATCTAACTCTTCAAAATCAACTCCACCATGCAGTTTAAGTGCGCGAACCGTTGCCACCACAACAGCGAGGTCGCAGTTTAAGTTCGCAGCTGGCATTGTAATATTTAAAAACTTCTCTGCACCAAGATCTGCACCAAAACCTGCTTCAGTAATTACGTAATCTGAAAGTTTTCTTGCCGCATTTAAAGAAATAATTGAATTACATCCATGCGCGATATTTGCAAAAGGACCGCCATGGATAATAACGGGGTTGCCTTCGAGGGTTTGAACTATGTTTGGCTTAAACGCTTCTTTCATTAATTTCATAACCGCATGCGAAACTTTTAAATCGTTCACAGTTATTGGTTGACCTTCATATGTATAAGCTACAACAATTCTTCTAATTCTATTTAAGAAGTCTTGTTCATCTTTAGCAAGACATAAAATCGCCATTAACTCACTCGCTGTTGTTATTAAAAATCCGCTTTCATGTGGATTACCGTTACCTTTTCCTTTTGCAACTGTAATTTCACGAAGAGCGCGATCATTCATATCAAGCGCGCGTTTCCACACAATATTATTTGGATCAATATTTAATTCGTTGCCTTGAAAAATATGATTACCAATAATCGCACTGATTAAGTTAACACTACTTGTAAGCGCGTGAATATCGCCGGTGAAGTGAAGGTTAATTTCTTCTTCGGGAATAATTGTTGATTTACCTCCCCCAGTTGCACCGCCTTTCATCCCAAATACTGGGCCAAGTGATGGTTCTCTTAAAGTTGCGACCGCGTCATGTCCTTCTAACCGCATCCCGTCAAGCAAACCAATTGAACATGTTGTTTTCCCTTCACCTGCTAAAGTTGGAGTCATTGCAGTCATTAAAATAATTTTACCTTGCTTTTGTGCGCCTTTTTCTAATTTATCTACATTAATTTTTGCTTTATAGTTACCGTAAAGTTCGAGCGCTTCTTCACTAACTCCTAACTTATTAGCAACATCTTTAATATGTTTCATTTTATGCATCCCCTTTAGTTAGAAATTCAAAACTTATATATTCGCTATACTTTTCATCTGCCTTTAGTAACCC